>NZ_JAFATE010000463.1 GCF_019244115.1 Bradyrhizobium sp.
ACTTTAGGCAGGCGCGATCTCCGAGCGAGGTGGTTTCTTCCGCCATCCGCAACAGGGCTTCCGCTTGCTCGCGCAACTGTCGAGCCTCAGACATAGAACGTCTCCCCTGGCGAAAATACATCCGCCTGGCGCAAGGTTCCCGCGACAGCCCTGGCGTAACCGCAGAACTGGCAGGCATTTTCGGACAGAGCTGCCCTCGGTCTCGCATTCCAGCTTGCAAAGGAACCGGCGACGGCGACCCGGATTTGCCCTGCTTAGACAGGGGTCGCGTGCCATGCCGGATCGATCTGAAAGCGGAAGCCTGAGAACCGCGCTGCACTATCGCGAGGAGGCGGCCCAGATGCGCGAGCACGCGCGTCGGGCCCACACGGCAAAGCTGCGCAACATGCTGCTGCAAAATGCCACCCTTTACAATCGGATGGCGGAGTGGGCGGAGCGTCAGAAGCGTAGCCAGGGCGACGGCGCCGACGCTTAGCGGCCTGCGTCGGCTGACCGCGTCTTCATCTTTTGCTTCGAGGAAAAGATGGCGCGCTCGGCAAAATCTCCTCGGGGAGATTTTGCTTTCCGCTCGCGCGGAAACCTCAGCGCTGCTGCATCAAAGAGCCTCTTGTTTCGACTCGCTTCACAAGCCGGCGGCCCGTGGAGCACCAAACACAAATCAAACGCGTAGATTGAACTTGCTGCTTGTATCCACAGGTGGATCATGTTCCTCGTCGCCCGCGTTTATCGCGCAATGCGCATCATTCACAAGGCGATCCTGGCCGCTATTGCGATCACGATCGTGATCGTCGGCGCCGCAACTACCTTCGGATTTCGTTTCGCGATGTTCGTCGGACTTCCACTGCTCATCGGCGGCCTGGTGTTCATCGCCTGGCGCGTCATTGTCGCAAGGGAGCGCAGGAGTTGGGCCGAGAAAGTGGACGCAGCCCACCGTCGTGAGGAAGGACAGGAATAAGGGGGTCCGGTCTCGATGTCCTTCGCGGCATTGGCCGCCACGTCACGAAAACCTCGCCGCGCCGAGCGTGGCCGGCCGAGGGTGAAGGACCTCGACCGGCCGGCGCGCCGGACTCAAAACGGCGCGCTCCCGAGGAGGCCGCACTTCGGCGAGGGGAAGACGAAACCCTCGCCTCTTGCCCACCCCGAGCCATGAATGAGAAGTGAGCCGGCCTCGCCGTGAATGGACCATGGCAGGGCCGGCTCTTCGGTGCCCGGTGGGGGGCGCCTCCGTCGCAGCTGGGCTGTCGCGCTGGGGGGGAGCTTCTGACCCGCTGCGGCGAATTCGTAGAAAGTGGGTTGGCCGCCGCGCCCCGGGCTAGGAGGGCGACGGCGGCCGCATTCGACGCCCTTCTCGCGAGAAAGTCTTTCTCATTGAAATCCTCTTCGCAGCAGATCGGGGCGACGGAAAATCAACCGCACGCAGCTCAACCCGTTACTCACGTCCTCCTTTAACAACTCGCAGCTTAATGGTCCCAGGAAGCTTCCTTTCGCGGGGGCTGGCACTCCACTCGCCACTGCGCCGGACCGTCTTCTCGTCGGACCACGGGACACCAAAGCACCAAGCGTATGTGCAAATTACCGCCGCAAAAATCACAACTGATCGAATCATCAACTTGCGCCCTGATCAATGGATGGGGCGCGAACGAAGCACCGATTGCGCGCCCGGCAACCTAATGCCATGGCTGGTTACCGGAGGCTTAATATCTCCTTGGGTCTCATCCCCGAAGCTCTTGCAAGTGGCGACCAAGCTCTTGTCCAGTAGCCATTAGGGAGGCGATTCGTGCCTCTGCTCGGGGAGGGGTTACCAGGGGGCGCTCAACTACTGATGTCTCATGAAGAGATTGCCGTTCGGGAATTGCCCTGGGGTCGCGAATTGCGGCGGCCCGCGTCTTCGAGCTCTCATCCTTTGCACAGCAAAAGATGGCGGCTCGGGGATGCTACTCCGCCGCCTTCTCTAATCCTCTCATTCCTTCGACCGCTCCCCCGAGGTGGATTAGCGATTTGCCGCCGGGCCACCTCGGCGAGGCCGGTCGTTCTGGGTCGAGGAGCTGTAGCCCTAGCTGGGCAGGCAAACGCCCGCCCTACGACGTCCCAGGAGGAGTTGGCGTGACGGGTCGGCCATCCTCCGGGCGGACCACTGATAAACATCCCAAATGCCGCTCCTCCCTCCCCCCATCCTGGGGACCAAGAGGGTCAGCGCGGACGAGGCGGCGCTCGTCGAGCCGGTCACCGCCTGCATGGCGATCCGCCAGCTACCACCTTCCCGGGCGTGAGCCCGTGTGTCTGCGACACGTTCCGAGCGCCAGGTTTCGCCCGGTTTGTCGAACGAGAGCGCCCCAATTCTAAGCCACATGTCACAAAAGATAAGCGTAGCAACTCGCCCGAGAAGTAGCTCATCATCGGCAGCGGCACGTCCCCACGGATCTTGGTAAGCGACTGCACCAAATCGTCGGCTTAAATCCTTAAGCGCATCTTCGGCGACGACGGCAATCGCTGCCACAAGGCGCCACTCGATTACAAGTTCAGGGTCTTCAACGCCGGAAGAAGCGGTGCATAACGCCCAAAGATTAAACGCGAGATTGCGCAGACGATCGCTCATCGAGCCATCACCGGTCATATCAAGCCAAGCACCGCACGGGTCAGCCAGAAGTAACGGGCTGCCACGAAGCATTTTTTTAAAGCACCGGAACTTCATTTCAGTTTGTTGTTTGATTTGCATCCTGACCTGACGCGTGTTCGCAGTTTTTCTGGAGGCGGCCGATGCGATCATGTTCGCCAACGCTATCCCCCTTGCTCGGCGCCCTTCTTTGTGCGGTTGGCGCATCCGCCGCTCCCCTTCCGCCGGACGCGTCGTATCGTCCTTTGCCGGCGGCACCATTCGATCAAGTGAAAGCCGATGATGAGGCGCAAAAGACGGAGGTGATGCAACGGCAGCGCAACCTGCTCGAAGAACGCTTCGACCTTTCTGATCAGCCGATCCCGAACATTTTGATGTCGGGAGGGCGCAAGTCCGTGCAGGGTGGGGTTCGCGTGAAGCTGCCGACCGGCATCTCATGGGACAGCTTGGCTAATATGTCGGCGGATGAGATTCGCGAGCGCGGCGTTCTGCCGAAGGGCTTCATGCCTTTGCCGCATGTAAAACAGGCGACGGGCGGCCAAGTATTTCCTGATGAAGAGATTGATGAAATCGCGCGCCAGGAGCAGCGCAATCTGCGTCGTTTCGATGTGGATTTCGATCTGCCCGATCGATTCACCCCGGAATTCCCCGCGCCAATTTTTCTGACGACCCATCCCGAGCTCGGCGATGTTTCCCGCGGGCAGCTTGTCACGATCAAGAACTACTATGAGCTATTCGTCGGCATTCTGACTCCCGTGCAGCTCGAAGGAATGCGGCTGCTGCTCACACCGTTTCCACAGGAGGAGTTCAACCAGACCGAAGATCGAAAAAGCGCCGATCAGAGCCTCGGAGTCACCTGCCTCGACTGTCATGCCAATTTCCACACGAACGGCGCTTTCCATCAGACGCCTGATGTGCGCCCGCAAGCTGCCCGTTTCCGCCTCGATACCGTCAGCTTGCGCGGCCTTTTTAATCAACAGATCCACGGCTCCAAGCGTTCGTTGCGTTCGGTCGAGGACTTCACGCAATTCGAGCAGCGCACCGCCTACTTCAATGGCGATCAGGTGAGCGCACAGCGCAAGGGCGTGAATCTTCCCAATCGCTTCGACCAGGTGCCGATGATGGCGCAGATGCAAAATATCATCGATTTTCCACCCGCGCCGAAACTTGATCCGACAGGTCACCTCAATCCGGCAAAGGCAACCCCGGAGGAACTCGCAGGCGAACAGGTCTTTATGGGAAAGGGGCGGTGCTCCTCCTGTCATATTCCTGAGACGGCGTTCATGGACAACAACATGCACGACCTGCAGCTCGAGCGATTTTATAAAGTTGGTCAAACACAAAACGGGTTGGTCATGCTCCCCGATGGACCCATCAAGACTTTGACGCTGCGAGGCATCAAGGATTCGCCCCCATATCTGCATGACGGTCGTCTGCTTACCCTCGCCGATACAGTCGAGTATTTCAATCTTGTGCTCGGGCTTAAGCTCAGTCAGCCCGAAAAGGATAACCTCGTGTCTTACCTGCTCACGCTCTGACGTTCACGCGCAAGAGCGTCCTAGACTAAAGCCCGGGCAACCAAGGATAGGATGAAGGGAGTTTTGCATGACCCGCTCACTATGGATTTGGCTGGGCGCACTCCCTATCTTTGCCTGCGCCTCATTCGCCCAAAATGCGGATCAGGGCAAACCGGCTCCCGGTAATCCCGCCGGGTCTCCCGCCGATACTCGTGAAGCGGCACCCGGAGTGCCGGCGCTCGGGCAAGCGAATGTCGCTGATCGTGCCTTCATTCGGGCCGCCATGCTGGGAGGCAGAGCGGAAGTGCAATTCGGCAAATTGGCGGAGACGAAGGCCAGCAGCGAGGCGGTCAAGAATTTCGGACGTCGGATGGCTCACGATCACGGGGCGGCAAACGATCGTCTCTTCTCCCTCGCCGGGCGCCTCACCGTCGCGCTCCCTCCAGATCAGCTCGGTCCCGAGCACAAGATCCTTTGGAGCAGGCTTGACGCTGAAGACGGCGCCAAATTCGACAAGGACTACATTGATGCGCAAATTGGAGATCATCAAAAAACGGCGCAGCTTTTCGAATACGAAATCGGCTCGGGGCAGGACGCGCAATTGAAGGCTTTCGCTTCCGATCAGTTACCCGTCATTTTCGAGCATTTGCGCATGGCCCGAGTTCTCAGCGATGCACTTGCGATCCAGATGATGGCGGCCGCTTCACCGCTTCAGAAGTGAAGGTCGCAACGGAATAATCTCGCGGGTTTGGACCGCCCTCGCGCGTCACCTTTTTGCTTGATCGCGAGCGAAGTGTTTTTCATTGCCGGTTAATCCCGCTGCCAGGGGCTTTCTCAAAAAAGGTGCCCTTGCTTATTTCCTCCAAGGGCCTTCGATTCGTTGCGTCGGTGGCTAAGCTCTGATCTTTCCTTTGTCCGTTATCGGCCCGCGGGTGAGCTCTCTTCCGATTCGGCCCCGAACACGTCCGCGTGCCCCCGAGGGGGACATCACTTCACGGACTTCTACATTTCGCAATTCAAAAGCCTCGTCACCTGCACGGCCGACCACCTGCCGGTTCGAACATTGAGCCCCTTGGCTGGCAATCCCGATAACCTCCACACGTTCTTGAACTTGGTCGCTCTCAATTCCGTGTAGCGAACTGTATTCGAGATGGACTTTGTGCGACAGGTAGTCGGCGAATCGTCCGTGCCACTTTCGACCCACAAATTCGGCAAATTACGCCGAAGGGGCGCCCTCGCGGCCCGGTCCAATGCAGACCTTGTGCAGCGCCATGGCGCTGATCTCGAGATGTGATTTTTCGTTGCGAGGAAACGACAGTCACGCACAGAAAATTTGCGTCGATGCGGCAACTTGATTCACCTGCAGCGAGCCCTCATTTCAAATATGTGATTTCCCGCTCCTCCTACCCGTCCGCGTCACGAAGCGCCAGCCGGTCCGCTCTACGTCGCGAGATAAGGGCGGACGGCTTTCGCCTGATCGCTTGTAGTGAAAGAAAGGCAGTCAAGCTCTACAGTCGAGCCGGAGTCGAGGCGCTACCCGCTGATCGGTGAAGCATTCGGACACCGGCGCATCTCGTCCGTTTTGCTCGACGGCGAGGCCGTGATCACCTTTTCTTTCTTCATATAGCCTTCGGCCTCGGATTCCGTCTTGAAGATCGTGGTTCCGAGAACCGTCACTGACGTTGCGGTGGCCGGTTTTTCTTTAACGATCTTGCATTTCTTTGTCGTCGTGTCGTGAATGACGTAATATTCGTCATCAGCGATCCCGGGGGCCGCAAATCCGGCAATCAGAAGTGCCGCGAGTGCAAATTTAGCTTTCATGAGCTGTCTCCTACTGTTTCTCTCCAGCAAGGAAATTGCACTCGCCCTCGCCTGTTCCGGGTCAAACCTTCATCATCTTCGCACCCGCCAGTCGATCACGCGCATAAGCTGGCTTGTGGGCGAATCTTCTTCATTTCGCACACCGCGTGCACACGTAGGCGCATACCCGCCCGCGCGGGAGGCGTCATCTAGGCGCAACGGAACCTGCGTAATTTTCGCCCCGGGCCCAGTTACGCGCATTGCCGCTCGATGAGAGCGATCTCCCAGTGCCCCCACTGCGGTTTCTGGGCCCACCCGAATTCCTGGCGTCGAGGCTCAAGGCGATCGCGAAAGTGATCAAGAAACCCGACCGCAACCCACGCGATCATCGCCACCCGTTCGGATTTGGCGTACCAGCTCGCCGAAGCGAGGACATGGAGGCCTTCCGGCTTCCTTTTGTGGCGCGCGCCGTCTCCCTCGTCGGGGTTTCGTCATTCTCAGCCATGCTCGATGCGCCTGAGGCCAACGGAGCGCGGGTAGTCCTCGTCGAGGATGCAACCCGCTTCGCCCGGAAAGTTCTCGCCCAAGAGCTCGGCATCATGGAGCTCATCGCCCGTGGCGTCACTTGTTGGGCGGCTAGAGGCGACCTCGAGCTCACGAACACAGGCGACGAGTTCAAGATCGCGATGCGACAAATGGCGGCTGCGTTCTCCGAGCTCGAAAAGACGCGCCTCGGAAAAAGCTGAAGCCGGCTCGCGATCCCAAACGAGCGGAAACCGGCATGAAGGTGGGCGGTCGACGAGCCGTCGCTGAGACGAGCCCCGAAACCGTCGAACTGGCCCGCAAGCGTTCTCGCAAGCGAAGGGCGGAACGCGAAGCCTTCGAGAGATCAGCGCCGAACTCGCTTCAGCCGTCTTCATGACCGGAAAGAGAACGCCTTACAGCACGCCCTTTTGCGCGGACAAGGTCAGGGCGCTAACCAAGTCTTTTTTGGAACGCTCCACGTCCGCTTGTCGAGCGCGTGCGGCATTCCAGCGCTGAAGTTGATACCGATGACGTTCTGGATGCCAGACTTGCGACTGGAGCCGCCCGCATCCGGTTTGATCGGCCAGGATGACCGGCTTGCGAGGCCGGGGCGGTAGCTCCCGGACAACGTTGCCTACGATGCGATTGCCGTCGACGTAGCTCGTCTGCAGCGCCAGGCGAGCATTCGTGCGACGGCTGCGGCGGCTTCTGCCGACGATTGCGAGGCCGGCGACCTCGTGAATCGCGCACGCGATGCGCAGGACGCAGTGGAACGCTGGCTCGTCGATCTTAAGCTTGCTGCAAAGCA
>NZ_JAFATE010000570.1 GCF_019244115.1 Bradyrhizobium sp.
ACGACGATGGCGCCGAGCGCCGAGGCGACGAAATCCATCAGGTCGCCGCCAAAGCTGAGATGCGAGACGCCGAAGATCGCCGATGTCGCCTCGATGCTGAAGACCATCTGGCCGCTCAGCACCTCGTGGAGCACCGCCTGATCCACCGGATCGCTCGCGATCACCCCACCCGCGATCCAGCCGAGCAGCATCGCGCCGAGCCAGACCAGGACCGGGAAACGGTCCAGCACCAGCATGATCAGCGCGGCGCCCGCAATGATCATGGGAATGGAAACCGCAAGACCGAGGATCAGCAGCGATAGCTGGCCGTTGGCGGCAGCGGCGACCGCGATCACATTGTCGAGGCTCATCACGATGTCGGCGATCACCACGATCCGGATCGCATGCCAGAGCGTGGTGCCTGCCGTGATCTCGTCGCCCTCGTCCTCGGGCACCAGAAGCTTGGCCGCGATGACGAGCAGCGCAAGGCCGCCGATCAGCTTCAGATACGGCAATCGCATCAGTTCGGCGACGATGCCGGTGAACGCGATCAAAAGCACGACCGCGAGCCCGGAGCCGATCACCATGCCCCAGAGCCGGTGCCGGCCATGCAGGCCACGGCAGGCCATCGCGATGACCAGCGCGTTGTCGCCGGAGAGCAGCACGTTGATCCAGATGATCTTGCCGACGGCGAGCCAGAACGCAGGGCGGTGAGCGTCGGTCTGGAGCTGGGCAAAGAACGCGCCGACACCAGCGGGATCGGCGACCTGCACCAGCCAGTTCACAGCCCCGCCCTCCTCAAAGGCTATGGTTCGCCTCGCTCGACGCCGCGCCAGCCCCCCGGCGGGCCACCGTCAACCGACGATCTCATTGCCCGAGAAGAACTGCGCGATCTCGATCGCGGCCGTCTCCGGCGCGTCCGAGCCATGGACGGAGTTTTCTCCGATCGATTTGGCGTGGAGCTTGCGAATCGTGCCCTCCGCCGCCTTGGCCGGATCGGTGGCGCCCATCACGTCGCGATATTTCAACACGGCGCCCTCGCCTTCCAGGACCTGGACGACGACGGGAGCCGAGGTCATGAAATCCACCAGCTCGCCGAAGAACGGACGCGCCTTGTGGACGGCGTAGAAGGTCTCCGCCTGTTCGCGCGTCATGCGGATCCGCTTCTGGGCGACGATCCGCAGGCCCGACTTCTCGATCACGGCGTTGATCGCACCGGTCAGATTGCGCTCGGTCGCGTCCGGCTTGATGATCGAGAAAGTGCGTTCAATCGCCATTTTGTCGTCCTTGGAATGCCAGGGGTTTTGGAGTTGCCGGGCTTATATCGGCGCTGCAGGCGAACGGCAAGCGAGGCCGCTGCGGCCGCTTCCATCGGTCACTGCTATCAGACCTAACGACGATTTCACGTCGAGTAACCTTGTCTGAAGGGTCCATGCCACGTCCGTTCACTGCCGCCGGCCTAGTCTCCAGGCCAGACGGAACGCTTCCCCCGATCGGGTGGCGTCACCGGCGGTGATGGTCACCGACGGCGCCTGCATGGTGCCGAAGCTCTTGTCTTGAGGAGATGACCCATGTTGCGCAAACTCTCGCTCGCTGCAGTGGCCGCGGTCGCGCTGGGCGCCGCGCTGGCGCCGACCTCCGCCTCGGCCTGGGGTGGTTGGCACGGCGGCTGGCATGGTGGCTGGCACCACGGCTGGTGGGGCCCGCGCTTCTATGCCGGAGGGCCGGCCTATTATGGTGGCTATGGCGGCTGCTATGCCCGCCGCTGGGTTGCGACCCCCTGGGGTCCGCGCTGGCGGGTGGTGAACGTCTGCTACTGAAGCAGCGGTCCACGACAAAGCATGACCAGGCCCCGGCCCCGCGCCGGGGCCTTGTTTGTCGTTGTCATCGGAGCGCTGCCCCCGGTCCCTGCAATTTGCGATTGCAACGAAACCAAATTGCCGCTCGTGACTTGGTGCATACCCACTCTGGAACGAAACGGAACGTCGGTGACCGAGGACCGCGCAGTTACTCACGAATCCTCTCATCAAGCCCTGGACCGGCAGACCTGCCGATCGATCTGCGATGCCATCGGAGCACGATTGCAGCGGGATCTCAAAACGCTTGGTCCCTCAGCCCGTCTCGAACACCTGATCGAGGAAATGCGCCGGCGCGAGACAGGCGATCGCGCCAGTTGAGTTCCACGACGCGACGGTGCGGCACCGCCGGCCACAAAGCGGTTGCCTTTGGCGCGGCCAGCGGTGACAACCGCGCCCATGCTCCTCATCAACGACATTTCTGTCCGTCTCGCCGGACGGCTGCTGATTGATCACGGCACCGTGCAGATCGCACCGGGCGCGCGTGTCGGCCTGGTCGGCCGCAACGGCACCGGCAAGTCCACGCTGTTCAAGGTCATTCGTGGCGAGCTTGCGACCGAAAGCGGAACCATCGCCATTCCGCCACGCTGGCGGGTCGGCAGTCTTGCGCAGGAAGCCCCGGACGGACCGGAAAGTCTCATCGCGGTCGTGCTCAAGGCCGATCTCGAGCGCGACGCGCTGCTGCGCGAGGCCGACACCGCCCATGATCCGCACCGGATCGCGGAGATCCAGACCCGGCTCGTCGACATCGATGCCCATTCCGCGCCGGCCCGTGCGGCGGCGATCCTGAGTGGTCTCGGCTTTTCCGCGGCCGACCAGCTGCGCGCCTGCGCCGAGTTCTCGGGCGGCTGGCGGATGCGGGTGGCGCTGGCGGCGACGCTGTTTGCGGCCCCCGACCTGCTACTGCTCGACGAGCCCACCAACTATCTCGACCTCGAGGGAACCTTGTGGCTCGAGGACCACCTCGCGCACTATCCCCGCACCGTGATCGTCATCAGCCACGACCGCGACCTCTTGGAGACCTCGGTCGACCAGATCCTGCATCTCGACCGCGGCAGACTGACGCTCTACCGCGGCGGCTATTCATCGTTCGAGGAGCAGCGCGCAACACGCGAAATGCTCGATGCCAAACACGCCAAACGGCAGGAGGCGGAGCGCAGGCGCCTGCAGGACTTCGTCGACCGCTTCAAGGCGAAAGCGTCGAAGGCGCGCCAGGCCCAATCGCGCGTCAAGATGCTGGAACGAATGAAACCGGTCGCAGCCCTCGTCACGCAGGACGTGCGCGAGATCAGCTTTCCACCACCGCAGAAACTGCTGTCGCCACCGATCATCGCCGTCGATAACGTATCGGTCGGCTACGATCCGAAGCATCCGGTGCTGAACCGCGTCACCTTGCGGGTAGACAATGACGATCGCATCGCGCTGCTCGGGGCTAACGGCAATGGCAAGTCGACACTGGTGAAACTTCTCGCCGGCCGCCTTTCCCCTTTTTCCGGTTCGATCACGCGCGCCGACAAGCTTGGCATCGCCTATTTCGCCCAGCACCAGCTCGACGAGCTGAACGAGGACGCCTCGGCCTACGACCATGTGCGCAAGCTGATGGGGGATGCGCCGGAGTCCAAGGTGCGCGGACGCGCCGGCGCGATCGGATTTTCCGGCAAGGCCGCCGACACGCCGGTCAAGAGCCTGTCGGGCGGCGAGAAGGCGCGGCTGCTGCTGGGCCTTGCGACCTTCTTCCGTCCCAACATGATCATCCTAGACGAGCCGACCAACCATCTGGACATCGACAGCCGCGCCGCGCTCGCCGAAGCGATCAACGAGTTTCCCGGCGCCGTGATCATGGTATCGCACGACCGCTATTTGATCGAAGCCTGCGCCGACCGGCTCTGGGTGGTGGCCGATCACGCCGTCACCAGTTTTGACGGCGATCTCGACGACTACCGCCGCATGGTGCTCTCTGCTCGCTCCGCGCGCACCGAAGTACCGGCCGACCGCGGCCAGACCAAACCGGACCCGGCGCGCAGGCCGGACAACGGCAGAAGCGACACGCGGGGTTCCCTGAAGCAGAAGATCTCGGCCGCCGAGGCCGAGATCGCGCGCATCGGCGACATCATCGCCAAGATCGATACGGCGCTCGCGCTGCCCGATCTGTTCGTGCGCGACCCGAAGCAGGCCGCGCAGCTCTCCAAGGCAAGAGCGAATGCGCAAGACGCCTTGCAGCGGGCCGAGGAGGACTGGCTCGCGGCGAGCGCGCAGTTCGAGGAGAGCTGAGCGCCGCGCGGCGGCGCAAAGCGCTCCGCCGATTCGTGCGCGAACTCGGTGCTGCAGGTCAGGTCGCGGCCGGCTTCCTCTTGGCCTTGCCCTTCGGCTTGGCGCTCGGCATCGGCTCCTCGTCGGCGCCCTTCTCGACCGAACTCAGCCGCCCGGCCGTAAAGGTATAGATGCCGGCGCGTGCACCACGTTTCCAGGTGACGACCGCTACGCGGTCCCCGCGCGGATTGTTGGACAGGCTGACATTGTCGGGCGCGCCGATCCCGCGCACGACATCGCATTCGGTATGGCCCAGCGCCACGGTTCCACCGCTCGCCACCGGCGGTGCGTCGGCAGGCGGCGCCGCCGTCGACGCATTGGCATCGGCGGGTGCGCTCATGCCCGGACACGCGCCTTCGGCGCTGACGAGATCCTCCGCGGTAACCGCCTTGTCAGGGGTCAGCGGCGGGGTCTCGATCGAGACGCTGCGAATGAACACCCGTCCTGAACGAGAGAACCAGTCCGCGTCCCTCGAGAAGATGTCCGAGGCACCCGAACACGCCGCGACCAGCGGTGCGCAAGCGAGCAGAACCACCAGTCGCGTCCGGTAATAAGTCTTGCCTTGCACGATCAACCGGTCCCCCGTTACCCAACCTAAACTTGCTGACCGACCATGACTTTACGGCACTTCTGCGGTGGCGTTTGATGGCCGCACGAAATTTCTGCGAGGGAGCGCGGCGAAAGTCAAATGCAAATACAAACTTGCGAACGTCGAAAATGTCTCCGCGCTTCCCGAGTTGTTCCCGCGCGGCATCGCCCAAGCTCGACCTATTGCCGCCGCTGCCACCTGCCATGCTCATCGGTCTGCCAATAGGTGACCTCGAATCCGCGCGACTTGCAATCCGTCCAGGCGCCTCTCGCAGCCGCGAGCGCCTCGGCGTCGTCGCCATTGAAGAGCAGCACCATCCGTTCATAACTGTGCGCGTCGGCAGGCAGCGGCGCATTGTCGATCAAAAAAATGACATTGGCTCGGTTCGGATTGCCCTCCGCGATCGCCAGCACGACGGGCTGATCCTCGGCATCGCCGGCGCGCCAGGTCGCATGCGGCAGGAACGAATCATCGCGATAGGTCCATAGATGCGCGTCGAGCGCGTCGGCGCGCTCCTGTGAGGTCGACTGCACGACGGCGCGCCAGCCGCGCTCCAGCGATTTTTCGAGCAGGGACGGCAGCACATTTTCCACCGACATGTTCTGCAGATGATAGAACAGGACTTCCGTCATCGCGCGCCATCACTCGCGATCATTTGGCTTCGTAGTAGTCGGCAACCAGCCGGTCCAGCAGGCGTACGCCATAGCCCGAGCCCCAGCTCTGGTTGATCTCGGATTTCGGCGCGCCCATCGCGGTTCCCGCGATATCGAGATGCGCCCAGGGTGTTCCGTCGACGAATCGCTGCAGGAATTGTGCTGCGGTAATCGAGCCGCCGTGCCGGCTGCCGGTATTCTTCATGTCGGCGAACTGCGAATCGATCAGCTTGTCGTATTCCGGACCGAGCGGCATCCGCCAAACCCGCTCGCCGGTCGCGTTGCCGACCTTGAACAGCCGTTCCGCCAGTTCGTCATTGTTGGAAAACAGCCCTGCATATTCGGTTCCGAGCGCAACCATGATCGCACCGGTCAGCGTTGCCAGATCGATCATGAATTTGGGCTTGAATTTCGTGGCCACGTACCAGAGCACATCCGCCAGCACGAGCCTGCCTTCGGCATCGGTATTGATGATCTCGATGGTCTGCCCCGACATCGAGGTGACAATATCGCCCGGCCGCTGCGCATTGCCGTCGGGCATGTTCTCGACAAGTCCGATGGCGCCGACCACGTTGGCCCTTGCCTTTCGCGCGGCCAGTGCGTGCATCAAGCCGACGACGCAGGCGGCGCCGCCCATGTCGCCCTTCATATCCTCCATGCTGCCGGACGGTTTTATCGAAATGCCGCCCGTGTCGAAGCAGACGCCCTTGCCGATGAAGGCCATCGGTTGCTCGCCGCTCTTGCCGCCGTTCCAGCGCATCACCACCATGCGCCCCGGCCGCGCGGAACCCTGCGCCACGCCGAGCAGCGCGCCCATCCCGAGCTTGGTCATCGCCTTGACGTCAAGAACTGACACCTCGACCCCGAGCTTGCGCAGGGCCGTGGCGCGGCGCGCGAACTCCTCCGGATAAAGCACGTTCGGCGGCTCATTGACGAGGTCGCGCGCCATGATCACGCCGTCGGCGACGTGGGCGGAGGGCGCAAGCGCCTTGCGCGCGGCCGCCACGTCGGCGACGGCGACCGATACCTCGGCCTTCAGCGGTGCATCCTCGCCGTCCTTCTTCTTGGTCTTGTAACGGGTGAACTGGTAGGCACGCAGTTTTAAGCCGGTTGCGAGCGCCGCGGCCTGCTCGGTCGACATGGCCGCTTCGGGAAGTTCGGCCAGAACGGTAGTCGCCTTGCTTGCCCGGTTCAATTTTCCCGCGATCACACCGCCGAATTTGAGAAAATCCTTGTCTTTGAGCTCCGCAGCTTTGCCGATGCCGACCACGAGCAAGCGCTGAATCTTGACTCCTTCAGGGGCCAGGATGTCGAGCGTCGACGCCGTCTTGCCCTTGAACTGGTTGGCTTCGGCCGCACGCTTGATCAGGTCGGCCGACTTTCCGAGTGCGTTGCGGGTGACTGAACCGATCTTCAACGTCTCGTCGCAAAAGACCACCAAAACACCCTTCGGGGCGGCGGAAAATGGGACAAAGCCGACCTTGATGGCGTCGGACATCAGTAACTTCCTCCAATGACGAGGGACGGGAGATCGGGAGCGGAGGCGCCGGCAGGGTGCCCGGTTCCGGCGCGATTTGTGACAGTTCGGCCACTATGCCCCCTGAGGCTATCCTGTGCCAAGGCCGATGCCCGCTTCCCAAAGCAACGGTGCGCAAAACCGCAAGCGACGGACGGCCGGTCCGAGGCACAACGGCGTGTCCACCAGGCCACATTCCTTAAATTTTAAGCATATTTGACCGACGCCTTGGCCGAGCCATTTTGTTGACGGATCAAAGGGATGATATTGAGAGAGTAGCCTTCGGGACAACTGGCGGCAGCCAAAGGGGGCCCTGCTTGCGGGGTGTGGTTGCGGGTAGCCATCCCAACGGTCGGAGGGCGGGGATCGTGCGGTAACGATGGGGTCGATCGACAGGTATATCTTTAAGACGACGCTGACGGCGTTTGCGATGGTCCTGGTCAGCCTGACAGGCGTGATCTGGATTACCCAGGCGCTGCGCGGCATCGACCTCATGACCAGCCAGGGCCAGACCATCCTGACCTTTCTGGGCATCACCAGCCTGGTCATTCCGGCGCTGGTCCTGATCATCTCGCCGATCGCGTTGATGATCGCGATCTCCCACACGCTGAACAAGCTCGCCACCGATTCGGAAATCATCGTGATGAACGCGGCCGGCTTCTCGCCGATCCGCCTGTTCCGCCCGTTCGTCTATGCAACCTGCGTGGTCGCGGCGCTGGTCGCTTTCATTGCCGCCTATCTCGCGCCCGACGGGCTCAGGCGGCTGAAGCAATGGGATGCCGAGATCACCGCCGACGTGCTCACCAACATCCTGCAGCCCGGCCGGTTTGCCCAGCTCGACCAGAATCTCACCATCCGGATCAGGGAACGCCAGCCGGGCGGCGTATTGAACGGGGTATTCATCGACGACCGCCGCGATCCCGCGATGCGCGTCACGATCGTCGCCGATCACGGCACGGTCATCAAGAACGACCATGGCTCGTTTCTGGTTCTCGAGAAAGGCGTGCTGCAGCGTTTCGAGGCCAGCAAACGCGATCCCGCGATGATCGAGTTCGACAGCAATGCGTTCGACATGTCCCAGTACTCCAAACGCGGCGGCGATGCGGCGCTCGGGATTCGCGAACGCTACATCTGGGAATTGATCGCGCCGGACCAAGACGATCCGATGTACAATCAGCTGCCGGGCCAATTCCGCGCCGAACTGCATGATAGGTTCATGGCGCCGGTCTATCCGTTCGCGTTCGCGGCGCTGACTTTCGCCTTTCTCGGCGCGCCGCGCACCACGCGCCAGAGCCGGAATTTCTCGATCGGCGGCTCGATCCTGGCCGTGTTCGGCCTGCGCATGGTCGGATTCGCCTGCTCGGTGATGGCGGTCAAATCGCCGGTCGCACCGGTCGTGCAATATCTCATGCTGTTCGCGGCGATCGGCGTCAGCCTCTGGATCATCTTCGACAGCATCGTGCTGGAACCTCCGGCCGCGCTGATCGAGGCGATCAACAAGTCCAATGCTCGCCTGTTGCGCCTCGTGGGACGACCGGCCGCCGCATGAGCATGATCACCAACACGCTCGGACGCTACTTCGCCGGACGGTTCGTCATCTCGGCGCTTGGCGTGTTCGCGAGCATTTTCGTGCTGCTCGTGCTCGTCGACTACATCGAGATGGTGCGCAAGACCTCTGGACTGGTGACGGCCTCCGCGATCATGGTGGCGGAAACGTCGCTGTTCCGCGTGCCGCAACTGCTCGAAAAGATGATGCCGTTCTGCATCCTGATCGGCGCGATGACCTGCTATCTCGCATTGTCGCGCCGGCTGGAGCTGGTGGTGGCACGCGCGGCCGGCGTCTCGGCCTGGCAGTTCATTGCGCCGGCCCTCGCCAGCGCCGTCGCGCTCGGGGCGCTCGCGACCGTGGCCTACAATCCGATGTCGGCGAACCTGAGCGAAGTGTCGAAGCGGATGGAAGCGGAGTTGTTCGGCAACACGCCGGGCGGCGGCATTCAGGACGCCTCCGGGTTCTGGATCAACCAGGTCGCAAGCGACGGCCAAGTCATCATCAATGCCGCTCGCAGCGAACAGCAGGGCATCCGGCTCACCGGCCTCACGCTGTTTCGATTCGATACGAGGAATCAGTTCAAGGAACGCATCGAAGCGCGCCAGGCGACGCTCGAGGAAGGCCAATGGCTGTTCAAGTCGGTTCGGCGCTACGCAATTGATTCGCCGCCGGTGGATCAGGCGAGCTGGGCCCTCCCGACCGAACTCACTCCGGCGCAGGTCCGCAACAGTTTTTCGACTCCGGAAACTGTGTCCTTTTGGCAACTTCCGACCTACATCCGCTCGTCCGAAAGTTCGGGTTTCGCGACCGCCGGCTATCGCCTGCAGTACCAAAAGCTTCTGGCGCAGCCGTTTTTGCTGGCTGCAATGGTGATGCTGGCGGCCTCCGTCTCGCTGCGCTTCTTCCGTTTCGGCGGCGTGCAAAAGATGGTTTTGAGTGGCGTGGGCGCAGGCTTTCTGCTCTATGTGTTGTCGAAAGTAACTGAGGATTTGAGCAAGGCTGAGTTGATGCATCCGATCGCTGCCGCGTGGCTGCCCGTGGTCGTGGGCGGTCTCACCGGCTTTATGGCCTTGCTGTATCAGGAGGACGGGTAGTGGCTGTGGTCGTCGCCGCCCGCCAAGCAAGCTTGTCCGCCGTCCTGCGGCGCATTGCCGTGCGCCGTTGCCGGAGTGTCATTGCCCGCGCCTTGTCGGCGCTCGTCATGACAGTTGCATGCGGCGTCCTCGCGGATGTCGCGACCGTTGCGCCTGCCGCGGCGCAAAGCTTCACCTACAATCCCCAGCCGCCGCGGCCGCGGCCGCCGCGCGCGCCGAACGACAACCAGATGCTGGTGCAGGCGACCGAGGTCGACTACGACTATAACAACTCGCGCGTCTCCGCGGTCGGCAACGTGCAGCTGTTCTACAACGGCACCTCGGTGGAGGCCGACAAAGTCATCTACGACCAGAAGACCAAGCGGCTGCATGCCGAAGGCAACATCCGCCTGACGGATGCCGACGGCAAGATCACCTATGCCAACATCATGGATCTGAGCGACGATTACCGCGACGGTTTCGTCGATTCGCTGCGCGTCGACACCGAGGACGCGACGCGGATGGCGGCGACGCGCGCCGACCGCACCCAGGGCAACTACACCGTGTTCGAGAACGGCGTCTACACCGCCTGCGCGCCCTGCAAGGACGATCCGAAGAAGCCGCCGCTGTGGCAGGTCAAGGGCGCCCGCATCATCCACGACCAGGTGGACAAGATGCTGTATTTCGAGAACGCCCAGGTCGAGTTCTTTGGCGTGCCGCTGGCCTACCTGCCCTATTTCTCGACCCCGGATCCGACCGTCAAGCGCAAGAGCGGTTTTCTGATGCCCGGCTTCAGCGAGACCGCCGGCTATGGCTATGCCGTTGACATCCCCTATTACTGGGCGATCGCTCCCGACATGGACGCGACCTTCACGCCGCGCATCACCTCGCGGCAGGGCGTGCTGTTCCAGGGCGAGTTCCGCCAGCGGCTGGCGAACGGATCCTATAATGTCCGCCTCTACGGCATCGACCAGCTCGATCCGAATGCGTTTGCCGGCACGCCCGGCCAGCGCCAATTCCGCGGCGGCATCGACACCCACGGCCAGTTTGCCCTGAACGACAAATGGGTCACCGGCTGGGATGGCGTCCTGCTG
>NZ_JAFATE010000642.1 GCF_019244115.1 Bradyrhizobium sp.
GAGCGCCACACAGGACAAACGAACGGGCCGCCGCACTGGGTGGCGACCATCGACGATTTAAGGAAAAGGAAAATCGCACCGGCCACCTTTTAAAAGGTGTGCCACCAGAGACCGGAAGGGCGGGCGAGCGTGCGCATGGGCGGTACACACCACGACGGCGGCAAAAGGTCAAGGGGCGGAAACCGCGCCGGGAGCGATCGAATGCCGTAGCGTGCCCCGTCTGCCAATGCCGGATCTCAATGGTCATGCCGCGAAAGCGGGCATCGGGTAAGCGATGACAGAGGACCGTATGACGCACATACTGCAGCAGCATGAATTATCATTCTCGCGGCGCGTTGCGCCCGAGTCTTGATCGAACGGTCCCTCCGAAACAACAGAGGGCGCAGGGAATGCCGGGTGCTGGCCGCAACCCATGGCCCGCCTGCAAAAAAGTAAGCAGGCGGCAGTTACCACAGGTCCAGCCGGATCATCCGGCATTCCCTGCGCGATGGTTTTAACGCTTATAGCGCGCTCTCCCCAGGGACCGGGCTTTCTTGCCCCTGTCGCAGGCAGATCGTTCTACCTGCTTGGCCTCAGCGTCGGGAGGCCAGGACCACACGCCTTCACGTCCGCGTCGAGATCGTTCGTCCGCGCGCCATCGGCGCGCTGCAACCCGACACGTCCACCGCATCCCGCGCTCCACGTCCGTGACGATCGCGATCCGCCCCTCATGATGAGCGCGGGACGGCGACGATTATATTTCTGATTCGGGGAAGACGTCAAGTACTATTCTGAAAAACAAAAGAAGCCGGGCCGACGGGAGATCCAGACCGCTCACTAAGTCCGGAAGAGCGTGCAGTCTGCGGGAAATCATACTACAGACCCGGTGATCGACACGAAAACAACGGTGCCGTCTGACATGTGCAGCCGCAGCAAGTTGGCAGCTGTCCGGGGTGCACCGGTGGCGCGGACGCATTACGAACGGCAGCACGTGACCCGGAGCTGACGTCGGGTGAGGGCCGGGTCACTGGCGTGGTTGGGTGCTGCGCAACTGTAGATACTTCTTGACGACGTAGTCTTCTCCCGGGCCGTTCTCGTCGGTCAGTGCGTGCCCGGGATACTTTTCCCACGACGTGAAGACCACCCAGTTTGGAACGATGCGCAACGTGTTCTCGATGTAAGTGAAGTTCCGGACAGCTTCATCGAGCCAAGCCTGATTGCTCATGGATGCGGGTGGCGGCCCGGCATTGTAGATGACGCCGAGTGGTATCTTGACCTCTTGGGCAAAGCGCGCCACCGCTTGCAAGGATGCAGGCCAGTTTTTTACACCCCAGTTGATATCGACGTTGGTAAATGCCAACTCCTTACCGACTTTCGCGTGGAACGCCTCCATCCAATGCCGGTAGTCATCTTTCCAGGTCGGCTGATCGGTAATGGAGGGAAATGGCTCTCCGTCGCCGATGCTGGCATTCGGAAACACCTTTAGATATTCATGCAGGTTCTTCGCGACGCGGTCAGCGACATTGTCGATTGACGAGTGACACGCGTTCTTCCCATCGTAGTAGTGTCCAAACCATAGGGGCTCGTCCATGGCAATATAGCCAATCTCAGCCCCCGTCCGCTTTAGCTTCGCCGCGAGCGCTGCCACCATGTACGTCGGGAAATAGCCCTCTACGCCGCCGCCACACCCTGGAGGGCCATCGTCGGCCTGCGCGAGCATCTCGACGCCCAGCGCTATGTGCTTCTCCTTGAGGCGTGCGGCCACCTTGGCGAGCTCTGTATCTGGTATCTTCAGCAAGGCCTGCGTGAGAATGCCCACGACCTGAACGTGATTCATGAACTCTGGCCAGGGAGCATCGGGCTTGTAAAAGAGTGTATCCCAGCTCTCGTGACCTGCAGGTGAAGAGATCGCCCCCATGCTGAACCAGATTTTCGGCGCGGATGTGTTGGCGAACAGAACGACATGGGAAAGAGCGAGCGTTAAGATCACGGCGAAGATCAAAAGCAATTTTTTCATTGGCCTCCTCATGCGGTCCACAGCTGGGCCTTTCAGTGACGAAGTCCTTCGCGGCAGTGACAGCAATTCGTAGCGTTATGCGATATAGCATAAGGGTGCGGAATGACGGCAAGATGTTTGGAATTGGCCAAGGGTTGCCGAAATCTGGCAGCCCAGCAGGTCGGTTCTGGGTGCAACCTGCCGTAGTGCTCACCCTTTCGAGAAGGCGGCTCGTGACCCGGAGGAGACATTCATCCGATTTACGACAGGGCCTATTGTTGACCAACGCTTCGGACGACACACCAATCAAGAAGGAGAGATCAATGTCGAACTGGAAGGACGCGCGTCCCGTGTTTTTTGTGAGCGATGTCGAGCGCGCGTTGGATTTCTACGTGAGCCAACTCGGCTTTGTGGGGGATAAAATCTATGCGGAAGAAGGCCAAGTTCTCGTTGGTGGGGTCCAGCGCGAGGGTTGCGCGTTGTTGCTCAGTTGCCAGTGGCCGCAAAAGAATGGCCACGGTCGCTACTGGATCAAGCTGGATGTGCTCACATACGACGGGTTTCGCGCCGATCTCGAGGCTAGAGGAGTTGCTCTGAGGGACGACTTTTGGGGCTTTGACACGATGGTCGTTGAAGATCCCGATGGCAACGAGCTGCTTTTCCCTGTGCCTAAGCCTGAGGCTAGCTAACCGAACCTGATGCTCTGCTTGCCGTCCGGGGGCAAGCTGGGGCGGAGCCACCGGCCGCGAAACCTACGCAATTGACCCGTTAGAGACATTCGGCCGTTTGCCCCCTGGCATCACCCACCGCTACGGAGGTTGGCGCCATCCGGCGGCGCCGTCACGGGCGAACCGTAATGGCCCTCAGCACATACTGATTGAGGATTGTCATCGGCACCGAGCTTTGAAGCCGACTACTGTAGAGGCCCGCGTTGACCACGACCACGAGATCTAGTGACGGCACTATGAACACACGTTGCCCGCCCAGTCCCACCGCAGCCGCCCACTGTACCTCCCTCTTGTCGGCGAGCGATCGGCCGAGCCAGAAGAAATAGCCGTAGAAAAACGAAGTGAAGCCCGAGACATTGATCTGCGGAGCCGTCGCTGCCTCGATCCACGATGCCGGCACCACCTGCGTGCCGTTCCAGGCACCGTGCTGCAGTATAAGCTGACCGATTTTGGCGAGGTCGCGTGGCCGCAGGCGTAGAGCGCCGGCGGCGATCGGATCGCCCCGCGCGTTTCGGGGCCACTCCACATTAGTGATCCCGAGCGGCGCGAATAGTAGCGTGTTTGCCAATTCGTCGACCGACTTGCCGGTCGCCTTCTTCAGCACCGCGCCGATCACCTCTGTCGATCCCGAATTGTAATTCCAAACCTGCCCTGGCGGCGCGACGACCGCCTGCTGCAGCGCGTAGCGGTAAGGGTCGGCGGCGTTGTCCATGCGATTTTCGCTGTTCGCCTCGCTTGTGTACGGAGTGTCGTCCTCGTGCCACTCCAGCCCGGCCGACATTGTGACAAGATCGCGCAACGTGATCCGATCTTTCTCCGGTGTCCGCAGATCCTCATAGTCTGGGAAGAAAGAAAGCACGGGCTCGTCGAGGCTTTTGATCAGCCCGCGATCGATTGCGATCCCGAGCACGAGAGCGACGATGCTCTTTGTCACCGACCGTTCGTCATGCTTGATCTCTGGACCAAATGCAACCTCGCCGACCGATCGGCCCCAATGCTCGTCTGCTCCAGAGAAATAGTGTTCGAAGACAAGGGTGCCGTGCCGAACCACCAGCACGGCATGTATATTGCTCTGCTTCCAATCGTCGAGCCACTTCACCATCGGGCAAAGGGTCATGCTAGCGAGCCCGACGCTCTCCGGAGCGGCCACTGGCCAGTGGTCCTCGCCTGTGATCGGCATGCCACAATCGGTCTGCGCTTGGGCAAGCTTCGGCTGTACTGCAATTCCGATGAAAATGATCAACGCTAGAAGGCGCATATGTTGCTCCAGCACAATCCAAAATTATTCAGATAGTCGGTGGCTTCGAAAGATTAGCCGATGAAGGGCGATCGGGCGAGTTTAACTTCTGGTTGTGGCCCGGTGCTGCCGAAATCTGGCAGCGCAGCAAGTGGGCAGCTCTCTGGGGTACACCGGCCGCAGCGCCTGCCGATGCCGAAAGGCAGCCCATGACCCGAAGCCAACATCAGCTTGCATCCGGCTCCGTCAATCAATCGTCCATTGGCTCCGTTGGTGTGTCGAGCAGCAATTGATAGAAGCTGAGATCGAGCCACCGTCCAAACTTGAAACCGACCTGGGGCAGCGTTCCCACATGCCGGAAGCCGAGGCGCTTGTGCAATGCGATGCTTCCAGCATTGGTGGCATCGATGCCGCCAATCATGCAGTGAGCCTGGCGCGCTTTGACCGCCGCGATCAGCTGTTGCAAAACCTCACGGCCGAGGCCTTGACCGGGATAGTCTTTATGAACGTAGACCGAGTGCTCCACTGTATACTTGTAGGCCGGCCATGCCCGGAACGGACTGAAGCTTCCGAACGCGAGCAGCGTACCCTTGCCGTCCTCCAACCCGATAACAGGGTAGCCGCCCTTCACCTTGGCCTCGAACCACGGGATCATGCTGCTGGGCTGCCGGGGCTTGTAGTCGTAAAGTGCCGTGGATGTAAGGATCGCCTCGTTGAAAATATCCAAGATTGCGACGGCATGGCGGCCAGCCTCGCAAGTGACGACGGTGTGCGCGATCATCTGATATCCTGATCGGGTCGAACCATAGTGAGACCCACTTATAGCCAAGCTCTGATGAGACTCGGTAGTCCGCCAGGGTTCGCAAGGAGAGCTGTCGATGAACCAACGTTTGGCAAGCTGCACCTGTGGACGGCTCCAGCTTGGCTGCCAAGGAACACCAAACCGCATTTCGATGTGCCATTGCGCTAATTGCCAGCGTCGGACGGGGAGCGTGTTCGGCATTGCTGCCTTTTTTGACCGTGGAGCGGTGAGTCTCGTCCAGGGTGCCTCGAAAACCTACACTCGGGATTCGGCCTCAGGGAAGCACGTACCTTCCACTTCTGCCCAGAGTGCGGGTCAACGATTTTTTGGGAGCCGGAGCGCTTGCCGCACCTGATCGGCGTCGCTGTCGGTGCATTGGCCGACCCCTCCTTCCCCCAGCCGCAGCAGTCCGTCTGGACAGACATGAAGCACGCTTGGCTTGGTCTTCCGAAAGATATCACTCAGCGCGCGTGATCGGTATCGCCAGGATCGACCGCTCTTGGCCCTGGGCTGCCGAGAATTGGCACTGCAGCAAGTCGGCAACTGTCAGGGCTACACCGGCCGCGCCGCTGACGCATTCGGAAAGGCACCGCGTGAACCGCAGCAGCCCTTTGAGCCTGGGCGCCCTACTCCACCACTCTGTCGGCTGTGGCAAGGTGGACGGTACCGCACGCCCTGGCGCCTTTTGCGGTCTTGAGGTTGATCGAGAGCTCGAATTTGGAGACCTGATAGAAGGGGATCTCTCCCGGGTTTACGCCGCGCGGGATGGCGTCGGCGGCTTCGAGCTGGAAGTGGTGAAGGTGCAGCAGGGTCACGCCATCGGTGAAAATCCCGCTATCGGGATCGGTGACAGGCTTCGCCGGCGACATCGGCGCGGTGCTGACGAGGCAGGATATTTCGACTATCCTTCAACGCAGACCACCAATGCGGGCAGGACAGGACCCACGCGAGGAGATCGATGAGCGCAGTCAAAAACGCTCTGGCCCAGAAGAGTGGCGCCCTGATCCACGTTCGTTCCGGCGACATGGTCGTCGAAGCCTTGCGCCAGATGCGCGACAACCGGGTCCGGTCGGTGCTGGTCATCGACGACGACGTGCTGGTCGGTATCGTGACCCAGGGCGACTGCGCCATCAAAGTGCTGTTGCCCGGGCTCGATGCGAAGCAGACGCCGGTCGGCCAAGTGATGACGGGCAACCCGGTGACGGTCAAGCCGGACGATCCGCTGGACGGCTGCATGGCCATGATGGCTCAGCGCGGTTTTCGCCATCTGCCAGTGCTGGACTCGGGCAAGGTCGTGGGCGTGATCTCGGTCGGAGACGTCGTCAAGAACATCATCCGGGATTTGGAGCACAACGTGGACGATCTGATGGGCTACATCATGAAGGACGGCCCCGGGGGCTGACGGACGGACCGCGGTGCCGTCGCCCCCCGCAAGGACAACCTGTTGAGGCTCCACATCTTGCGGAGGTGCTGCAACAGCGGCTGGAGCGGCCGTAAACAGGGAGCGATCCGGCCTCATGGCCGGGCGTTCGCGCGGGCCAGAGCAGATCCAAACCCAGGGCTTTCCCGAAACACCGAAAACGGCACGGGATCGGCTTGCGGCGCGGCGCCGCTCGACAGGCCGAGCCGCCAATAGCCGATGTCACACCATGAGCCAAGCTTGAAGCCGATATCATGGTGGACGCCGATCGCGTTGAATCCCAGCCTTTCGTGAAGGGCGACGCTGCCGGCATTAGGCAGAACGATTTCCGCGAACGCCGACCGAAAGCCCTGACGGCGCAATATCTCGAGCAGCGATCGATAGAGCTTCGTCCCGACGCCGGCGCGCCGGTGTGCCGTATCGATGTAGATCGTCGTATCGATGGTCCAGCGATAGGCCGGCCGCTCACGATGCCGGCCGGCATATGCGTAGCCAACGACCTCGCCTGCGGCGCTCTCGGCGACCAGCCACGGATACATCGCAAGCGTATCGACCATTCGCCGCGCCATCGTCTGCGTATCCGGAGGTTCGACCTCAAAGGTGACGACCGTGTCGCGCACATAGGGCGCGTAAACCCGCGCCACGGCGGCGGCGTCCTCGTATCTCGCCGTCCTTACAGTGATCTCGTCCATGCGCTGCTACTTCCCTTCCACCGAGAACGCGAGCAGCACATTGCCGGGCACCGAACCGTAATTGGTATAGCCGGAATTGACATAAAGCATGCCGCCGGCGACGACCGCGCCGGGGCCGTCGAGCGAGCCGCCATGGGCGGCCGCACCGTTGACGGT
>NZ_JAFATE010000643.1 GCF_019244115.1 Bradyrhizobium sp.
GGCGGGTGACCACAGCAGTGCCCTGCCCTGCGCAATCAGATAGCTGTCGGCACCTTGCTGCACCATCGCGCCGTCCGGCAGTTCGGCCAGCGGCCTTGGCAGCGGATGCAGCCGCTTCCTGCCGTGATCCAGCCGCTCACGATGCAGTACGCGGTCGATTTCGCCTGCGCGAACCGACGTCGCGCCATTGCCCTGCTCCCAGCTGGCACGAAAGCGATTGGCGTCCGCACGCCGGCAGAAGAAGCAGGGACGGTGACCCGCGGCCAGCGCGGTCGCCTCATCGAGAAAGAACAGCTCGGTCCAGCTCCGCCTCACCATCACCTCGCGGCGGCGGCCGCGGAATTCCAACACGCAGGTCAGCCACATCGGCGTCGACCAGCGCTTTCTCAGCAGGGTCTTGGTGCCGGGATCATGGATGATGCCGCGATTGCCGACGAACAGGCCGCGATGCGGCGTTGCGATGATCTCGCCTGTGGGCGTGACGCGGTTCTGCAGGGGCATGTGAGGCGCTCAACAATTGCCACGAGCGACATTGCGAGCGAAGCGAAGCAATCCAGACTGTCGCCGCGGTCACAGTTTGGATTGCTTCGGCGCTTACGCTCCTCGCAATGACGGCGTTCTTACGCCGCGCCGTCGCGGATCGGCGGCTGGAACGATAGGGCGGTATCCCAGGGGAAGAAGATCCAGGTGTCCTGCGACACCTCGGTAATGAAAGTGTCGACCAGCGGCCGCCCCTTCGGCTTGGCGTAGACCGTGGCGAAATGGGCGTCGGGAAGCATATCGCGGACCATTCGTCCGGTTTTGCCGGTATCGACGAGGTCGTCGACGATCAGGAGGCCCTTGCCGGTGCCGCCGCCAAGCCTGGCCACCTCGGCGGAGACGCCTTTCAGGACGTTGAGTTCGCCCTGCTTGGTGTGGTCGTAGCTGGCGACGCAGACGGTATCGATGATGCGGATGCCGAGCTCGCGGGCAACGATCGCCGCCGGCACCAGGCCGCCGCGCGTGATTGCGATGACGGCGTGGAACGGGCCGGCCTCGTTGAGCCGCCAGGTCAGCGCCCGGCAATCCCGGTGAAACTGATCCCAGGACACCGGAAACGCCCTGCCCGCCTTCTCCTGCGGGCTCAGTTCTGTGCTTCTCTCAATCATTCGATATCCACTCTTCAGTTAGCTTCGGGTGATGTTCAATCCGGCGAGCATCTCCTTCACTGCGGCCATCGCCGCGTTGAGCTTGTCCGGGTCGCGCGAACGCACGACGAGATTGGTGTTGGGTTTCTGATTTTCGTCCAGAAACGGATAGCTGCCGATGATGGTGTCGGGATGCGCGGCCGCGATCTCCCGCAGCGGTCCGCCGATGTCGCCCTCCCGCGCATTGGCGCGAACCGAATCGGAGAGCATCTTGACCCCCGATTTCAGCTTCGGCGCCACGATATCCATCATTGCCTGCATGATCGAAGGCACGCCGGCCATCACGATCACATTGCCGATCTTGAAGCCTGGCGCCATGATGGTCGCGCTCTGGATCAGCTCCGCGCCATCGGGAATTCGCGCCATGCGCAGCCGCGCCTCGTTCAACTCGCCGGGGTTCTTGAAGCGCTCCTTGAAACGGGCCACCACTTCGGGATGGTGATCGATCGGGACCCCAAACGCCCTGGCGACGGCATCGGCGGTGATATCGTCATGGGTTGGGCCGATGCCGCCGGTGGTAAAGACGTAGGTATAGCGGTCGCGCAGCGCATCCAGCGCTGTGATGATGTCGGGCTCGTCATCGGCCACGATCCGCACTTCCCGGAGATCGATCCCGATATTGGTCAGGTATTCGGCGATGAAGCCGATATTCTTGTCCTTGGTCCGGCCGGACAGGATCTCGTCTCCGATGACCAAAATCCCCGCGGTGACGATCTCGCTCATGCTCTCTCCCAGTTCTTCCCGCCATTGTCGCCGAAGCCGCCTCCCGAAGTCACGGCCCTTTGCCGCGGAAATAAGCGGCCTGCCGCCATTTTTTCGGGCAGCCCTCCCCCGATTTCTCTCGGCAAGCACGCTGAAGCAATGCATATCGCGCTGGCCCGGCCCTTGCTACCATCCCAGGAAGTCATGCAGTGTGTAGCATGGCTGCAAAGTCCGGGGATGCATGGCCCTTGCTTTCGACGAAATGAACGGCCTCGGCGGTGGCCTCCGTCCGGCCTACCAGGAGCTGTCCCGCTGGCTCGAGGAGACGCCACCGGATGCCCTGGAATATCGCCGCCACGAGGCGGAGCTGCTGTTCCGCCGGATCGGCATCACCTTTGCCGTCTATGGCGAGTCGGAGGCCCAGGAGCGGCTGATCCCCTTCGACGTGATCCCCCGCATCCTGTCGACCCGGGAATGGGCGATCCTGGAAAAGGGTCTCCGCCAGCGCGTGCGCGCGCTCAACATGTTCTTGCGGGACGTCTATCACGGCCGCGACATTCTCCGCGCCGGGATCGTCCCGGACGATCTGATCTTCCAGAACCCGGTGTTCCGGCCCGAGATGAACGGCCAGGACGTGCCGCACGACGTCTATATCCACATCGCCGGCATCGACATCGTCCGGGTCGATGCCGAAAACTTCATCGTGCTGGAGGACAATGCGCGGACGCCATCGGGCGTGTCCTACATGCTGGAAAACCGCGAGATCATGATGCGGCTGTTTCCGGACCTGTTCGCCCGGCACCGCGTCGCGCCGGTCGAACGCTATCCGGACGAATTATTGTCCGCGCTGCGCTCGGTGGCGCCGCACGCCGCCTCCTCCGAGCCGACGGTGGCGCTGATGACGCCGGGCGTCTACAACTCCGCCTATTACGAGCATTCGTTCCTCGCCGACAAGCTCGGCATCGAGCTCGTCGAGGGCCGCGACCTCATCGTCAAGAATGACGAGGTCTTCATGCGCACCACCGAAGGCTTGAAGCGGGTCGACGTGATCTACCGCCGGGTCGACGACGATTTCCTCGACCCCCTGACCTTCCGCCCGGATTCGGCGCTCGGCGTCCCCGGCCTGATGTCGGCCTATGCCGCCGGGAATATCACGCTCGCCAACGCGGTCGGCACCGGCATCTCCGACGACAAGGCGATCTACTCCTACATGCCGGATATCGTGAAATTCTATCTCGCCGAGGAGCCGATCCTGAAGAACGTCGAGACCTGGCGCTGCCGCGAGCCGAAGGACCTGTCCTATGTGCTGGATCACCTCGGCGAGCTCGTGGTCAAGGAGGTTCACGGCTCCGGCGGCTACGGCATGCTGATCGGACCGGCCGCCACCAAAGCCACCATCGAGGCGTTCCGCGACAAGCTCAAACGCGAGCCGGAAGGCTTTATCGCTCAGCCGACGCTGGCGCTCTCGACCTGTCCGACCTACACCGCATCCGGCCTCGCGCCCCGCCATGTCGACCTCAGGCCGTTCGTGCTGACGGGCCGCGACCGCACCACCATCGTGCCGGGCGGGCTCACCCGCGTCGCGCTGAAGGAAGGCTCGCTCGTGGTCAATTCCAGCCAGGGCGGCGGCACCAAGGACACCTGGATTTTGGATGAGTGATTTGACCTTCTTGCTTGCAACGCGCGCGACTCCATCGCCCCCCTCCCCCTTGCGGGGAGGGGTCGGGGGTGGGGGTCCACGCGAACGGTCATCATTGTTCACCGCTCTCCCTGCCCCACAAAGGGGGAGGGAAAACCGCTAGCGTCGCCTCATGCTCTCGCGTACCGCCGAAAACCTCTACTGGCTCGCCCGCTATGTCGAACGGGCGGAATATCTCGCGCGCACCATCGACGCGACCTTGCGCGTCACCGCGCTGCCCGCCGCCTATATCGGCAAGACCAATGAGTGGGACTCGGCGCTATTGACCGCCGGCGTCAGCACGAGTTTTTATCAGGCCTATCAGGAAGCCAACGAGCAAAACGTCGTCGAATATCTGTCGTTCGCACCGAACAATCCATCCTCAATCCGGAACTGCATCGAAGCGGCGCGGCTGAACGCGCGCTCGGTCCGGACCGCACTCACCAGCGAAATGTGGGACACCATCAACGGCGCCTGGATCGAACTGCAGGAGGCCTGGTGCAAGGGCACCTCCTCCCGCGAGGAGCTGGCGCGCTTCCTGCGCTTCGTGCAGGAGGCCTCGCTCCGCTTCGACGGCTCGGCCTACCGGACCATGCTGCGCAATGACGCCTACTGGTTCTCGCGGCTCGGCCTCCATCTCGAGCGCGCGGACAACACCGCGCGCATTCTGGACGTGAAATACCATGTGCTGCTGCCCGAGGAGGAGCATGTCGGCGGCCCGCTCGATTATTATCAGTGGACCTCGATCCTGCGCTCGGTCTCGGCGATGACCGCCTATCACTGGGTCTACCGCGAGACCCTCAAACCCTGGCTGATCGCCGACCTTCTGATCCTCAACGACATGATGCCGCGGTCGCTGGCGAGCTGCTATGGCAATCTGGTGCGCAATCTCGACCAGATCGGGGTCGCCTATGGCCGGCAGGGCCCGGCGCAGCGCCATGCCCGCGGCATCCGCAACCGCCTGGAACACAGCAATATGGATGACATCTTCCAGCACGGCGTACATGAATTCATCCAGGAGTTCATCGCGGACAACGCGCGGCTCGGCGAGATCATCACCAAACAGTATCTGATTTGATGAACGCGGAAGGCCCAGGAAATGTCGTCATGGCCGGGCTTGTCCCGGCCATCCCACATCCGGTCATTCCGGGGCGATGCGAAGCATCGAACCCGGCATCTCGAGATTCCGGGTCTGGTCCTTCGGACCAGCCCGGAATGACGGCGCAAAAGAAAGACGTGGATGCCCGGCACAAGGCCGGGCATGACGAGCTTTCCTTTTGGTGTCTTGCTCAACGCTAGCTCTGCATTGGTCCGCCATGCGCCTGCGAATTTCCCACGCCACCACCTACCGCTACGAGCCGGCCGCGACCGGCGTCATCCAGATCCTGCGGCTGACGCCCGGCAGTCATGACGGACAGTATGTCGCGCAATGGCAGATCGACGTCTCGACCGACGCCCGCCTCGACATGCACGAGGATGCCTTCGGCAACGTCACCCATGTCATCACCCATGGACCGATTGCGGAGCTGTCAATCTCCGCCGAAGGCCTGATCGAGACCCACGACACCGGCGGCGTGCTCCGGGGCACGCATGAGCGCTTTCCCGAGGGCCTGTTCCTGCGCTCGACCTCGCTCACCGCGGTCAATCCGACCATGGCGGCCTTCGCGCGCGAGCTGCGCTCGGAATCCGAAGAGGACGTGCTCGGCTTCCTGCATGCGCTGATGACGCAGGTGAGCGAGCACATGACGTTCGACGAAGATCCGACCACCAGCGGCACGTCGGCGATCGAAGCCTTTGGGCTGAAGCGCGGCGTCTGCCAGGACTATGCGCATATCTTCATCGCCTGCGCGCGCTCGGGTGGCGTGCCGGCGCGGTTCGTCTCCGGGCATTTCTTGCGCTCCGACGGCAGGGTCAACCAGGCGGCCGGACATGCCTGGGCGGAGGCCTTTGTGCCCAATCTCGGCTGGGTCGGCTTTGACGCCGCCAACTGCATCTGCACGACCGATGCCCATGTCCGCGTCGCGGTCGGTCTCGACTATCTCGGCGCGGCGCCGGTGCGCGGCACCCGCTATGGCGGCGGCGCGGAGACGCTCACCGTCGCGGTCAAGGTCGAGCAGGCCGGCCGTCCCGGCGGCCAGACGCAGTCACAATGGCAGTCATAGCGCGTCAAGTTCCGTAAGGTGGGCAAAGGCGCACTTGCGCCGTGCCCACCTTTGAGCCGTTTGCGAGGAAGGTGGGCCCGCTTCGCTTGGCCTGCCCTACGATTCTGGATTGCTCGGGGTTGGATCAACCCTTGAAATTGGCTAGTAGTTTTCGACGCATCTGTCGGGTTCAGGAACAGGAAAATGACCTATTGCTGCGGAGTGTTGGTGCGGGACGGGCTGGTCATGATCGCCGATACCCGCACCAATGCCGGGCTCGACAACGTCTCCACCTTTCGCAAGCTGCACATTTTCAAGAAGCCGGGCGAGCGGATCATGGCGGTCGCCAGCGCCGGCAATCTCGCGATCAGCCAGTCGGTGCTGTCGACCCTGACCGAGGGTGTCGAGGATCCCACGACCGGCGAAATCGAGACCTTGATCAATGCGCCGACCATGTTCCAGGCCGCGCAGCGCATCGGCAAGGCGATCCGCGCGGTGCGCTCAACCGAGGCCGAGGCGCTCAGGGCGGATGACGTCTCCTTCGACGTCTCGTTCCTGTTCGGCGGCCAGATCAAGGGCGCGCGGATGCGCCTCTTCATGGTCTACACCCAGGGCAACTTCATCGAATGCACCACGGACACGCCCTATTTGCAAATCGGCGAGCACAAATACGGCAAGCCGGTGCTCGACCGCGCCATGCATTACGACGTCGAGCTCTATGACGCGCTGAAGACCAGCCTGATCTCGATGGACTCGACGATGCGCTCGAACCTCGGCGTCGGGCTGCCGATCGACGTGCTGGTGGTGCGCAACAATGTCTGTGACGCCGACCTCAACCATCGCATCGAGGTGGACGAGCCCTACTTCCACGATTTGCGCTCGCGCTGGTCGGCGGCGCTTCGCGCCGCGCACCAGAACATCCCACGACCGCCCTACAAGACTGAGACCGAACAGAAAAGCTGAACGAGGAAACGATGGCCGAGACAAAAGAAAAAATCGCACTGGTGACGGGCGCCGGCACCGGGGTCGGGCGCGCCGCATCGCTGGCGCTGATGAAGGCCGGCTTCACGGTCGTGCTGGCCGGCCGCCGCATGGACAAGCTGGAGGAGACCCAGAAACTCGGCGAGGGCGTCGGCAAGAGCCTCCCCGTCACGGCCGACATGACCGATCCCGGATCGATCGCGGCGCTGTTCGCCAAGGTTATGGAGACTTTTGGCCGGCTCGACGTGCTGTTCAACAATGCCGGCATGGGCGCGCCGGCGATCCCGTTCGAGGATCTCTCGCTGGCGCAATGGCAGGCGGTGGTGAACACCAATCTCACCGGGCCGTTTTTGTGCACTCAGCACGCCTTCCGCATCATGAAGGACCAGACCCCGCGCGGCGGTCGCATCATCAACAACGGCTCGATCTCGGCACACGCGCCGCGGCCGTTCTCGGCCGCCTACACCTCGACCAAGCACGCCATCACCGGGCTCACCAAGGCGAGCAATCTCGACGGCCGCGCCTATGACATCGCGGTCGGCCAGGTCGATATCGGCAACGCCGCAACCCCGATGACCGATCGCATGGTGAGCGGCCCCGGGGTGATGCAGCCGGACGGCACCATGAAGCAGGAGCCTCGCATGGACGCGACGGCAGTCGGCGACGCGGTGGCCTACATGGCAAGCCTGCCGCCCGATGCCAACGTGCTGTTCATGACGGTGATGGCGAGCAAGATGCCGTTCGTCGGACGGGGGTAGACACCGCCACTGCATTCGTCATTGCGAGCGAAGCGAAGCAATCCAGACCGCTGCCGCGGATATAGACTGGATTGCTTCGGCGCTTTGCGCCTCGCAATGACGGAAAGGCCATTGCCGACCACTACGCTTGGCGACGAAGCTGCTCTGTCGCCTCATCGCTTGTGACGGCTTCGTTCGGTCCCTTTTCATCCGCCCTGCCCTGCCGGCTGCGGACCAAAAACGGATGCAGCGGCTCGCGCGGGCTCGACGAGATATCGTAGTTGAGGAACGACAGCACGAGCTGGAAGCCGATCAAAAAGGTCAGCGCAGCGATCATGATGGTGCCGGTCGGCACCAGCTGATCCGGCGCGGCCGAAAACCAGTGATACACTCCGAACGCGAGGCCAAAACCGAGCAGGCCGAGGCCAGCGACGAGCTCCAGAGAGGCAAGCGAAAGATCGCGGAAGAAATAGCGGTAGAGAATGCGGCGGGCGGTGTTGCGCAGATGGCCGGCCAGGAACGGCGCGAGTTGACGCGACACGCTGAGATTGGAGACCTCGTCGCCGTAAGTCGCGCGCATCGGGAATTCGACCACCTTGGCGCGGATCAGGCCGAGGTGAAACAACAGGTCGGTCTCGAAGAAGAAGCGTTTTGCAATCTGCTCGTCATCGAGCAGTTCGGCAATGCCGGCATGGATCGCAAAAAATCCGTTGGTCGGATCCATCAGCGTCCAGTAGCCGCTCGACAGTTTTGCGAAGAACGAGAGCGCCAGATTGCCGAACCGCCGCACCCGCGGCATCGATGCCGCATGGTGCAGGAAGAAGAAGCGGTCGCCCTTGACGTAATCGGCCTGCCCGCTTGCGATCGGATGGATCAGCGCCGGCACCTGGGCCGGATTCATTTGCCCGTCCGCGTCGATCTTGACGACGATATCGGCGCCACGCTCGATCCCATAGCGCATGCCGGTGAGGAAGGCGGCGCCGACGCCCTGGTTGACGCCGTGCATCAGCGCGACCACGCGCCGGTCGCCGCATCTGTTGGCAACGACCAGGCCGGTGCCGTCTGGACAGCCGTCATCGACGACCACGATCAGGTCGATCTCCTCGCCGATCGCCGCGATCACCGGCAGGATCGTGGCGGAGGCGCGATAGGCAGGAATGACGACGCAATTCATATGGTGGCCCGCTGCGTGCCGCCGGGAAACAGGAGGTTTCCTGGGCACAATTGCCGGGCAGCTTTGCCGTTTCCCCTAAAGAAGTTCTTAATTTGCGCGCGCTAAGGTGCCAGCCGGCTCGCCTGCCTTGCTTTACCGTCGACTCTCACCATTGATGGGCGGCCGGCGAGGACTGCCATGCGATTCCCCGGCGGACGCGACAGCGCGTTCCTCCAAAACCTCGTACCCGACACGCGCGATGCGGCGAACGCCGACTTTCTGCGTGGCCTCTTCATCCTCGGCGGCACGCTGTTCGCGCTGACCATCCTGACCTATCTCTGCACGACCAACTGGGCAGGCGCATTTCCGCGCGACAAGACCACGCTCGTCGTCGGGCGCGACTTCTTGAACCTGTGGATGTATGGCCGCGCCGTGTTCGAGGCCGACCCCGCGCGCTTCTATGATGTCGTCACCTACAATGCCGAGCTCGCAAAGCTGCTCGGCACCGGCTATCTCGGCCAGAACTGGCCGAATCCGCCGACCGCGCTGGTGATCATGGCGCCGTTTGGTCTGTTCGATTATTTCCCCGCGCTGGCCGCCTGGTTTGCGGCGAGCCTGCTGGCCTTCTATCTCGCCGGCCGCCGCGAACTTTCGGACCTGCGCGTCGTCGCGATCGTCCTGATCTCACCGGCCGCATTGCTCTGCGTCATCTCGGGCCAGAGCTCCCTTCTCACCACGGCTGCGCTTTTGACGATTTTTGCCTCGCTCGATCGGCGGCCGCTTCTCGCCGGCGTGCTGATCAGCCTGCTCACGGTGAAGCCGCAGCTCGTCATTCTCTTTCCGTTTGCCCTTGTTGCCTCCGGACGCTGGCGCGTGTTTTTCGCGGCCGCGTTCACGGCGATGGCGCTGGTCGCCGGCAGCATCGCCGTCGGCGGGATTTCGGGCTGGCAGGACTATGTGATCAAGGCGCTGCCATTGCAGCGCGAGGTGCTGCAGGATCCCGCCGGCATCGCGATGCCATTCCACCCGACCATCTTCATGAACATTCGCGGCGTGGTCGGCAACAGGATCGGCGAGATCATCCAGCTCGGCTTCTCGCTCGCGGCAGTAATCGCGGTCTCCACTGCGTTTCGCGCGCGCCGGGACGCCGACCCGCGGCGATTGCAGGCGCTGTTCTTCGCCTGCACCGTGGCGGCGTCGCCCTACATGGGCGCCTATGATCTGTTGCCGCTGACGTCAGCCGCGGTTGCCTTGCTTGCAAAAGAGCAGCTTGATGCGCCGGGCCGGCGCTTGGCGCAGCTCGTGTTCTGGACGCCGGCCCTGCAACTGCTGTTCGGCAATCTCCGTCTTCCCGGTCCCGGCTTCATCGCCCCGGTCTTTGCCGTGTACCTGCTGCGGCGGCTGTTCCAGGTCGCAGGCCGCCCTGCGCTCGCGGCCGCCGAATAGCGCCTATTCCAGCTTCTCGACAGTACGCAGCGACGGAAACAGCTTCATCCATAATAGCGCGATGGCGATCGTGCCGACGCCGCCCAAGACTGCGGCCGGCACGGCGCCGAACAGAGCCGCCGTGATGCCGCTCTCGAACTGGCCGAGCTGGTTGGAGGCGTTGATGAAGAGGAAGTTCACCGCGCCGACGCGGCCGCGCATTTCATTTGGCGTCGACAATTGCACCAGCGAGAAGCGGATCACCACGCTGACCGTGTCGGCCGCACCGAGGATCGCGAGCGACAGCACCGACAGCCACATCCAATGTGAGAGCGCGAACATCACCGTTGCCGCGCCAAACACGATCACGGCCTGGAACATGCGCATGCCGACGCGGCGGCTGATCGCATGGCGGGCGAGCACCGCCGTCATCGCCAGCGCGCCGACCGCCGGCGCCGCGCGCAAAATCCCGAGCCCGAGCGGACCGGTGAAGAGGATGTCGCGCGCATAGATCGGCAGCAGCGCGGTGACACCGCCGAGCAGCACCGCGAACAGATCGAGCGAGATCGTGCCGAGGATGGCCGGGTTGTTGCGGATGAAGCGGATACCGGCAAACAGATCGTCCGATGTCGGCTCGTCCTTGCCCGGCGCCTGCTGCGCTACGGGTATCGCATTCATCACGATCGCCGCCAGCAGGCAGAACACCGTGATGATTCCGTAAGGCAGGCTCGGCGCGAAGGCATAGGCGAGGCCGCCGAGCGCCGGACCTGAGATGGTGGCGACCTGCGCTGCGCCGCTGGAGATCGCGGTCGCCCGCTGCAGCGAGCCTTGCGGCGCGATCTCGGGCAGCAGCGCTGATAGCGCCGGGCTCTCGAATGCGCCTGAAATCCCGAGCACGAAAGTGGCGACAAAGATCTGCAGCTCGGTCAAGGTCCCGGCGAACGTGCTTGCCGCCAGAAACAACGCGGTCAGCGCCTCGGCGAGTTGGCAAAGCGCCACCACGCGCTTGCGCGCGAAGCGGTCCGCGGCATGGCCGGCGAGGAACAAGAGCAGCGCGGTCGGCAGGAACTGCACCAGCCCGACCATGCCGAGGTCGAAGGCGCTGCCGGTGAGATCGTAGATCTGCCAGCCGATGGCAACGCCTGCGATCTGGCTGGAGAAGCGCGACAGGCTCCGCGACAGCAGGAAGAACAGGAACGAGCTCTGCCGGATGAGAGCGGGCGCACTGGCCGGTACCGTGGAGGACATGATGCTGGCGTGGCCGAGCGAATGCTGTTTGTCAATGCCATGCCAACCTGTCCACACGGCCTTGCGCTTTGCCGCGCGCCCCTGTCATAGTTGCCTGAACTTCGGGGGAACGATGTTGCAGCTGCAGTCTCTGTTCGGCATCTTTGCCTTGCTGGCGATCGCCTGGTTGTTTGGCGAGAACCGCCGCGCGGTCTCGCTTCGCCAGGCTGCGATCGGCCTCGTCGTGACCTTCCTGACCGCCGTTATCCTGATCAAGCTGCCGATCGTCGCAAGTGCGTTCGGCGCCATCAACGATGCGGTCGGCGCGATCGCAGCCGCGACACGGGCCGGCACCGCCTTCGTGTTCGGCTATGTCGGCGGCGGCGCGCTGCCGTTCGACCTGAAGGCGCCGGGCGCTGATTTCGTGCTCGCGTTCCAGGCGCTGCCGATCGTGCTCGTCATGAGCGTGCTGACCACGCTGCTGTTCTACTGGAAAATTCTGCCGCCGATCGTGCGCGGCATGGCCTGGGCGCTCGAGCGGACGCTCGGCGTCGGCGGCGCGGTGGGCCTGTCCACCGCCGCCAACATCTTTCTTGGCATGGTGGAAGCGCCGCTGTTCATCCGCCCCTATCTCGCGCTGATGACCCGCAGCGAGCTTTTTCTGGTGATGACCGGCGGCATGGCCGGGATCGCCGGCACCGTGCTGGTGCTCTATGCGACGCTGCTTGCGCCCTTGATTCCCGATGCCGCGGCGCATTTCGTGATCGCCTCCGTGCTCGGCGCGCCCGGTGCGATCCTCATCAGCCTGATCATGGTGCCCGAGACCTCGGACCGGCTCACCAGCGGCGCCTTCGGCGAGGATCCAAAAATGCAGGCCGCCTCGACCATGGACGCGATCGTACTCGGCACCGCCGCCGGCCTCGAACTGCTGCTCAACATCGTCGCGATGCTGCTCGTACTGGTGGCGCTGGTCTATCTCGCCAACGCCATCCTCTCCCTGCTGCCGCAGGTCGGCGGTGCCAGCATCTCGCTGCAGCGGTTTCTCGGGCTCGTGATGGCGCCGGTGTGCTGGCTGATGGGGCTGCCCTGGTCGCAAGCCGTCACCGCGGGCAGCCTGATGGGCACAAAGACCGTGCTGAACGAATTGATCGCCTATGTCGACTTCTCAAGACTCGACACGTCAGCGCTCGATCCGCGCTCGCGGCTGATCATGCTCTATGCGATGTGCGGCTTCGCCAATTTCGGCAGCCTCGGCATCATGATCGCCGGGCTCGGCACCATGGCGCCGGCCCGGCGCGAGGAGATCAATGCGCTGGGACTGAAGTCGATCGTCTCGGGCACACTGACGACCTGTCTGATGGGCGCGATGGTGGGGGTGCTGACTTAGGCTAACCAACCATCTCATTCCGGGCTCGGCACTTCGTGCCGCCCCCGGAATGACAGCTCAAGGTTTGGCGAGGCCCAACTTCGGCACCAGCCGCTCCATCACATACACAGAGCCTTCCGCGGTCAGATGCGCGTGGTCCCAGGACAGCGGAATGCCGTCACCAATCGTAACCGGGCATTGCCGGTCCGGGCAGACCGCATCCTCGACCGAGATGTAGGCAAAACCCTCGCGCGCCGGCAGCCCCAAGCGCATCATCGCATCGAGCGCAAAGATGTCCGGCAACACGACATCCTTGGCGGTGGCCTGAACGCCGCGCAGATGCGCGCGGAGCAGCATCGACGGCAGCCGGTCCTTGAACTGCACGGCGGGTCCGAGCAGCACGACGTGGAGCCCCGCTGCGTTGAGCACGGCGATCGTCGCCCTCAAATCCGTGATCATGTCGCCAAGCCGCGGCGGACGGGCATATTCCAGCCAGTCAGCCGACAGGATGACGAGATCGGGCTTGTGGTCGCGAAAGAAGGCCTGCATTCGCAGTGCAAGGTCGTGGCAGGCTGCGATCGCCTGCGCCGACGCATTGAATGTCGGCATGCACGCCGGCTGCGTCGCCTGCAGGATGTTGACGGCCTGCGGATCGACATTTTCGCTCAGCCCGTGGAAGTAATGCGCGGCGAGACTGTCGCCCCACAACAGCACGTTGCGCTTATCTGCCGCGACGCGCAGGCAAGCCTCGTCGAACACGCCGCCTGCCGGTGCAAAGCAGCTTCCGCTCCGGTACAGCGGCCGATAATCGTAGGCGTTGAAAGCATCGAGTCGCGCCGCGGCGCGATCCGTCTCTGACGAGGCCCGGCTCACAAGGAGGCCCCCTGCGCTGCCGAGCAGCAGGACCAGCGAGGTTGCGGCCGCAAGGCCAAAGACGCCGCGCTGCGCGGGCACGAGGCGCCGCTGCCGGAACGGCTGTTCGACAAAGCGCCACGACAGATAGGAGATCACGACGGTCGCCGTGCACAGCGCGAATTTGTCGAGCGGATCGAGCACCAAGCTCGCTTTCGAGAACCGCGCGAAGGCAAACAGCGGCCAATGCCAGAGGTAGAGCGAGTAGGAGATTTTTCCGAAGAAAGCGACGACGTGATGAAACGAATACGGCTTGCGCTTTGGCGTTGGCACGCCGATGCCGCTCCATAAGAACAGGGTTGCCCCAAGACAGGGCGACAGCGCGTTGATGCCCGGAAAACCCGGCCCGGGCCGCAACGAGAAGATCGGGATCGCCATCAGGACCAGCGCAATGATCCGCGCCGCTGCTTGCGCCCGCTCCTCGCGCAACACCGGCACGCCCGGCAGCGCGATGAGGCCGCCGACCAGAAACTCCCAGGCGCGCGGCGGGCTCATGAAAAAAGCGACCGGCGAACTGCCGGTCCGCATCAGGACGACGCTGAACGCGAACGAGACCAGTGTCAGCGCGATCAACGTCAGCGGCAGCGCCAGGTAGGATTTCGGCCTCGCTCGCGCGAGTGCCCACACCAGGACGGGCAGCGCCAGGTAAAACTGCTCCTCGACCGCGAGCGACCAGGTGTGCAGCAGCGGCTTTTCGACGGCCGCGTGGTCGAAGTAGCCGGACTGCAGCCAGAAAAAGATGTTCGAGGTGAAGGTGACGACGGCCGCGACCGAACGGAAGAACTCGGCGCGCTCGGAGGCCAGGAGATAATGAAATGACGGGATCGCGGTGAGCGCCACCATGGCATAGAGCGCGGGCAAGAGGCGCCGCATCCGCCGCTCGTAGAAGCGCGCAAAGGAGAAGGTGCCCTCTTTCACCTCGGCTTGGATGATGCTGGTGATCAGATAGCCCGAGATCACGAAGAAGATGTCGACGCCGACGAATCCACCATAAATGCCGGGCGTCTCGAAATGAAAGGCGACCACGGAGAGCACCGCGATCGCGCGCAGCCAGTCGATGTCCTCGCGATAACCGAGCGTCATCCGGCTTGGCTCCCACTCTTGGGGGAGCAATCACATTCGGCCGGGCATGCTGACGCGT
>NZ_JAFATE010000685.1 GCF_019244115.1 Bradyrhizobium sp.
CGGCGAGAACGATGCGCCCACCCGCATCAAGGTTGGATCGCATCGCGATATCGCGCGGCTGCTCGCACCGGCCGGCGAGGCGGGACTGTCTGACGGCGAGCTGAGCCGAGCGGGAGCAGCGCTGGACCGGCCGCTCGCATTGGCGACCGGTGACGCCGGCACGGTCTATCTGTGCCATCCGTTCCTGGTCCATGCCGCGCAGATGCACCGTGGTGCGGTGCCGCGCTTCCTGGCGCAGCCGCCGCTCCAACCGGCCGAACTTTTTCGGCTGCATCGCGAGGATGGCGACTATTCGCCGGTTGAAATCGCCATCCGGCAGGCGCTGCATGAAGACTCGGCCTGATGACGCGGCTGGACCGGCCGATCACGGCTGAGCACTCAAAGGGCGACGCTCACGCGCCCTTCGACTTGCTTGCAGCGGTTTCGCCTGCGAGCTTAGCAGGCCCGCAACGCCTTGCCATCGTCCGCGACCATCTCGGGCTGCCGGTCGAGCGTCACTGCGGGCGACAGCAGAATGACCACCGCTTGCGCGCCAAAAATCGCGAGCGCGAGGTAGAGGCATGCTTCCGCACCATAAAACCCGCCGACGACGGCGCCGAGCGCGGAGCCGAGCGGCCGGGCCGCGTAGCTCATGATGTTGATGGCGGAGACGCGGCCGAGCAGGCGCGGCGGCGTCACCGACTGGCGCAGTGTCGTGGTCGAGATCACCCAGAGGATCGGGCCGACACCGAGCAGGAAGAAGGCGAGGCCGGCGAGCAGCGGTATCGGGACCACCGTCGTGAGCGCCATCACGCCGGCACCGACAAAGCCGGTGACGGGTCCAAGTCCGATCACAATGCCGAAGGCGAGGCGGCGCATCACGCGCGTCGCCACCAGCGCGCCGATTACCATGCCGACGCCGTACATGCCGAGCACCACGCCGACGCCGGTCGCGGTCAGGCCGAGGCGGTGCACCGCATAGGGCACGAACACCGCAAGCAGCAGGAATGAGGCGGTATTGAAGATGAATTGCGTGACGAACACCGGGCGCAGCAGGGCATGATGCATGACGAAGGCGGCGCCCTCGCGGACCTCCTGCAGGGAGTGCCGCCGCGGCGCAGGCGCCCGCGCGGGCTCGGCGAGACCGGACAGCAGCACGACTGCAATCGCCGACAGCGCCGCGGCAAAACCGAAGGCGGGCGCGGCACCGACCCATCCGACCAGCGCGCCGCCCAGCGCAGGGCCCGAGGCGAAGGCAATGGTGCGCGCCAGTTCGATCCGCGCGTTGGCGGCCGGCAGGAGCTGCGGCGTCACCAGCTGTGGCACCAAGGCGGGGGCGGCGACGCTGTAGACCACGGTGCCGCAGACCGCGGCGAAGCCGAGCCCGGCGAGCAGGGGCAGGGTCAGGAGTCCAAGCCAGATCGAGGCGAGGATCCCGATCAGGGCGAGCGCGCGCAGCGCCTCGGCGCCGGCCATCAGCAAGCGCCGTGACGCGCGGTCGGCCAAAAGGCCCGCCGGGATTGCAAACAGCAGGAAGGGCAGCGTCAGCGCGGTCTGCAACAGGCCGGTCTGGCCTTCGCCGACACCGAGCAGCAGCACGGCCACGATGGGCGCCGCGGCGAGCGCGATCTGCTCGGCCGATTGCGCTGCGAGGTTCGACCAGGCCAGGCGGTTGAAGGTCGGGGGCAGGGTGTCAACAATCGGAGACATGGCGTTTTCCCGGCAGATTTCCTGGAATGTTCGATTCCTGGTTGCCATTTTGGAGAGCCGGTGCCGGCAAACCACCCGTTTACCGACGACACTGCGGGAAAATGCGCCAGCGAATACCGGGCCGAGGCGGCGGCTGCGGAACCGAAGGGCCCAGATGCAGTTGCAAATGAATTGCATTAAAGGCCAAACTGGCCCATGTTAGGCTGATGGACGCTCGCACCTCAGAATTGCCGCGCGCAAAGCCTTTTGCGCTGGCGCAGGATACCGTTGCGGATCGGCCCGCCTGGCGTGGCGAGCGGGGTGAGCCATCGCTGTCGGACGTGTTCGCGTCGGTGCGGATGCCCCAGCGAGGCACCTTTTGGCGCAAGCTCCTGGCCTTCTTCGGTCCGGGTTATCTGGTCGCCGTCGGCTACATGGACCCCGGCAATTGGGCGACCTCACTCGCCGGCGGCTCGAAGTTTGGCTACGCGCTGCTCACCATCGCGCTGCTCTCGAACATCATGGCGATCATCCTGCAGTCGCTGTGCACGCGCCTCGGCGTCGGGGCCGGGCGTGACCTCGCTCAGGCCTGCCGGGACTCGTTCCCGCGCTATGTCGCCTGGCCGCTGTGGCTGTCGGCGGAAATTGCGATCACCGCGACCGATCTTGCCGAGGTGATCGGCACCGCAATCGGCCTCAACCTCCTGTTCCACATTCCGCTGGCGATCGGCGTCGTGATCACGGCGCTCGACGTGGTGCTGATTCTGGCGCTGCAGGCCTTCGGCTTTCGCTGGATCGAGGCGTTCGTGGTCGCGATGCTCGGGGTAATCGCCGCCTGCTTTGCGGTGCAGATCGCGCTCGCCGATCCCGACTGGGGCGCTGTCATCCGCGGCTTTGTGCCGAGCTCCGACATCCTCGGCAATTCCGACATGCTCTATCTCGCGCTTGGCATTCTCGGCGCCACCGTGATGCCGCACAACCTTTATCTGCATTCCGGCCTGGTGCAGACGCGCGGCTATGGCAACACGGATCGTGAACGGCGCGAGGCGATTACGCTGGCGACCATCGATTCCACGATTGCGCTGTGCTTTGCGTTCGTCATCAACGCCTCGATCCTGATCCTGGCGGCGGCGACCTTCCATCGCGTCGGCAAGAACGACGTCGCCGAGCTTGACCAGGCGCATGCTTTCCTCGCGCCGCTGCTCGGCTCGACGCTGGCGCCGACCCTGTTTGCGGTGGCGCTTTTGTGCTGCGGGCTCAATTCGACCATTACCGCGACCCTGTCGGGCCAGATCGTGATGGAGGGATTTTTGGACTGGCGCATCGCGCCCTGGCTGCGCCGGCTGATCACGCGCCTGGTCGCCATCGTGCCGGCCGTCGTCGTCACCATCTGGGCCGGCGAGAGGGCGACCGGGCAGCTTCTGATCCTGAGCCAGGTCGTGCTCAGCCTGCAATTGCCGTTTGCAATCGTGCCGCTGGTGATGTTCACCGCGAGCCGGCCCAAGATGGGCCCGTTCGTCGCGCCGCGCTGGCTGACGGCGCTCGCCGCCGTCGTGGCGGCGCTGATCATCGGACTGAATGCGAAGCTGGTATTTGATTATGTGAGCGGGTGAACCGTCCAACGATGGTCATCGCCCGGCTCGACCGGGCGATCCAGTACGCCGCAGCTTATCAATTCACGTACGCCTGTCTCTGGAATACTGGATCACCCGCTGGCGCGGGTGATGACAGCCGTTATCAATCCTGCGGCTCCGAGGCGGCGTCGCCTGATGCGTCGACGCGCAGCCACCCCGAGGGGGCAAGGCGCTGTTGCGGCAGGAAGCGGCCCTTGTAGTCCATCTTCTTCGAACCCTCTATCCAGTAGCCGAGATAGACGTAAGGCAGGCCCTGGCGCCTGGCGCGCGCGATATGGTCGAGGATCATGAAGGTGCCGAGCGAACGGCTGCGCTCGTTCGGCTCGAAGAACGAATAGACCATCGACAGGCCGTCGCTCAGCACGTCGGTGAGGGCGACCGCGATCAGGTCGCCGCTGCGGCCGCTGGCGCCGGTATCGCGGCGGCGATATTCGATAATGCGGGTCTCGACATGGCTGTCCTCGACCATCATCGCGTAGTCGAGCACGGTCATGTCGGCCATGCCGCCATGGCGGTGCCGCTGGTCGAGATAGGCGCGGAAGATCGAATATTGTTCCGAGGTCGGTACCGCGCTGCGCTGCTCGCCGACGATGTCGGCATTGCCGGCCAAAACCTTGCGGAAATTGCGCGACGGCCTGAACTCGTTGGCGATCACCCGCACCGAGACGCAGGCCCGGCATTGGTCGCAGGCCGGGCGATAGGCGATCGATTGGCTGCGGCGGAAGCCGCCATGGGTCAAAAGGTCGTTGAGGTCGGCGGCCTTGTCGCCGACCAGATGCGTGAACACTTTGCGCTCCTGTCGGCCCGGCAGATAGGGGCACGGCGAGGGCGCCGTCAGGTAAAATTGCGGAGTATCACGCGAATGCTGGGTCAAGGAACGTCGTCAGCCTCCGAAACAGCTTCGAGTAATAGCATCGCGCCACGGGCGCTAATGGTCAATCGATTTGGTGACATCGCGTGCGCAGCCTGCACGGAC
>NZ_JAFATE010000682.1 GCF_019244115.1 Bradyrhizobium sp.
TTATCGAGAGCGGCGGCAATCGTTTCGACCACAACACCTATCGCTTCCCAGACGGCGTACGCCCGCAATTCGTCTGGGGACACGCCTTGCTCGATTTCGCCGGCTTCCGAGGCAATGGCCAGGAGCTTAACGGTACCTTGGTCGCAATTGCGAAGTCCTCTAAGTGAGCGGAGGTTGGAATATTGGAATCCTCGTAACACCTTTGACCGCGCAAATGGCCATTTGAGCACGCGACAGACCTCGGTGGAGTCTACACAATCGCGTGGTCTGAGGTCAGGTACCGAAACGCAAACCCAGATGGCACTGCTCGAATCCCATGGTTCCGATGATGCTGTCGCTGCTGCGTCCAAGGCCACGCCGGCGATCGCCGCGCAGGCCCTGCCCGACGTCCCAGGCCCGAGAACCGGCATTGGCCGGCTATGGGAGCGTTTCAATGGCGGGTTCTGGACGCTGCTGGACCAGGGCGTCATCAGCCTCGGCGCCTTTCTGATCAATGTCCAGCTTGCCCGTCAGCTCGACACACCGCAGTACGGCACGTTCGCGCTCCTGCTTGGCAGCTTTTTCCTGTTCCAGCATTTCAATGCATCGCTCATCTACTATCCGCTCATGCTGAAGCTCGCCGGCGGCAAGGAGGAGCGCCCGTCGGACCTTGTTTTCGTGTCACTGATCTTGACGGCGCTTTCCACCAGTGCGTTCTCGATCCTCGTTACCTCATGCCTCATTGCTTTCGGTCACTCGGAGATCGCGTTTGCGGCGGCTGTCTATCTTGTGCTTTGGCAGCTGCAGGATGGCCTGCGCCGCGCACTACTCGCGCAGTTCAGTCATCGGACGGCCGCGATCGCCGATGGCATCACCTACGTCGGCGCTGCCGCCGGGATCGCCACCCTCGCCTATTCTCACACCCTCAGCGTGTCAAACGCGTTCTTTGCCATGGCCGGCACATGCGCGCTGGCCATCGCTGTCCAGGTCTATCAGCGCCCTCCAACACTCCTCCGCGACGGTAATGCGCGCGACTTGCTGGACAGCTTCTGGACGCACGGGAAATGGGCCTTCCTGAACGGAATCATCTTGATCGTGACGATGCAGGCGTTTCCTTGGGCGCTTGCAACGGCGCGCGGCCCGGCCGGCGCTGCGGCCTTCCAGGCGGTCTTGAACGTCGCCAATCTCGTGAACCCGATTGCCTTCGGACTGTCCAATATAATTCTGACCACCGTGGCTCAGACCTATGCAACCGGCACCATGCGAAGCGCCTGGAGAGCCGCACAGACCTACATAATCATTGGCACGACGCTGCTTTCATTTTGCGTCATTCCCGTGATGCTCATGCCTCACGCGGTGCTTGTCTTGTTCTATGGGGTCAATTCCCCCTACACGAACCTGGAGCAGGCCGTCGGCGTGATGGTGCTGGCGGTCGCCATCAACTCGATTGCCGAGATGATGAGCACGTTCGTCCATGGAGTGCAATCGGCCAAGCTTGCCGTGTGGATGAATGGAATAAGCCTCGCCGTTGTCGCGCTGCTCCTGCCGTTCGTCGGCTCGCATGGCGTTGCGGGATGCGCGCTGGTTCTCGGTGCCGCGAAGGTCGTTCGCCTTATCGCTGCATCCTGCATTGTCGCCCGGATGCTGTCGTCGGCGGAGCGCGCACGTCCGGAGGTATCGCTGGTGTCAACACCGGGAGAAGACAATGATTATCAGTATCGTCACGCCCGTCCTGAACGGCGGAAATGATCTGCGCGCGTGTATCGAGTCAGTGAAGGTGGAGACGCCTGGCGGAATCCTGATCGAGCACTTGATCGTTGACGGCGGGAGCACGGACGGCTCGGCCGAGCTCGCTGCTGCTTATGGCGTACGGGCGCTGCGGGAGCCAACAGTCGGTCTGACTGGGCGCATGAACATCGGCTATCGCGCCGCGAAAGGCGAGCTCATCGGCTTTTTGGGAGCCGACGATGTGCTGTTGCCGGGTGCCATGAAGGCCGTGGTCAAGGCCTACTGGCGCAGGCGGCGACGGTGGGTGGTCGGTGGTATCCGATGGATCGATCCCAACGGTCACAGCCTGGGGGAGTTTCGCGCTCCCCCGCAATGGATGACCGCAGCGGCACACGTGGCGCTGGACTGGAACGTGATCTCTCCGTTGGCGACTTACATGAACCGAGACTTCTTCGCGGAACTCGGCGGGTACGACGAGCGCTACGACGTCGCTGCCGATTTCCATCTATTTGCTCGCGCGCTTCAACGTGAGCCGTTCGAGCGGATCGCGCGGCCGCTCGCCTGTTGGCGCAGGCACCTGCGAAACTACAGCATCGTCCACACGGACCGCGCCACCCACGAGGCGCGTGCGATCCGGCAGTCGCTGGGCTTGCACGACGATCACGGCCGGCCGCTACGACGATACGCGATGAAAGCCTGGTTCAACCTGGGCAATCCGGGTTGGTGCGGACGCAAGCTGATCGAGCGAGCACGACTGGAGCTGGGCATGACGTGGCAGACAAGGCCATGAGAATCCTTCTTGTCCACAACCGCTACAGGTTTGCAGGCGGCGAGGATGTCGTCGTCGAAGCCGAAAAATCCATGCTTGAGGACCACGGTCACGAGGTCTCGCTGCTTGAGGCGAACAATGCGGAGATTTCGGGCGCACTGACCCAGGTCGCGACCGGTTTCACTGCCATCTATTCCCGGATCGCGAGGCAGCGTGTGGCCGCCGAGGTGGCGCGCTTCCGCCCGAGCGTCATGCACGTCCACAACTTTCTGCCCCTGTTATCACCATCAGTGTATTACGCCGCGCACGAGGCGGGCGTGGCCGTGGTGCAGACGCTGCACAATTATCGGCTGATCTGTCCCAATGGGCTGCTCCTTCGCAAAGGCAGCGTCTGCGAGCAATGCCTGGGAAAGACCGCCCCAATACCCGGTGTGCTTCACGCCTGCTATCGCGGCAGCCGGGCGGCAACCGTGTCGGTCGCCGGGATGCTGGTACTGCACCGCACATTGGGAACGTGGAGGACAATGGTGGACGCTTACATCGCCCTCACCGAGTTCGGCCGCGAAAAGTTCATCCGGGGTGGGCTGCCGCCCGATCGTCTCTTTGTAAAACCGAATTTTGTTCACTCGGCCGCCCCGCCTGGCCGGGGAGACGGCGGCTTCGCTCTCTTCATCGGGCGGCTGTCCGAAGAGAAGGGCATCCGTCCGCTGCTTATCGCGTGGAAACAACTCGGCATGAGCCTGCCTTTGAAGATAGCCGGCGACGGGCCCTTGAGAGCTGAGGTGCAGGCGGCCACTCAAGGCATGAAGAACGTCGAGTTGCTCGGGCATGTGAGCAAACACGGCATAGCGGAGCTGCTCCGGCGCGCCCACGTGCTGATCATTCCTTCCATATGGTACGAGGGGTTCCCGATGGCCGTCGTTGAGGCGTTTTCCGCTGGCGTGCCGGTGATTGCCAGCAATCTCGGCGCGCTCGGCGAGTTGATTGACGATGGCCGGACCGGATTGCACGCGCGGCCTGGCGACGCTGAAGACCTGGGCAGGAAGGTCGAGTGGCTTGCGGCGCACGACGAAGAGCGGCGGCGCATGCAGCAGGCCGCACGGCGCGAGTTCGAGCTTCATTATACCGCTGAACGCAATTGCGAGATGCTGCTCGCTATCTACGAACAGGCGCGCCGGCGGCTAAAGCCGAACTAGCTGCGCGCATTCGGCGGGGTACTTGTGGAAGGATTAACCCCAATGCCCCAAGGCCGTTCTGTCGCAACCGATCTATCCTCCCGCAAGATCTCACGCACAAGTCCGGCGCCTCAGCACTGACAGGATCAGCCCGCGGTGGAGCATTGCGACCTGCAGAGGAGCGCAAGCATGAATTGGCAAGCAGGCGATTGGGTCGAAGTTCGCAGCCGCGAGGAGATCCTGCGAACGCTCGACGAGAACGGACGGCTCGAAGGCCTGCCATTCATGCCGCAAATGTTCAAATATTGCGGCCAGCGATTCCCAATCTACAAGCGCGCGCACAAGACCTGCGATGCCCCAGGCAGCCTCGGGGGCCTCAAGCTCCCGCACGGCATTCATCTCGAGCACCGCTGTGACGGGAAGGCTTACGGCGGCTGCCAGGCGGGCTGTCTGATCTTCTGGAAGGAAGCATGGCTCAAGCCGGTCGACGCGAAAGTGAGGGCACAGGCCGGCAGGGAATTCGTCGCTCAGTTCCCGCCAGCCAGCCGTTGCGCCGAAAGCGATGTCTGGCGGGCAACCAAGCGCCCGCAGCAGCCAAGCGAACCGACGCGGTATTCCTGCCAGGCCACGGAAGTGCTCGATTTCGCTCGCCCCTTGAAGTGGTGGGATGCGCGGCAATATGCGGAGGATTACCTGTCGGGCAACACGCCGTTTAGCACGATCATAGGCGGATTCATCTATCAGACCTACTACTATGGCACGCTGGCGTTCAAGGAGAAGTGGGGCGCGCCGGCCCGCTGGCTCTATGATCGTTTTCAAGCCCTGCGGGGAGGCGTGCCATTCCCTCGTCGCAAAGGAAAGATTCCGGCCGGGCAGCTCACGCCGGTCGGCCGTCAGAGCAGGATCCGTCCCGGTGATCTCGTTCGCGTGAAGCCCCTAGAGCAGATCCTGGCAACGCTTGACACGGCTGGCAATAACCGGGGATTGCATTTCGATGCCGAGCTGGTGCCTTATTGTGGCAAAGTGTTCCGGGCCAAAACAATCGTCGAACGCTTCGTTGACGAGAAGACCGGCGTGATAAGGACATTGAAGACGCCGGCGTTGATCCTGGACGGCGTGTGGTGCCGCTCGCACTATAGCTCCAACAAGATGTTCTGCCCGCGCAGCATCTATTCCTGGTGGCGCGAGATCTGGCTCGAGCGCATCAGCGAGGAGCAACTCTACATTAGGGAGGTCGTGCCGACGGCGGAGGCGTGCCCTAGTGCTCGCGAGCAGCTTTCAAATATTTCAGGGGCAGAACAAACCGTGGTGTAACGAGCTTGCCCAGGCAATGTGTCTCCTCGCCCTTTGTGCGCGTGATCCAACATCAGAGAACGCCCCCCCCGCTCATCTTGACGTTCAACCCGGCCTCTCTCAAGGTCTGAGTCCAATCCGCAACTCTAAGTCCGATTGTGAACTGTCGCGTCGACGATCCGGTGGGGTTTCTAAGTCCGCCCGCGCAGCGCGTCCCATAGCCAATAAGACACGAAGATAAAGTGATATCGCAGGTAACGTGGGCCCAGTCGGAGCGGCTCCTTGCTCAACCGGTAAGCCCAGGTAAGCCCCAGCCGTTGCATCCACGACGGCGCGAACGAACGGCGGCCGCTGAGCAGCGCGAAAGCATCTCCCACTGCAAGGAACACACCGCGCCGGAAGCGCGCTTGGTTGTCGATGATCCACCGTTCCATCCGTACGCCTGGCAGCGCGACCCACACGAAATCCGGATCGGCGCGATTGATGATATCGGCGAACGACGCCTCGTCAGCCTCCGTGAAGGGTCGAAATGGCGGACTGAGCATACCGACAATATCGACATCGGGTTGCAATTGGACCAGCGCGCGTCGCAGTTCGACCAGGCACTCCTCGGAATCGCCGAAAAAAAAATGTCGCCACGGGCGCGGCGTGTGCCGCAACGCGTGTCGCATGAAGTAAGGACCGTACACGCGGTCCTTCAGGTCAGCCCCATGATAATTGAGCGCCCAGACAACCGGCATCCCGTCCGGCAACACCATGTCGAACCGGGCCAGGACCCTGGCGAATTCGGGGGTGTGCCGTGCCTCGCCAAGGATGTGGGTATTGGAGGGGCAGACCGCTGCGGCCCGCGGTTCACGAGCGAGCGCCTTGATGTCCGCCAGCGCAGAATCGTACGTGGCACAAGCGACCGACGTGCCCAAGACCCTGACCGATTTCAATGATCCGTCGGCTGGGTACACATCAGCCCGTGCAGAGCAGGATGGACCGGATTCAATCGGATTTCCACTCACAGATGCCATGGTGTGAAGACCCTCGTTCCCGATGCCGGAGCGAAGTCCCGGTAGCGCGTCCACGGACAGCAAATCACAGCGAGTTTCACATTGGGATGGTTTTCAAATTCATCCAAATTGGAGATCAGCTCGAACTCGTGGAGGCTCGGCGAATTGGCGGGGGTTGCAGCGAAGTCATGGATGAGAACGCGATGGCCGCGCCGTTTCAGTTGCTGAGCCAGGAAAAGTCCCGCCGCTTCCTCGGTAATATACGTCTCGGGCTTGTACGTGACGCCAAGAACCGCAACCGTGTCGCCCGGCTGGACCATGTCCTGCACTTTCTGAACGAGCTCTTGCTTGGTTCGCTCGTTGATCCGGTCCGAAGCCTCGGCCAGCGGCGCTTCCAGTCCGACCTGCCGGGCCGTGTAGGCCAGGAGACGGTTGTCGCGCGGAAAACAGGGGCCTCCGTAACTCAGGCCTGCGCGCAAATATTTTTTCCCGATCCGGCTGTCGCTTCCGAGCGCGTCGAGTATGGCGTGGATATCGGCCTTTGAATGACGCGCTGCTATCATTCGCAACTGGTTGGTAAAGCTGATCTTCATGGTGATGTAGCTGTTCAGCGATATCTTCGCGAGCTCGGCGCTGACAATGGACATACGGGCAATCCGCGGTGAATTGCGGTTGTATCTCTTGTAAAGTTGCTCCAGGGCCGCGCCGCTTTGGGGATCCGATTCGCCAATCAGCACAAGGTCCGGTTCCAACAGCCCATTGATGACGTCGCCCAGCGCAATGAACTCGGGATTGTAGCAGACGCCGAAATCCCTGCCGCAAATGCCACCGAGTTCGCGTTCTAACATGGGAACCAGAACCGCATCTACGGCACCTGGCGTAGTCGTTGAACTGCAGACAAACAGATGATTCCTTTTGCCAGCATCCTTCATCGCCTTGGCAACCGGCTGCATGGACTTCAACAAGAACTCGTTCGAAAAACTTCCGTCCGGCAGACTCGGAGATGGGGGAATAAAGAAGGTGGCGTCAGTGGCAACAGTTTCACGGGGGTCGAGAGTGGCACGAAGTCGTGAGCGTCCGGCTCGGATAGTCTCCGCGAGCAGCGGCTCATCCAGCGGCGCCACGCCCTCGTTGATCTTCTTAACCTTGTCCGGATCGACGTCCACTCCCACGACTTCGAGCCCGCGAGCTGCTAGCGTCGCAGCTATGCACGCCCCCAGTTTTCCTAGACCGCAAACCGAAGCTGTTTTGATCGGGTTCATGAGGAATGAGCACCTTGCGCCGTCGCACACGCGGCCGAGTGGTGAGAAGATGAAAGGCTGCCTTGATTGCATTCGTCGACGGAGACCCGTTCGAGCCAGATCTCGCGCCACCACAGATGGATGCTGCGAGGACAGAATATCCGCCGCCCACCATAACGCGCCTTGCAGCTGACGCCCTCCAGGATCACCGCCGGCGTATTCATGCGCCTCAGCTGTCCGGTCTTCTCGTCCACGAAGCGTTCAACACAGATACTGACGCGAAAGACCTTGCCGCAAAACGGTACGAGTTCGGCATCGAAGAAAAGACCTCTGTTCGAAAGTCTGGTGTCCAGCGTGGCAAGGATTTCCTGATAGGATTTGACCCGCACCAGGTCACCCGGCCGAAGACCCAGATCGCGTCTGGGCGTCGGCTGACCGAGCGGTATCGTTCCGTTCATTCTGGGGAACGGGACTCCGCCGGAGACGGCCTGGATACGATTGTACAGCCAGCGAGCTGGGCGTCCCCATCTGTCGCTGAAAGCAAGCGTTCCGTAGTAGTAGGACAGATAGAAAAGGCCGCGTGCTATCTCTCCCAACGTTCTATCGTGCGATCTCCATAACTCGGCATACTGCCGTACATCCCACCAGCTGAGTGGTGTCGTATAGTTGAGCAGTTCGGTGGCCTGACACGAATATCTCGTGTTTGCGCCAAGCTCCGGGCGCTTTGTGGCGTCCAGGACGTCGCTTTCCGTGCAACGTGGCGACGACTCCGCTTCCTCGTTCGGTGAATGGGTCAGGTTCGGCGCGTATTGCACCGGCCCGCCGACCCGCTTGAGCCAAGCGGCCTTCCAGAACATGAGGCAGCCGGCCTGACAACCACCGTAAGCACGGCCATCACAACGAAGGTTGAGATGATAGCCGTTGTGCAAGTGCCGGCCTGAGTAGTTTCCACTCACGGTGTCGCAGGTCTTGTACGCGGTCTTGTAAATACGAAAGCGCTGACCGCAATACCTGAACATTTGCGGCATGAAGGGCAGCCCCTCGAGGCGCCCATGCTTGTCAAGCGTTCTGAGGATTTCATCCTTGCCAAGAACCTCGACCCAGTCACCGGCGCGTGCTTTCATGCTCAACGTCTCATACGAAGGCTAACCTTGCACTATCGGCTACGAACCGACCGAGGCTGACCTGATTGCGAGATGTTAAGCCAAGATGCCCGATGAACCCGCGCACTAAAGCGGCGCAGGCCCTACCCTTGAGAGGTAATCCGGAGCAAGTGCAAGGGACATCTTTCGGCCAATCACGGCCCTAGAGGTGCAGGTCTGCGCGAAGCCTACCGCCGCTTGGCCTGCACCATCACACAAGCCATTGCGCAAGCCCCGCGCGCTATGGAGATCACCGCGGAACGGCCATCTAACAAGGGGTACCTCCTAAGATTCTAGTCCTGCACCGCTCCGTTTTGATTATAGTAGCAACACAACGCGTCGAGCCAATCGATGGGCCGGAGTAGGATGACTTTAGTTTGCGCGAAGGCACAGCAAAGGGAAGGACGATGGTATTCCCTGATGATCTATGCCTGGGCACTGGTGATACTGACAGCAGTTCTGCATGTCTGGCCGATAAATGTTGTCAACGCACAGTCGCCCGCTCCGCAAGCATACCGGATTGGCGTCGGCGACAAGCTTGCGATAACCGTATACGGCCAGCCCGACCTGTCCGGGGACTCGACTGTCGATCAGAGCGGCAATATCCGCCTGCCCATGGTCGGCGACATCTCCGCAATCAATCTTACGCTGGGTGAGCTCGAAGGCAGCATTTCTCATGCTTTTGCACAAGGTTTCGTCCGTGATCCCACCGTCAGCATCAGGGTAGCGGAGTTCAGTCCGATCTATGTGCTCGGCATGGTCCGGATACCGGGTCTTTATCCTTACCGCGAGGGCCTGTCGGTGCTTGGCGCCATAGCGCGCGCGGGCGGCATCGGACTTTCAGAAAGTCAGCAGGGCGGCCTGCTCAGCAACCTGTTGCAGGCCGAAGAACGTGTTCGACTGCTGGAAATCGGCCGCGTGGCTCTCCTTACAAGACACGCACGTCTAACCGCCTTACAGAACGGCCATGATCGCATCGATTTTCCTGATGTTTCAGGAGCCGTCGTCGATCCGGCTCGTATCGCGCAGATCCGCGACGGCGAACAGGTTGCGTTCAAAGCGGAGCGGGAGGCTCTCCAACAGGAGACCGAGGCACTGCAGAATCAGATTCCGCGTCTTGAAGCCGAGATTGCCTCACTCAATCATCAGTTGGAGCTCGAACAGCAACAGCGCAACCTCCACCACGAACTTGTCGCGGATTTCGATCAATTGAATAAGACCGGACTAGCACGCAAGTCGACCTACATCGAGGTCAGGCGCGAGGAAGCGCGCATAGAGGAGGCCATCGGGCGTCTACAATCGGACTCGCTGAAGGCGGAGCTCTCGATCGGCGATGTTCATTTCAAGATCGCTGAACTGCGCAACACGTATCAGCGCCGCGTGACGGCAGAATTGCGGGAAACCGATCGATCACTTCTGGATTTGACTGTTACACTTCCAGCCGCGCAGCACGCCCGTGCGGCTCTTGCCCGGCAGATCGGGCTTGTGACTGCGGCGCAAGCGCAGCCGCCAGCCATAACGGTTATCCGCGCCAAAGGCACCAGTAATGTGAAATACGCGGCGGCCGCCGACTTCCTGCTGCAGCCTGGAGACGTCGTGCAGATCGGCTCGCTGTTTCCATCCACCCTCGAACTGCCCCGCGACCAATTCGAGGTCTCCGAACAGAACCCAGCGCAAGGCGAGACCTCAGCGCGGCCCGAAAGCGCCGCCGCGGCAAGAGCGAGCGCACTTGGATTGGCTCGGACAGCCGAGTGAGCGCACCTCAACCGACATCTCCGCACGACGCCAAACACCACGCACTTCGGCCTCGCGCGCGGTCCTGACCAACGGTCCGGCGACTGTCCGCTCCGCGGCGCGCGCCTTGCAAAGGGATGAGGCAAGGTGCGACAGCTGCATGACAATTCCTCCAAGAGTCCTTTTTCATTTCGCTACACCTCCGTGTTGAACCAGCCACAACGAAGACGGCACGTGACGATCGGGCTACTCCTTCTGCGCGCTTGAGAGAGCGACCATTCGCCGTAACGTGGTTGTCGCGAGATGATCCTGGTGAACGTTGATGACGGAGGCGGTGGATCAGATGGATCAGATGTCAAAATCGTTAAAGCCATGGGCGTTGGTTACAGGCGCGGGTGGCTTCATTGGCCATCATCTCGTGTCGTATCTGAGGGCAAATGGCTATCGCGTCCGTGGCGTCGACATCAAGCTTCCCGAATATTGCAGCACCGACGCCGACGAGTTCCTGCTGCTCGACCTTCGAGAACTCAGAAACTGCCAAACCTGCACGGCGCGGATGGACCTCGTCTACCACTTAGCTGCCGACATGGGCGGCATTGGATATATCACCGCGTCACATGCCGGGATCGCCTACAACAACTCCCTGATGAATCTCTACATGCTGGAAGCATCGCGCAGAAACGACGTCGGACGATTCCTGTTTTCGTCATCCGCTTGCGTCTATCCGCACGGCCTGCAGATATCGCCTGATGTGACACCATTGCGCGAGGAGGACGCGTTTCCCGCACAGCCTGAGGAAGGTTACGGCCTCGAAAAGCTCTACGCCGAGAAACTCTGCCAATACTATATGGAAGACTACGGCCTCTATACGCGCGTCGTGCGCTTCCACAATGTGTACGGACCGCTCGGCACCTACGATGGCGGTCGTGAAAAGGCACCGGCGGCGATGTGCCGAAAGGTCGCGTGCGCCCAAAGTCCAGGCGCGATCGAGGTCTGGGGAGATGGCAGGCAGACCCGCTCGTTCATGTACATCGACGACTGCGTCGAGGGTATTCATCGCATCATGCGATCGGATTATAGAAATCCGCTCAACCTCGGCACGGACGAACTGGTCAGTGTCGATGAGCTTGCCGAAATCGTCATCGAGGTATCTGGAAAGAAGATCGCGCTCGTGCACGATCTTACAAAGCCGCAGGGAGTGCGCGGTCGAAACAGTGACAATACGCGTCTGCGTTCGGTCTTGCGCTGGGAGCCGCAAATCACGTTGCGCAAGGGGATTATCCCTACCTACAGCTGGATTGCTGCCCAAACGGAGAACGCCACGCCGGGCGCGACCGTAGCGGCGGAATAGTCGCGGCGGAAAATCGAACTCAGGCATTGAACGGCGGATGGCCGATGTCAAACGTCGAAGCGCGCGTCGCCCACCCATTGCCGCCACCCAGCAGCCCGCCGTTCGGCGCGGGCAGTGGAGTTCGCCCGGGATCTGCCGGCAAGAGAGGTCGACGGCAGTGGGGTTTCGCGGCAACGATTCTTGCAGGCGAGATCGTATCCAGCACCCTCGCCGTCGCTGCGGCCGCATTGATCGTCGTTGCATGCTCACGGGCCGACCAGTTTGGCCTGATCGGTCGGATGCAGACGCAAATGAGCATCCTGCTGCTGCTGTTGCTTGGAATCAGCGGTGCGCTCGGGCTCTACCGATCCAACATCAGGAACCCGCTTGAGCGTTTCCGGCTGCGCCTGACGGCAATGATGCTGTTCGTCTTCGCAGGCACGCTGCCGTGGATACGCCAGGGGCCGTTGCTGGAATTGGCAGTTGTGCCGCTGGTCGGTGCGGTCGCATTGGTGCTCGGATTGTGGGGTGAGCATCTGATCCGCAGCCGCCTCATGCGACGTTCGCTTTACGGTGCCCCAACCGTAATTCTCGGCAACGGCGCAAGCAGCCGGGTGATGGCTCGCCTGTTGCTCACCCACCCCGGGTGCGGTCTCCGGCCCGTAGGTTTCATCGACGATGGCGCATGCCATGAGATCGATGCCTCCCTGCGGCAGCATGGCCTTGACGATGCCGATACGACCCTCCCCGTGCTCGCTACGCTTGATGGATGGCGGGCCGGCAACCAAGCAGAGGTGGTCGTCGTGCCGGACTATGAGTACCTCCCCCGAAATCCCGCCGCGCTTTATCGGCTGGGTATTCGACAGGTCCTGCTGATCACACCGCTAGGCGAGTTTCCAAGCTTCGGAATTCACGTTCGCAATGCGGACTGCTTCGTCGCTCTGGAACTGGGCGGACGACCGCATCATTCCCGCCCGAATCTGAAGCGCGCCATCGACCTGGTCTTTGCGCTCCTGCTCTTCCTTCTCACCGCGCCGCTCATCGGACTGCTCGCACTCACGGTCAAGCTCGCCGATCCCGGCCCGGCCTTCTACGGCCAGTGGCGCGTTGGACTTCATGGCCGGCCAATCCGAGTTCTGAAGCTGCGCACGATGTATCGCGATGCCGAGCAGCGGCTCGAGAAGCTGCTGGCGAGCGATCCTGGTCTGCGTGAGCACTGGGAGCGCTATTTCAAGTTGGCTATTGATCCGCGCATCTTGCCACACGTCGGCAGTCTGATGCGCCGCGCCAGTCTTGATGAGCTCCCCCAGCTCTGGAATGTGATCCGTGGCGATATGAGTCTGGTGGGACCGCGACCGTTTCCCGCCTACCATCTGGATGCATTTGACGCGGAGTTCAAGGCGCTGCGGGCCACCGTCCCACCCGGACTGACCGGCTTGTGGCAGATCTCATCGCGCAGCAATGGTGATCTCGAGGTGCAGCGGGCCGCTGACTTGTTCTATATCAAGAACCGCTCCTTTTGGCTCGATCTCTACATCCTCCTTGCAACGTTACCGGCGGTCATCGGCGCGCACGGCGCGAAGTGACGCGCGAACAAGAGTACAACCATTCTTCGGCGGGTATTGCCTGGCTTTTGGAGAAACAATGCTCCAACACGGCTCTTCTTTCTCAAATGGACCGGCGCCCTTCCGGCGGTGCGACGATGCGCACAAACCCCGCTGTTCCGGCAAGCTTCCATCGATGGCAAGCGGCGCCGCCATCATTTTCGTCGCGCTACCGTGGGATCTGTTGAGCACCGGGAGTAACAAACTATGGATCTTGCAGTCAGCTCTGATCGGGCCATGGTGCCAACTGTTACGGCAACGCCCTTGCCAGCCGCAACCCACCAAACGCGACGCGTGCTCGTGACAGGCGGGGCCGGTTTCATCGGCTCCCATCTTTGCGAACGCCTGCTCGAAATGAGCTGCGACGTGCTCTGTGTCGACAATTTCTTCACCGGCGCGAGGCGCAATATCGAGCACCTCCGTCATCACCCGAGGTTCGAGCTTCTGCGGCACGACATAACCTTCCCGCTCTACGTCGAAGTCGACGAAATCTACAATCTCGCCTGCCCGGCCTCCCCCGTCCACTATCAATGGGATCCGGTACAGACGACCAAAACGAGCGTGCTCGGGGCCATCAACATGCTCGGTTTGGCCAAGCGGTTGCGGGTCAAGGTTTTTCAAGCTTCGACATCCGAAGTCTACGGCGACCCCGAGACCCACCCGCAGCAGGAATCCTATTGGGGCCATGTGAACCCGATTGGGCCGCGCTCCTGCTATGACGAAGGCAAACGATGCGCCGAAACCTTGTTTTTCGACTATGGACGGCAGCACAAACTGAAGATCAAGGTACTGCGCATTTTCAACACTTACGGACCACGCATGCAGCCGAATGACGGACGTGTCGTGTCCAATTTTATCGTTCAGGCGCTCAACAATCAGCCTATAACCATCTACGGCGATGGCCAGCAGACGCGGTCGTTTTGCTTTGTCGACGATCTGGTGAATGGGACGATCCGCCTGATGAATAGCCCGGACTACGTTACCGGACCAATGAACTGCGGAAATCCACACGAGTTCACGATTCGTGAATTGGCGGAAAAGGTGATCGCCTTGACGGGCTCTCGCTCACGGATCATCCATCAGGCGTTGCCGCAGGACGATCCGAGACAGCGTCGTCCGGATATTAGTCAGGCACAAGAGCTGCTGGACTGGCAACCGACGGTCATGCTCACGGAAGGCTTGCGTCGAACGATTTGCTATTTCGAGCAGCTGCTCTCCGTCGGCCACAGGCAGGAATTCGCTGAAGCCGATAGTTCACGAGAGGCATAGCTAATTTCTCAGCGTGCCTCGGAGATCGAAACGATCTTTGGCGAGAGCATTGAATTGCCGTCTTGATGAGGAGACTTGCTCCACGACCGGATACCGCGGCCTGAGCGATGCCGTCCTTTCCAGATCGTCATTCATTATGACGTCTTCTCTGCCGGCCCTTCGCGCCGCGACTTCCAGGAGACGGACTCGCATAGTCATTTTGAGAGATGGCGAGCGCGGCCAGCGCTGTCCTGTTGCCGATGTCAAGTTTCTGAAAGATGTTGTGAAGATGCACCTTGATGGTACCATCCGCAATATTCAGCCGCCGCCCGATTTCCTTGTTCGACAGTCCTTCGGATACCAGACGCATGATCTGACGTTCCCGGTCGGTCAGCGCCGTCAGAGCTTCGTCCGCGACTGCGCTCTCCTCTCGAAAGGGCGGCTTACTGGGCGAGGGCTTCGGCAAAAGTCTCTGACCATCAGCAACTTTCCGCAAGGTCTGCACCAGAGCATCGGGATCAATATCCGTTGGGATGACGGCGTAAACGCCAGCCAAAGCAAGCGTCCGCAGGTCGCGATCTTCGACGGACGAAGCAAAAAACACCAGTCTCGTAGCAGCATGTTCGGAGCTGAACTTAATCAGCGCCGCAACCCCAGGCATCAACATATCTATAATGGCGATGTCCGGAACAAGAACGCGAATTGCGTTGAGACAGCTCGCGCCGTCTCCGCAATGTGCAACAACCTTGAAGTCATGCTGCGCTCCAAGCACGCGACTCAAACCCTGCAGAATCACGGGATGCCGGTCTGCAATAACGACGCGTGTACGACGCATATGGTCTTCGCCCCTGTCGCGAATACGCAATACAGGCCTCGGTCGCGGCCTCGGAATACAACCGTTGGTTTGGACACAACCTTGTCCTATATCGAAAGGTATATATGGAAATAAGACAATTGATTCTAGCATTTGGTAATTTCATTACAAAAAGCACCTTTCACCTTCTCGCGAAGCCACTCAACACAATCACGAGGAGTTCCGGGACAGGAAAAACACCCCAATGAGCCCCTGGTCGGAGTCAACCGCCCCGGCAAACGTATTGTCGTGCATAGTCTGGAGTGCCATCATGAGGCGGCGCTACCCTTTTGGAATCGTACTCGTTGGAAAGACCAGCTTACTCAAAGAAGGCCTTGCCGAGATCTTACGCTCAGCAAATTTTCGGATCCTGACTTCCGTTTCATGCGCGGACGATCTGCCCACCAGCAAGGCTCAACGACCTCAACAACTGTTTCTCATTGTCCATACGGGCCAGAATTTCAACTCCGCGGTCGAACAAGTCGAGCTTTTCAGGAGCCGACGTCCGGACGCGCGAATTGCGATTGTGGCCGATCGCTATCGCCTCGACGAATTGGTTTCTGCATTTCGTGCTGGCGCCAACGGATTTTTCGTGGATGTCATGACCAGCCATATTCTGATCAAGTCGTTGGAACTGGTGATGATGGGTGAAACCGTCTTCCCCCCAGAATTTCTTTCATTCGCTCTCGATACTGAAAGCGGCGACGCACCTGAGCGAGAGCGCCCAGACGACAATCAACGCCTCTTCGCGACGGAAGATGGTATGGCACCTCAGCTTTCGCCGCGAGAGATCTCAATTCTCCGGTGCCTCATCGAAGGAGATTCCAACAAGTCCATCGCGCGAAAGATCGACATTGCCGAAGCGACCGTCAAGGTGCACGTCAAGGCGATCCTTCGCAAGATCCGGGCACAAAACCGGACCCAGGCAGCGATCTGGGGAATGAACAATGGATGGCTGGCACATACGACAAACTCGCTATCCCCCGCCAGCCCCTGGTCGGAGGAAGCGACTTCTATCTCCCCGGAGATCGTGCCTGAGCTCGAGCAGGCCACGAATCACTCCGGCCTGCCTTGGTCGAGTGCGACGGGCCGCAAATAGGCTGCCCGATTAACGGCGTTTTCCAGCGGGGCGAAGCTCGCCTCGCATCGTGGTCGGTTTCTTGACCTTGATTACCGCCAACGACCTTGCGCCGTTCCTGTAAACTTCAGACAGCACGTGCGCGATGTTCAAATCGGCAGGCGGCTTAGCTCGCAGGTCGTCCGATGCAGGCGGGGCCTCTTCTTTTGACCGGTCAAGCGGGTCATTGCTCATCGCCCAAATCGCGGCCTGCGTGCGATTGCGGACCCGAATCTTCCGGAGAATGGTTTTGACGTGAACCTTCACGCTCGCTTCGGTCATTGCCATCTTGCGCGCGACGGTCTTGTTGGAATCCCCTTCGGTGAGGCACCACAGGATGGCACGTTCGCGAGTCGATAACCGCGGGATATGGCGGCCATCGGCTCCCGCTGAACGCTCATTTCCTTCGACATCGGCTTCGACAATTTCATGGCTGCCGAGATTCTCGTCGTCGCCCGCATGTCCAATGTCAACCAAGCTGTGTAGATGGCCGTCGGTTTGCCGCTCCGAGATGAAATTCAAGATCTCCGGGGGCAACAATGTCACTCCAAGCATGACCAATTCGAGAGACTTAACAAACGTCTCGCAAGTCGACACCTTGACCAGATACGCGTTGGCGCCTGCGCGAAAGGCAGATACCATTCCGCTGAGCTGAGGCTGGTCGCCCAGGACCACGACCCGACCGGCCGGACACCGTTCCCTGAACAGCGCGATTTGTGTTAGGCCTGCATCAACATCATCGCTCAGATCGATGATGAACAGGATGGGCCGTTCTCGTTGAAGTGCATTCAAGAGGTGAGCGTCGGCGCAGAGCGCCGAAGCAACGATCCGATAGCCGGCCGCTGCCAAGATCCGACTGAGACCCTCTCTCAACAGGACATTCGCCCCGACAAGAACGGCTCCCTTCGGTAGGCTCCCCGGAGGTCCTTGCTCTGCCGTAGCCCGCGCCGACCCGCGACGGGCTCGTGAGCGAGTTGCGCGACGGTCCTGCCCTGCCACTTGCTCGCGGTCTTCGATGCGTGGCTTGCGTTTGAGTGGAGCAGGAAAAGCTGCGCTGTTCGTCGTGGTCCGACTGTTCTTCACGTCGCACTCCTGCCTGTTGCGCCCAGCCAGGTCAGGACCAACCTTTCCAGCCCACTCACATCTTGGCAGACGGCGAAAACGGACAACAGCGGCGCACATGGATGGCGGCACGGCGCATAAGAGCTATCGACGCTGGAACCATGAGTACTCCGGCTGGAGTACTCCTTGAGTATCCGCGGTGGTCTCTGTTGCTCGGCTCCGCAGCGCGGTAACGATTATTCTCGCCCGCGCGCAATCATAAAATGCAAGTCGACCACGAACCGCCGAGCGTGGAACGCTTGTCGGGCATCATGGCACCAACTTCAAATTTGGAAGCATCTCGTCGCCTGCCAAGGTTGGCTGGTCTTGCGGGCGGTCGTCCGTCCATCTTGCGCTTTCTGATCGCCTGCTTGGCGGAGTTCGCCGACAGCCGCGCCACTTGCCGGCGCGGCTTCAAACCGGGATTTCCGGTTCATCCGCGATCACCTACGGACCATATCGACACTGGACGGAAAACTGGACCGGTCCTCCAGCTGCATCATCCGCGACGACCCCGCCATTCGCCTCTCATAGAGCGTAAGGACGCCCAGCTAACACGATCGGTATCGTCATCCGAGGCAAGATGTCGCGCCGACAAGCCCCAATCGCTCCGTCAACGCCTCATCCTTATTCCCGATCGTTCTGCCGGCTCCTGAACCATTGTGTTGCCGAGCCAGCGCATGACTTCCTCGGCGAAAACAGCAGTCTTGACGGGCTTGTCATTTACGAAGATGTCATACTTCGTAGCGATTCCCTTTCTTTCAAGTGCAAATTCGATTCTGACACGCTTTCCGCAATGCTGGACATCAATGATTGGTTTTATAGCCATCGTAGCTCATCCTGTCGCGAAATCGATGCTCGCCCCCGGATGCGCTTTTCACCGTGATGTTGGCCTCACTCCTTTGGCCGACGCGCTGCCCGCAATGCATACACGGCCGCGAGCCAATTATTCCTCTTCGCTTGGTCTGCATCGCGAATATATCGAATTGCAGTGGCAGACGTTGCGATGGCTTGCCAATCAGGGCGATCGCCCTCAAATTACCCTGACCCCCGAGACGAACTCGGCCGCAAGCGCGCGGCCGCACTTCGAATACCGGTCGAGCGTGAGCTGAGCTCCGCCTTGTACGAAGCTGCGCGAGCTAGACGACGAGTGCGATCGCGGTCAGCGATTGCGATCACAACGGTAACGTTATCCGGCCTTAAGCCATGCCATCGTTTGCAGCCCTGCTGTTCGGCCATCCGCGCGGGCGGTAGCTGTTCAAATCGCGGGATACTTACTTGCGCGACATCGAAAGGCTTGTGCTCAGCGGCACGGCCGAGGAGTTGAAGGACCCGCGGCTGATCTAGCCTATGTGCGCAACTACAACAGTGAACGCGAGCGCTTGCGGGAAATGCGGCCGCTATGCGCACGCGGCTAGAGGTTCGGGATCGAGGCAAAGGGAAAACTGGCCGCGCTAGTCGGGGAGAGCTGTTTCGGCAGGCCCACCATCATGGTGGGTCATACGGTTTAGGAGGCAAGCCACCTCAAGAAGCGGAAGTGCTTAGAGGCGCGCAGGAACGAGCTCAAATGGAGCTGTCACATCACTGACGCTGCAGTTGCCGCTGAACAACGAGTTTCTTCAATACCCGATCTGGGTTAAGCTGCTACAGGCCGTGGAACTGGCCCGTTTGTATCCCACGGTAACATCCAACTTTCCGACGGAGTACTGCGCTGAAAACACCCATTCAGTTCGGTGCTGAAGGCGTCGAGCACCTCGAAGTGCTGTGGCAGGACGTCGACCGTGTCCTGTGCCGGGTCATTCGCCGCGCGGATCGCAATCGTTCCGGCGTACTTGCCGTGTTGCCCGCAGCCGAGCATCCGGCACCGGTGCCCGATCGTTTCGCCCACGAGTACCGCCTAAGAGACGAGCTAGACCCGGCATGGGCGGTGCGGCCGCTGGAGCTCGTGCGCGAGCACGGCCGGACCATGTTGCTGCTCGAGGATCCGGGCGGCAAGCCGCTCGCGGCGCTGCTCCGCGGTCCCGTCGAGGTGGGACACTTCCTGCGTCTCGCGATCAATTTGGCCACAGCTCTGGGCAAAGTGCACCAGCACGAGCTTATCCATAAAGACCTCAACCCCGCCAACATCCTCGTGAACTGTGCGGATGGTCAGGTGCGACTCACCGGCTTCGGCATCGCCTCCCGATTGCCCCGCGAGCGCCAGGCGCCCGACCCACCCGAAGTGATTGCCGGCACGCTCGCCTACATGGCACCCGAGCAGACCGGACGCATGAACCGCTCGGTCGATGCCCGAAGCGACCTCTACGCGCTTGGCGTCATCTTCTACCAGATGCTCACAGGTGCTCTGCCGTTTACCGCCGCCGATCCTATGGAATGGGTGCATTGCCACGTCGCGCGGCTGCCGGTTCCGCCTGCCGAACGCGTGCCGGACCTCCCGGCCGTGCTCTCGGCAATAACAATGAAACTGCTCGCCAAGGCGGCCGAGGACAGATACCAAAGCGTCGCCGGCCTGGAGAGCGACCTGCGGCGATGCTTGGCTACCTGGGAAGACCAGCGCCGGATCGAGAACTTTGCCGTCGGCGAGAACGACACGCCGCACCGGCTGTTCATTCCCGAGAAACTCTATGGACGAGAGCGCGAGGTCGCGTCCTTGCTCGCCGCGCTCGATCGTGTGGTGAAAACCGGTACGCCGGAGCTGGTGCTAATCTCCGGATATTCCGGCATCGGCAAATCCTCGGTCGTCAACGAATTACACAAGGCTCTGGTCCCGCCGCGCGGGCTGTTCGCCGCCGGCAAGTTCGACCCGCTGAAGCGCGACGTCCCCTATTCGACGCTGGCGCAGGCCTTTCAGGGTCTCGCAAGGTCGCTGCTCAGCAAGAGCGACGCCGAGCTGGCGACCTGGCGCGAGGCTCTCGGGGAGGCGCTTGGCCAAAACGGCCGGCTCATCGCCGACCTCGTCCCGGAGCTGGGACTCGTCATCGGCGATCAGCCGCCAGTTCCCGAGCTCGAGCTGCATGACGCGCAACGCCGTTTCCAGCTGCTATTCCAGCGCTTCATAGGCGTCTTCGCGCGACCGGAGCACCCGCTCGCGCTGTTCCTCGACGATTTGCAATGGCTGGACGCGGCGACGCTCGACCTCCTCGAGGATCTGCTGACCCGGTCGGATCTACCGAACCTCCTGCTGATCGGCGCCTATCGGGACAACGAGGTCGATGCAAGTCACCCGCTGGGGCGCAAGCTTGCCGCCATCAAGGACGCCGGCGGAAGCGTACGGGAGATTACGCTGGCGCCGCTCGGCCGAGAGCATCTCCGGCAGTTGATCGTGGACGCGCTTCACTGCGAGCCGGATCCCGCCGAACCAGTCGCGCAGCTGGTGCTCGAGAAGTCGGGTGGAAATCCGTTCTTCGCAATTCAGCTCGTCACGTCGCTCGCTGAAGAGGGAGTGCTCTCCTTCGATCATGATGCGGGGCGCTGGTCGTGCGATCTCGACCGCATTCAGGCCAAAGCATACGCCGACAATGTCGTGGACCTGATGGTCGGAAAGCTGATCCGTCTGCCGGCCGAAACACGAAGGGCGCTGGAGGCTCTGTCCTGTATCGGCAACGCCGCCGAGATTAGCATCCTATCGATCGTGCTCGAGGCCTCGGCAGAGCAGGTCAAGGCGATGTTCTGGCAAGCCATTCGCCACGAGTTGATCGAGCCGCTCAAAAGCTCCTACCGGTTCATCCACGACCGGGTGCGGGAGTCTGCCTATTCGCTCATTCCGGAAGAACGACGCGCCGCGGCCCATCTGCGGATCGGGCAGCTGTTGGCGGCGCACATACCGCCCGCGCAGCGGGAGGAGGCGGTCTTCGAGATCGTCAATCAGCTCAACCGCGGCGTCGCGTTGATCACTGCACCGGAACAGCGCGAGCAACTTGCGCAGCTCAACCTGATCGCCGGCAAGCGGGCCAAAGCCGCGACCGCCTATGCCTCGGCGCTCACCTATCTCAATGCCGGCGCGACGCTGCTGGCGGAGGATTGCTGGCAACGCCAGCATGACCTCATCTTCCAGCTCGAGCTGCACCGGGCGGAATGCGAGTTCCTCACCGGCGCCCCTGCGGCGGAGCAGCGCTTGAATGTGCTATCAAGCCGCGCCGCGAACACGCTGGAGCGGGCCACCGTCGCCTGCTTGCGCGTGGACCTATACACGAGTCTCGATCAGAGCAGCCGTGCCGTTGCCGTCGGGCTCGACTACCTCCGCCATCTGGGTATCGACTGGTCGCCGCATCCGACGGAAGTCGAAACGAAATGTGAATACGAGAGGATCTGGTCGCTACTCGGAAGCCACACGATCGAAGATCTGATTGAACTGCCTTTGATGAGCGACCGAGCAACCCTCGCAACGCTGGATGTTCTGAGCAAGCTCGGAGCACCGAGCTTGCAAACCGACGCGAACCTATTTTCCCTGGTTATTTGTCGCGCGGTCAATCTTAGCCTAGAGGGCGGCAACTGTGACGGGTCGTGCTACGCCTACGTACGGCTCGGCATGGTCGCCGGCCCGCGCTTCGGCGACTATCAGGCAGGATTCCGATTCGGCCGGCTCGGGCACGATCTGGTCGAACAGCACGGACTAAAGCGCTTCGAGGCCAGAACCTACATGTGCCTCGGAGCTTTCATCCTGCCGTGGACGAGACATATCCGCACGGGGCGTGATTTGCTGCACCGCGCGTTGCAGACAGCGAACAAGGTGGGCGACCTGATCCACGCGGCATACTGTGGCGATCATCTGACCACAAACGCTCTCACGGCGGGCGAGCCGCTCATTGAGGTGCAGCGTGAGGCCGAGAATGGTTTGGCGTTTGCGCAAAAGGCGCGGTTCGGGTTTGTAATCAACATCGCCGCCACTCAGCTCGCGCTGATCCGGACTCTTCGCGGGCTGACACCGAAATTTGGATCCTTTGATGATGGGGAATTTGATGAGTCTGAGATCGAACGCCGCTTCGCCCGCAGTCCGGATCTGGCGCTAGCGGCCTGCTGGTATTGGATCTGCAAGCTGCAGGCGCGCTACTTTGCAGGCCAATATGGTGAAGCTGTCGAGGCCCAATTAAGGGCGCGATCTCGGCTGTGGACCCTGGTCTCACATATCGAATCAGCGGAATATCATTTCTACGGTGCGCTGTCCCGAGCCGCCCTTTGTGATTCCGCACCAGCCGATGAGCGGCAGCGGCATCTGGACGCTCTGGCGGCGCACCATGAGCAACTCCAGATCTGGGCGGAGAATTGCCCGGACAATTTCGAGAACCGCACCGCGTTGGTCGGCGCCGAGATCGCCCGCTTGGAGGCCCGCGAGCTTGTTGCCGAGCGTCTGTATGAGCGAGCCATCCGTTCGGCTCGTGCCAACGGTTTCATCCAGAATGAGGCGCTCGCTTACGAACTGGCCGCGCGCTTCTACGCAGCGCGTGGCTTTGATGATATCGCGCATCTCTATCTGCGAAATGCCCGAAACTGCTATGCACGCTGGGAGGCTGATGGCAAGGTAGCGCAGCTTGATCGGTCACATCCGCAGCTAGGGCACGAGTCGCCTGCTGCGGGCCCGACCAGCACAATCGGGGCGCCAGTTGAGCACCTTGATCTTGCAGCCGTGCTAAAGGTGTCGCAGGCGATCTCGGGCGAGATCGTTCTGGAGAAATTGATCGACACGCTCATGCGTACCGGGATTGAACAGGCAGGCGCCGAGCGAGGTCTGCTAATTCTGCCGTGCGGGGCTGAGCTGCGGATCAAGGCGGAGACCACGACCTGCGAGGAATCGATTGTCGTGCAGCTGCGCGATGAGCCGTTGACCGCGGCGGTTCTGCCGGAGACGGTGATCCAATATGTGCTACGCACCCGCGAAAGCGTCATTCTCGACAATGCAGCAGCCCAGCCTCCGTGGGCTGCCCATCCCTACATCCGCGAACGCCGAGCGCGGTCCATTCTGTGTCTGCCTTTGATCACGCAGGCCAAGCTCATCGGCGTACTCTATCTCGACAACAGCTTGGCGCCCCGTGTCTTCGCGCCGGCTCGGATTGCGGTCCTGAAGCTGCTCGCCTCGCAGGCGGCGATCGCGCTGGAGAATGCGAGTCTGTACCGCGATCTCAGCGAACGCGAAGCGAAGATCCGACGCCTGGTCGACGCCAATATTATCGGGATCTTCATGTGGAAGCTGGATGGTCGGATTATCGAAGCGAACGACGCGTTCCTCCGCATCGTCGGATATGAGCGAGCCGATCTTGTCTCCGGTCGGCTTTCTTGGCGGGCCCTGACGCCTCAGGAATGGCTCGTCCGCCATGATCAACAATGGATACCCGAGCTCAAGCAGACGGGAAGCACGCAGCCGTATGAGAAGGAGTATTTCCGCAAGGACGGCAGCCGGGTGCCCGTGATGGTCGGCGGGGCGATTTTCGAAGAGGACGGCAATCAGGGAGTTGCGTTCGTGCTCGATTTGACCGAGCGCAAGCGAGCCGAAGAGGCATTCCGCGAGATGCAGAGCGAGCTGGCGCACGCGAATCGCGTCGCCACGATGGGCCAGTTCACCGCCTCGATCGCACACGAGATCAGCCAGCCCCTCACCGCGGTGGACACCAACGCCAGTGCCGCTCTGCACTGGCTTGCCAAGCATCCACCCGATCTTGAGAAGACCCGCCAGTCAATTGAGCAAATTGCCAGCGATTCCGGTCGCGCTGTCAACATCATTAGTGGGATTCGCAATCTCATCAAGAAATCGGCGCCACGTACTGACAGTTTCGACATCAACGAGGCCGTGCGCGAAATCAGCAATCTGACCCGTACCGAAGCGATCAGGAACGGCGTTTTGATTCAAACCAAGCTTGCGAGAGGATCGCTTCGGATCGAAGGAGATCGGGTTCAGCTGCAGCAGGTGATGCTCAACTTGATCATGAACGCCATCGAGGCAATGCGCAATATGACCCAAGGATCGCGAGAATTGCTGATCAGAACTGCCGCATCGAACGATGGCCTTGTACTCGTCACGGTGCAGGATTCAGGTCCGGGTCTTGATCCGACTAATCTAGAACGCGTGTTTGAACCCTTCTACTCGACCAAATCGAGTGGCCTCGGACTCGGCTTGTCGATTTGTCGCTTCATCATTGAAGCGCACGGGGGACGTTTGTGGGCGGCTGCAGGCGAGCAGCGCGGCGTGACCTTTCAATTCACAATACCAACGCGCGGAGAGGGAGCGCTCGACTCCACCTCATCGGCTGATCGGGTTCTTGACAGGAGCCAGTATTCAAATTGAGCGCTTGGTGCACAATTCGAATTGAAGCTTGGTGCACAAAGAACTTTGTCGGGCAGGAAAATATGACGGGCGTGAAACGCTGCCCATTGTAGGTAATGTGAATGATCATCGGAGTATTCGTGATCGGCACGGCGGCGGAAGAGTCCACGACTGGAAGTATGAAACCGGCCTGTGTCTGGACGTTGACACCTGAGAGCGCGCCGGGTCCAATCTCGGCCTGCAGCGTCGTCGTCATGCCGGGTCGCAGATAAGTCATCCCGCGGACAAGACTGCGCAGGACGAACCGGGCTTGTCCGCCGGGTAGCCGTCCGCTGTTGGCGATTTCCAGCTCCAGTGCGGGTCTTCGATCGAGAGACCGTCGACGTCGTGCAACGCGAGGCGACGGACTTGCGGCGAGACGGAGAAGGAAATCTCGATGAAGTCGTCGAGCTCGGTCTGACCCTCGATATCGCACAGCCCGCAGACGAAATGGCTCCGGAGCGCACGCGGTGAGATCAAGCCGAACGGCGGCATGGTTCACACCGGCGGACGTTGCCCGCCCTCGCCGCGGCGCTCTCCGTTAGAGAAGCCTGTCGACCGCCAGCGCGCCTTGTCTGTGGCCGCTATGCGCTGAGCCGGCGCAGCGCCACGTCGAGCCCAGCCCCCAACCGCACGGCCCCGGTACGCGTTGACCAGTCAACCAACGCCCGCGCCTCGGCGGTCATTTCGGGCAGCGGATTGCCGCGTAACGCCGCTGCAAGCACGCGGCCGCGGCGCCCCAGGAAATCGGCCAAAGGCATGGTCTCGCGCAGCGGCCGCGCCTCGATCCGGTAGAAGGCGGCGAGCTTGGCGCATTGGTCCTCGATCATGTCCGGATCGGCGAGAATCCAGCCCAATTCGATAAGCGCGCGTCGTGCAAGGTAGTGGTTGTGGGCCAGGACTTCGCCGGTCAGCAACGTCTCGGCCTCGGCAACGAAGGCATCGCGTTCGTCATCGTTCTCGGCGAGCCAGGCGTTGTCGGCCAGCAATGCCGGTCCCCAGTAGCTCATGGCCGTCTTGCGCGCCAACAGCAGCCCCTCCGCGAGCAGCGGGCGAGCGAGATCGGGGCGGCCGGCCTCGACTTCGACCTCGGCGAGGAAGGCCAGGTTCTCGGGCTCGAACCGCCATGCCTGCAGCTCGCGCACGATGGCGCGAGCGCGCTCGATATGCGGCCGCGCTTCTTCCGCACGTCCGAGTTCCAAAAGTGGACCGACGCAGGCGTGATGCGCGATCATCTCGGCTCGTTTCTGCCCGACCGCGACGGCAAGCGCGACGGCTTCCTGACCGGCAACCAGCGAGGCCTGCAGCTTGAGCTCGAAGAACATCGTATGCGCATGCATCGGCCGGTTCGAGACCTCAACGCGGCCCAACCCGATGCGCCGGCTTTCTTCGACGCATCGGCGGAAGTAATCGGCAGAAGCGACGTTGTCGCCCCGCGCATATTCCGCGTCCCCTAGGCCGCCAAGGGCGCGTGCCTTGGCCTCAGTGCTGCCGGAGCGCTCGGCCAGATCCAGGGCGGCGCGGTGCTCGACCAGGCACTCGTCGACCCGGCCGAGCGGAAAGAAAAGATTGCCGCGCGTGAAACGGCAGTGGGTCTGAATGTCCAGCCAGCCGCCGCCTTCCGCTAGTGCCTGCGCCGACACGACATCGTCGAGCGCCGCCGGCAGCTCGTCGAGGATCCGACGCGCCGCAGCGCTGCCCAGCAGCGCAAGGCTTCGGTTTCGCCGATCGCCGCCGGCCTGCAGCTTCCTGATACGCGGCCAGCGCCTCGCGCGCCCGGCCGGCGTCCAGCAGCGCATCTCCCTTTAGCAGCAGCAGCGCCGCACGGCTGTCCGCCGCCGCGGCAAGCGCCAGCCCTCGCTCGACCAGCGGCAATGCCTCAGCGGGTCGATAGCGTCGCAGCCGATCCTCGGCCGCCAGACGATAGGCGTCGGCGGCCGCGGGCGACTCAGCGCGATCGAGATGGGATGCGCGCAGGATCGGGTCGCGCCCGTCGAACCGATCGGCGGCGCGAGCATGCAGCGCGCGTTGCACCTCGGCAAGCAGCGAGCGCAGCACCGCCTCGCGGATCAGCGCATGAGCGAAGACCAACTCCCGCCCGTCCGCACGCAGAAGGCCCGCCCGCAGCAGGCTAGCTACTTCAAAGGCTGGATTGCCGACCAGCGCAAGTAGTGCTGCCGGATCGAAGCGCTGCCCCAGCACAGCGGCGGCATGCAGAGCGGCCCGATCAGCCGCCCCCAATCGATCGACGCGCGCCACGACTAATCCACGCAGCGAGAGCGGCAGCTCACCGGCGGTTTCCGTGACATTGCGCAAGAGCTGCTCAAGGAACAGCGGGTTGCCGCCGGCCCGCTCGATGCATTGGCGCCTTGTTTTGTCGGGCAGACCCGCTAGGTAGTCGGCGATCGCGGTGGCTTCCTGCGTCCGAAGCGGCCCGAGATCGATCGTGACCAGCGGCGCACCCGCCGGCTGGCTGCGCAACGCTTCATACAAACGCTCATTCTCGGGTCGCGACGTCAGCACCAAGATCAAGGGCTGGTCGATTGCGATGGGCGCCAGTCGCAACAGCGCGTCCACCAAACTTGCGTCAGCCCAGTGCAGATCCTCGACCAGCAGCAGCATTGGCGCACGCGACAGCTCCCGCCGCACCAGCAATGCCAGCGCCTCGTCACGGCCGCGCCGCCTGCTCGTTTCGTCCGAGGCGTCGATCAGGCTGCGCAGCGACGGCGTCAGGGGCGCTTCGGCCAGTTCGTGCAGAAAAGGTTGAATGCGCGCGTCGATGGGCTCCGCGGCCATCAATGCCCGCACCGCCGCCAGCCTGGTATCAGGCGCCGAATCGGCCAACAGCTCCAGCAGGCTGTCGGCCAACCGCCGCACAGGATCGCGCTCGTGCCCGGCCCCGAAATCGAGCACGTGGCAGACATGACAGGCAATGGCTTGGCGCATCGCCAACGCACACACTTCTCGCCCCAACCGGCTCTTGCCGATACCTGGCTCACCACGGACGTAAACTGTGCCGCCGCTGCCGGTGCCCGCGCAATTATCCAGCAGCGCCGCGATCTGAGCGAGCTCGGCCCGACGGCCGACGAACGGCGTCAACGATGAGGCCGGGTCCCGATGCGTCAGCCCCGCCAGCCGCCATATGTCTACCGGCTCGGCGAAGCCCTTCACCGCATGCCGGCCGCGCGCTTCGAACTGGGCGTGGCCCGCCAAGGCGCGTTGGACATGTTCGGAGACGAAAATCTCGCCAGCCGGCGCGAGATCGGTCAGACGCGCCGCAAGGTTTACGGATTCGCCGATCGCGGTATAACCGCCGCCTGACGCTCCGACGATCACTTCCCCGACCGCCAAGCCGGCATGCATCGACAGGTCGTGGCCGAGCGCGCGCGAAAGGTCCGGCATGCGGTCGCGCAGTTCTGCGGCCGCGTGCAAGGCGCGAAGCACGTCGTCGTCATGCGCCACAGGGGCGCCGAACAACGCCATGACCGCGTCGCCGATGTGCTTGTCGACCGTGCCACCGTGCCGCGTCACGATCTCGTCGGCAACGGTGAGATAGTGACCAAGCAGTGCGTGCAGCCGTTCGTCCGGCAGATCGCGCGACAAGGCTGTGAAACCGCAGAGATCGGCAAACAACACCGCGACCGGCCGGCGCTCCGTATCGAACTTGGCCGCGGTTCTGGTCTCGCTCGCTGTATCGTCGAGTTGCGCGATCGCTTCCAGCAGTCGACGGCGATGGCCAACCGAGTTTACGCCGATATCGCGCAGATCGTCGGCGGTGAGCTGGCGAAGCGTGGCCAGATCGATGTGATTGGCGGTAAACGCGGCGGCGTATTCTCCCAGCCCGAGCTGCCGCAACCAGGCCGACACGTCCATCTGCCGACACCTCGCCGATAATCTGACGACCCGCTCACAACGCCCCGAACGCCTGATCGCCACGAGGGATCGCGAAATCCCCATAGCGCGGCTCCGCCCATCTCTACTTCCCGCGGTTCCTTCCCTGCAGGCTTTCCGACGACGGCCGCGGCGCAAGCGGCTCGTCCTCGGCAGGCCGTCGTCCGAAACCCTTCACAAAATGCGAAGAACTCATTGGAAGCAAATCTGGTCGGCTATGCCCAATAAGCGGACCTCAATGAGACACCCCGCTACCAGGCCGCGAAGTTTAGAAACTGATAATTACTGATTTTTTGGTAGCGGGGGAGCGCTACCGCCTTTCCCCACACCAACCAAGCCTGCGATATCTCATCCAATCCTTCGCATGAAGCAGGTATGAGCCTGCCGCAAGGTCAGCTGCTTCGACAATGCACCGATGGAGAACTTCTTCCATACCCTGCAGACCGAGTTCGTCTATGATTGCCGCTATGAAAACCGTGCTGCGGCCCCACGCGATACCTTAGCCTTCAACGAGTGCTTCACAATCGAGCGCGGCTCTATTCCGCGATCATATATTCTCGCGGTCCAGTTGGAGCTAGACGGCGAAAACTCTTACAAGGCAAGGCCGGACCGTACATCGGGCGCATCCGCCGCTCGCCGGACGCCAAGTCCGCGGTAGTGCGATAAGGAAATTCGCATCGGAGGCATCGCCAGACTGTCTCGTGTGTGGCAAACCCATCCCCTAAGCTCGGTCAGGCTGGGCGGAGTGCCGCTTGTCAGGCCTGATTGGCCTTCCATTGTTAATAGT
>NZ_JAFATE010000727.1 GCF_019244115.1 Bradyrhizobium sp.
TGACCAGGTCATTGTCGCGGCGCTGGAGCGCGAACGGAAATTGTTGTCCTGTCTCGATCAGGAGGAGCAGGAGGTCCTGATCGACCTGCTGCGCCGCCTGCACGAGAATCTCGGCGCGGTCACAGCCCAATCCTGATCGAATGCGCCAATGGGCGCAGCCCGTCATGGCTCCTCCTCTCTGCACGCCAGGCGATTGCTCGCTTCCGCCCTTGTTGCCCGACCGTCGCACGACTTAGTTGCTTTGGCAACAAAAACTGCGGCAGCCCGGCCTCGTGACACCGGCTGCTCCGGGCGGGAGACCGGCCCGTCATGCTCAAAAATTAGGCGAAATCGCCTTGGTCAGGCCGGGCATGAAATCCTCCGCCGATCCGAATTCGGCCGGAAGCGATTGATCCTCAATGCAGATATTGACGCGCGGGCTGCTGGACGCGTTTGTACACAATGGCACACCGCTTGCTTCGATCGGTTTCAGTTTTTGCCCGCGCGAGGACAAGAAAGCGGCACCATGCCAGATCGCAACGAGACCTTCCATCGGAGCTTTGCGTGACCGAAACCGTTGCCGCGATTGTCGCGGCGCATCGCGACGGCAGCCAAACGCCGGCGCAAACCGTCGCGCGCAGTTTTCAGCGCATCCGTGACCACAATGATCCCGCCATCTTCATCAGCCTGCGCGACGAGAAGGAGGCACTGGCCGAGGCCGCGGCACTCAGCACAAAGGGCGCAGGTGAGCTGCCGCTGTTCGGCGTTCCCGTCGCGGTAAAGGACAATATCGACGTCGCGGGGTTTGCCACCACCGCCGCCTGCCCGGCCTTCGCCTACACTCCAGCGCGCGATGCGACCTCTGTGGCGCGGCTGCGCGCAGCCGGCGCCATCGTCATCGGCAAGACCAATCTCGACCAGTTCGCGACCGGCCTGGTCGGCGTGCGTTCGCCCTATGGCATTCCGATCAACCCCGTCCGCAACGACATCATCCCAGGCGGATCGAGCTCGGGCTCGGCGGTCGCGGTCTCCGCCGGCCTGGTGCCGCTCGCGCTCGGCACCGACACCGCGGGCTCCGGCCGCGTGCCCGCGCTGCTCAACAACATCGTCGGCCTGAAGCCGAGCCTGGGCATGATCTCGACCGCGGGTGTGGTGCCGGCCTGCCGCACGCTCGACTGCGTCTCGGTGTTCGCGCTGACTACGGATGATGCCGCCGCGGCGCTTGCGGCGATCGCCGGCCCAGATGCCAATGACCCATTCTCGCGCGACCGGCCGCTGACCGCGCTCACGGCGTTTCCGGCTCGCCTGCGGCTCGGCGTGCCGCGCAACGGGCAGTTGATCTTCTTCGGCGACAAGCATTCCGAGGCGGCCTATGACGCCGCGCTGCAGCGCTGGACAGGGCTCGGCGCCGAACTGGTCACGTTCGATCTCGAGCCCTTCTACGAGGCGGCGCGGCTGCTCTACGAAGGCCCGTGGGTGGCGGAGCGTTATTTGGTCATTCGCGACCTGCTGGCGTCGGCGCCGGATGCGATTCATCCGGTGACGCGGGAGATCACGGCTGCCGGCAACCGGCTCACCGCGGCCGAGACCTTTGCAGCGCTCTACCGGCTGCAGGCCCTGCGCAAGGTCGCCGCGCGCACCTTTGCCAACATCGATGCGCTGGTGCTGCCGACCGCGCCGACGGTCTACACGACGGCGCAGGTGCTCGCCAATCCGATCGAACTCAACAGCCGCCTCGGCACCTACACCAACTTCGTCAACCTGCTCGATCTCTGCGCGCTGGCCCTGCCCGCCGCGATGCGGCGCGACGGCATTCCGTTCGGCATCACGCTGCTCGCGCCGGCAGGACACGATGCACTGCTCGCCTCGATCGGCCGCGCCTTCCATGCCGACACGGGCCTTGGCCTTGGCGCCAAGAGCCTGCCACAGCCAAGCCTTACCCCCCTGCCGGCGGGCGGAAGCGATGAGATCGCGATTGCGGTGGTCGGCGCACATCTGTCGGGCATGGCGCTGAACGGCGAGCTTGATCGCCTTGGCGCACGGCTGCTCGAGGCGACGACCACGGCGCCGGACTACCTGCTCTACGCGCTGCCGACGACGCCGGCGCGGCCGGGCATGCTGCGTGTGGAAGCCGGCAAGGGCACGGCGCTCGCGCTCGAAGTGTGGTCGCTCTCGGCCACAGGTTTCGGAAAATTCGTTGCCGCAATCCCGCCGCCACTCTCGATCGGCACGGTCCGGCTCGCCGATGGCCGCACCGTGAAAGGCTTTCTGGTCGAATCCGCCGCGATCAGTGGCGCGCGCGACATTTCATCCTTCGGCGGCTGGCGCGCCTACATGGCCGAAGCCGCGGCGGTGTAGATCTCGTACTCGCCGCGGACCAGCTCGATATGGGCGCGCATCGCGTTGGCGGCGCCCGCCTTGTCACCGCGCAGGATGGCGACCACGACGCGATCGTGCTCGGCGTGGGATTTGGCAAGCCGGCCGAGATTGCGGAACTGGGCGCGCCGGAACGGCTGCACCCGCACCCGCGTCGCCAGGGTCGTTTCGGCGATATAGTCGTTGTGCGCGCCGGCGTAGATTGCATTGTGAAAGCGCTCGTTGACCTCGTGAAAACGCTCCGGGTTGCCGGCGTAGCTCAAGACCCGCAACTCCTCATGCACGGCTTCCAGCCGGTAGCGTTCGGTCGGCGACATGCGCTCGGCGGCGAGGCCGGCACACAGCGCTTCCAGCTCCGCCATCGCTTCGAACATGCCGCTCAGCCGCTTGACCGAGGGCCGCGCCACCACCGCGCCGCGATGCGCCTGTGCATCGACCAGCCCGCTCGCGACCAGCTGCCGTAGCGCCTCGCGTACCGGCGTGCGCGACACCGAAAAGCGCCGTGCGATATCGGTCTCGTCGAGCGCCGCGCCCGGCGGCAGCGCGCCGCGCACGATCTCATCCGCGAGTTGCAGGCGGAGCTCTTCCGCACGGGTGATTTTTGCCGGCGACGACTGGGCGCGATCGACACGGCGAACCGACGTCTCGGCTTCACCAGAGGCCCGCTGCCGTGACGGGGCGCGATCATCGTCAAGGCTCATGACGTTTGATCCCGCGCTTCATCGATGATGCTGACATGAGCGGCGACGATGCGCCAGCCTTCGGCAAAACGAATCCAGGTCTGCATCTGCCGGCCGACCTTGCCGGGCGCCGTGTCGCGATAGAACAGTGTCGCGGCAACCGCCGTGTCGCGACCGTAGGTCGTGATGACGGTCCGCGCCGTCCGGCGCATCAGCCCAACCGGCGAGCGCGCGGCGCGAAACGCCGTGACCTCGTCATAGCCGTAGAGGTTTTCGCCGATGCCATAGCGCAGGGTTCTGGCATCGCGATGAAACAGTTCGTTGAGCACCGCCACGTCATTGGAGACCAGGGCCTGTTCGTAGCGCGCGAACTGCGCCGTGATCTCCGCCAGCACGTCCGGCAGATCGATCTCCATCCTAAAACCCCCTCGGCGCCGGCGAAGCTACCACGCCCATCTGCTCCAGCGCGTAGGCGACGCGCAGCGCGACGTCCTCGCGCCACGGCGCGGTGATGATCTGGACGCCGATCGGCATCGGCTGGAGCGGCACAGGCACGGCGACCACCGGCAGCCCAATGAACGAGATCGGCTGGGTGTGGATGCCGATATTGGCGCGCACCGGCAATTCCACGCCATCGAGCACGAACGTGGTCTGACCGAGTTTTGGCGCAACGCAGGGCGTCGCCGGCGCGATCAATACGTCGATGGTCTCAAAAATTTTCAGCATCTCTCCACGATACCAGCGGCGGAATTTTTGTGCGCGATCGACCAGCGGCGCCGGGACCATCGCACCCGCGATCAGCCGGTCCCGCACCGCCGGATCAAAGTTGTCAGGCTGCTTGCGCAGCCGATCGAGATGCAGCGAGGCGCCCTCGGTCGTGGTGATGACATAGGCCGCCGCGCGGGCGCGGGCGGCTTCCGGAATCTCGACCGTGCGCGTCACGTCGAGGGCGCGTGCGACGTGCGACACCGCCTCGACCGCTTCCGGAAACAAATGGGTTTGGAAATAGCCTCCCGCGAGCGCGATGCGTAAGTCCCCGATCTCCTGCGCGATCAGCGGCGTGACCGGCTGGGCCGCGCGCGTCGTGCAGGCAGCATCATCGCCATCGGGCCCCTGCATGGCGTCATAAGCGAGCGCGAGGTCGGCGACGCTCCGTGCAAACGGGCCGAGATGATCGAGGCTGAAGACAAAGGGGAACGAGCGCGCGCGCGACAGCCGGCCAAAGGTCGGCTTGAGGCCGAAAATGCCGCAGAACGACGACGGCACGCGTATTGAGCCGTTCGTATCCGAACCGAGCGCGATCGGCACCAGGCCGCCACCGACCGCGCTGCCCGAGCCGCCGGACGAGCCGCCGCTCATCCGCGTGACGTCGTGCGGATTGCGCGAGGGCCCGTCATGCACATTCTCGCCGGTGAAGTCATAGGCGTATTCGCCCATGTTGAGCGCGCCGACCAGCACGGCGCCGGCCGCCTCCAGGCGCTCGATCAGCGTCGCGTCGCGCGGCGCAGGGCTGCGCGCGCGGTTGATCTTCGAGCCCGCGCGCGTGGCAAGCCCCTCGACGTCGAACAGGTTTTTCACCGCAAAGGGAACGCCGGCCAGCGGACCTGCGCTCCGCCCGGCGGCGATCGCCGTGTCGACGGTGCGCGCCCTTGCACGGGCGCGCTCGGCCGTAACGTCGGTGAACGAATTGAGGATCGTGTCGTGCCGCGCAATGCGCGCCAGCGCCGCCTCGACGACGTCACCCGCCGAGACCTTGCGCGCCGCGACCGCCTGCGCGATCTCCTGCGCCGACCATCCCTTGCCCACAGCCTGCGTCACGGGTTCAGGCGCCAAAGACACTTGCGGGCTCGGTTTCATCGGGCAGCGGAAACTCGTCAACCATGCGGGCGAGTTTCAGCGACACATCGAGATTGGCACGTACTGCCGGTCGCCAGGCGTCCTCGATCCTGAGTCCCAATGCCCTGGCGGCGGCATCGATGTAATCGTCCAGCGGTTCAGCCATCACATCCGACCTCGCGTTCAATGCACCGGCAACGGCGGATGCGGGATCGCCGTCAAGAGCTCCTTCGTATAGGCGTCCCGTGGATCTCCCAGCACGCGCTCGGCCGGCCCCTGCTCCACGATTCGCCCTGTTCGCATCACAATGACACGATCGCACAACAGGCGCACCACATTCAAATCATGGGAGACGAACAAATAGCTCATCCCCATCCGGTCTTTCAGGTCCTGCAGCAGATTGAGCACCACCGCCTGCACCGACACGTCGAGGGCAGCGGTCGGCTCGTCCAGGATCACGAGTTTTGGCCCCAATGCGATCGCTCGCGCGATTCCGACGCGGGCTTTCTGGCCGCCCGAAAGTTGATGAGGAAAGCGGTCGAGCAGGTTGACGGGGAGGCCAACGAGGCTCGCGAGTTCCTCGCAGCGGGCGCGAAGCGCGTCGCGCCCCTTGACGTCGCCCATCTGCAGGATCGGATCGGCAATCGCGCGTGCCGCGGTGAAGCGCGGGTTCAGGCAGTCGGTCGGGTCCTGGAACACCATCTGGATGCTTTTGCGCAGAGGTGACCGGGCGAACGCCTTCGCCATGATGCCGCCGATCTCCTCGCCATCGAAGCCAATCCGGCCGGATGTCTGGTCGAGCAGCCGCATCACCATCATCGAGGTGGTCGACTTGCCGCAGCCGGACTCGCCGACCAGCCCGACACTCTCGCGGCGGCCGACGCTGAAGCTGATGCCGTCAACGGCGCGGAAGATGTCCGGTTCGACCGGCGGCTTGCGGCCGAACAGCTTGCCGAGCGTCTTGGTCGCGCCCTGGCGCGGATATTCCTTGACCAGCTTTTCGATGATCAGCAGGGACTGGGCTTCGCGTGCTCCCTGCTCGTCACCCCCGGCCTTGACCGAGGGGTCCACCCCTCCTGACAATGAACCTTTCGAGGATTGGTGAATGGCCGGGTCATTTTTCTGAAGACGCCCTTCGCACTCCTGCCCGGCCATGACATCCGAAGGGGACGCGACGTCCTCCTCCGGCAGCAGATCGCGCAGCGACACGCCGATCCGCGGCGTCGCGCGCATCAGCTTGCGTGTATAGGGGTGCTGCGGCCTGGCAAAGATGTCGGCCGACGCGGCGGCTTCGACCACGCGGCCCTTCTCCATCACGACAACGCGGTCGCAATAAGCCGCGGCCAACCCCAGATCGTGGGTGATCAGGATGGTTGACATGCCGCGCTGCCGGGTCAATTCGACGACGAGATCCATCACCGCTTTCTGCGTGGTGACGTCGAGCCCGGTGGTCGGCTCGTCCGCAATCAGCAGCTGCGGATTGCAGGCGAGTGCCAGGGCGATGACGACGCGCTGGCACATGCCGCCGGAGAGCTCGAACGGATACGCGTGGAAGCGCTCGCTCGGGCGCGCGATCCTGACCTGCTCCAGCGCTTCGATCGCCTTCTCGCCGCCATCGCTAGTCGTCGACTGCGCATGCTGCCGCAGCACGTCCTCGATCTGGTCGCCTACTTTTCGAATTGGGTTGAGCGCGGCGCGCGGATTCTGAAAGATCATCGAGATCTCGCGGCCGCGCAGATCGCGCATCTGCGCCTCGCTCGCGGCTTTGACATCGACGCCGGAGAACATCACCGAGCCATCGGCGATCCTGCCGGCGCGGTCGAGAATTCGCATCACCGCATATGACGTCACCGATTTGCCGGAGCCGGACTCGCCGACGATGCCGAGCGTCTCGCCTTTGGCAACGGAGATGTCGACATGCTGCACCGCTTTCACGATGCCGCGCCTCGTGGAGAACTCAACGGTGAGATCACGAACCTCGAGCAGCGGCTGCGCGGTCATGGTCAGGTCCGCCGTTGCGGATCGACGATGTCGCGCAGACCGTCGCCGAGCAGGTTGAAGCAGAACACCGCGATCATGAGCGCAAGGCCGGGGAACAGCGCGATCCACCATTCGCCCGACACCATGAAGGAGGCGCCCTCCGCGACCATGATGCCCCATTCCGCAGTCGGCGGCCGCACACCAAGCCCGATGAACGAGAGCCCGGCGGCATTGAGGATGGCGTAGCCCATGGTCAACGACATCTGCACGATCATGATCGGCATGATGTTCGGGAGAATGTGAACCAGGAGAATGCGGAGCTCGGAGTTGCCGGACAACCGTGCCGCCTGCACGAAGCCGGCGTCACGCCGGACATTGGCCTCGGCGCGCGCGACCCGGGCATAGAGCGGAAAATTCACGATCGCGGTGGCGATGATGATGTTCTGCACGGTATTGCCGAGCGCGGCGACGATGCCCATCGCCAGGACGAACAGCGGAAAGGCCATGATGGTGTCGGCGATGCGGCCGACGATGCGGTCGGTCCAGCCGCCGAAGTAACCCGCGGCGATGCCGGCAAGCCCGCCCATCAGGAAAACCAAAACGACCGAGGCTATGGCAATGAACGTGTCGAGCCGGGTCGCGACCACGACGCGGCTAAAAATGTCGCGGCCGAGCTGGTCGGTGCCGAACCAATGCGCCGCCGACGGCGGTTTCAGCGCCGATGCGGTGTCGGAGGCGAGCGGATCGTACGGCACCACATAGGGGCCCAGCAACGCCGCGGCGACGATGAGGATCAGGAGCGCGAACGCGAAGGCGGTAACGCGGTTCTCGCCGAGCACGTATCGGACATGTTCGAAAGCAGCGGCAAGTCGCGTGCTGGGCGCGGGGGCTACGGACTCTGCGGCGGGAGCGATGCTGCTCATCCTTCCAACCTCACCCTTGGATCGATCACGCCGTAGAGAATGTCGATGAGGAGATTGAGCAGCACGTACATGACCGCCATGATCAGCACAAAGCCCTGCACCGGGGCAAAGTCCGAGGCGATCAGCGCTTCGACCGCATAGGAGCCGATGCCGGGCCACGCGAACACCTTTTCAACCAGCACGTTGGCGCCCAGCAGGAACGAGAACACCATGGACAGGGTCGTGATGACCGGCAGCATCGCATTGCGGAAAGCGTAGGTGACGATCACCGTGGCGGGCGAGAGCCCGGACGCACGCGCGGTGCGCACGAAATCCGAAGCCAGCACCGACAGCATCGAGGCGCGCGTCATGCGCGCGATCGGCGCCAGCGAGAAGATTGCAAGCGTCGCCGCGGGCAGGATGAGCTGGGTGAGCGCGGAACGAAACGCCTCGAGGTCGCGCGCGACGAGCGTGTCGATCAGGTAGAAGCCCGTGATGGTCGGCGGCGCACTATAGAACACGTCGAGCCGGCCGAGCGGCGCCGGCGACCATCCGAGCTGAAAATAGAACACATAGACCAGCACCAGACCGGTGAAGAACACCGGCAGGGACACACCGGCCGTCGTCGTCACCCGGCAGAGGTGATCGATCCACGAGCCCGGCCGCGTGGCCGCCAGAACGCCGAGTGGCAGCGCGATCGCGATCGAGATCAAGAGGCCCGACAGCGTGAGTTCGGCGGAAGCCGGCAGGCGGTTGCGGATCTCAGTCGCAACCGGCTGGCCCGTGGTCAACGAGCTGCCGAAATCGCCATGGGCGAGATCGACGGTGTAGCGAAAGAACTGCTCGATCAGCGGCCGGTCGAAGCCGAGGTTCTTGCGGATCTGCTCGATGGCCTCCTTGGTCGCCGCGGGCCCGGCAAAATAGGCCGCGGGATCGCCCGGCAGCGCGCGCGTCAGCAGGAACGTGACGATGACGACGCCGATCAGGCTTGGGATCGCGAACATCAGCCGCTTGCCGATCAGCGTCAGCATGCGCGGCCCCTGTGCTGAGTGCGCGCGGCGGCCGGATCGAGCACGACGGCAGCACTCACGTTGAACCTGTCAGCAGACCGCCTCACGCCTTCACCAGCGCGCGGTAGTCGAGCCTGCGGTGAAACCAGTATTGGTAGCCGGACACGTTCTTCTGCATCGCGACGTTGACGAAGGGCTGGTACAGCGGAATGCGCGGGATGTCGGCAAATGCCAGATCGACGAAGCCTTTGACGTCCGTCTCGTAGGCGGCCTTGTCGCCGCTGGCCGCAGCGGCGCGCGCGCCGTCGATGAGCCTGTCCATGTCAGGCGATTTGTAGCTCATCGTGTTGAAGATCGAATTGTTGCCGTGATAGCACCAGTAGAAGAAATATTCGGGGTAATCGAGCCAGCCCGAGAACACGTTGGTGCAGAGCGGCATTTCCTTTTTGGTCAGCTCGGTGCGCCAATTGGCGCCGGGCACCTTGTTGATCGTGCACCTGATGCCGATCTGGCCGAGACTCTCCTGCACCAGGACGCAGAGCGGCTCATTGACCTGCGCGAAATTGAGATCGAATGACAGAGTCGTGTCGAAGCCGCTCGCATGACCTGCTTCGGCCATCAGCGCCTTCGCCTTTTCGATGTCGGTGGAATATTGATGCGGCTGCGGCCAGGCGACTTCCGAGGCCCTGTCAGCGGGCGCGCCGAACATCGGATTGGCGAGCCCAAACAGCACCGCATCCATGATCTTCTGATAGGGCAGCGCGTAGGCGACCGCCTGACGCACTTTCAGATTGTCGAACGGCGGCTTGGTCACGTTCATGCCGATATACTGGATGCCGTTGGAGAACGGCAGCGACACGATGTTGAGCCTGCCGGCAGCCTTCATCTCCTGAAAGTCCTTGTTCGGCAGCTCGTAGGAGATGTCGGCATCGCCGCGTTCGAGCAGCGCGCGGCGGTTGCCGGCTTGCGGCACCATGCGCCAGATCACGCGCCTGATCCTTGGCAGGGGACCTCCGACCCAATCCTCGTTGCGCTCCATGACCACTTCGGTGCCGGCCGTCCACTTGGTCACCTTGTAGGCGCCGGACCCCGCGGTCTGCTGCTTGGTGTATTCGAGGCCCCAGGGGTCCTTTTCGGATGCGTTCTTTTTCACGAGCTCCGAATTGACCACGCAGGGCACAATGACGGCGAGATCGGGGATCGTCAGCCGATCCTTCTTCATGAATTCGATGCGCACGGTGGCGTCGTCGACGATCACGAACTGCTCGGGCTTGGTCAGCGAGCCCGCGCTCATTTGGAAGGTCGGAAAGCCGCCGACCGATACCGCGCGATCGAGCGACCATTTCACGTCCTTGGCGCTGACCGGCGCGCCGTCGTGAAATTTCGCGTTCTTCTTCAATTTGAAGGTCACGGACATGTCGCCGACATTTATGTCCTCGGCGAGTTCGCCCTTGAACTTGTCGCGGTCATAATAGGGCACGCCGCCAGGTCCGCTCTTCATCTCGTGGCTGATCAGCCGGTCGTAGCAATTCCACGACACCTCGTAGCCCGGCACGTTGGTGCCGACGCCGTGAATGTCGAGATTGTTGGGACCGCCTTCCGAGATGATCAGCAGCGTCTCCGAGCGGGCATCGGCCTTGGCCGGAGAGATGATCGCGGGCGCAGGCAGAAGGGTGCCCGCCGCCACACTGGAGACGGATTTCAGAAAATCGCGACGCTTCATAAGCGGGCTCCATCGCGGCCGGAATGCGGTCTTGGAGCTGGCTTCGCAAGGTTCATGCCAAGCGTTAACGAAACCTAATTGATAACCTAAGTCAATGATCAGGCTTACGAAATTCGTTTACGCCGCGTCCCGCGGCGCCAAGCCGATTGCATACAAGGGGGGGCGCGTTTGCCTACTCGTAATGCAAATTGGTCAAGTGCTCGCGTCTTGCGCACCGCTGCCCGCGGTGCTCAGATCGGCCAGATCAACTCCTGCAACTGAAGGAGATCGTCTGCCTTCTGCTGCCACCCCTCGATGCAGACATGCGCCTTGAGGTCGCTCGCCCGGTGCAGAAGCATCAGGGCCATCAGCCGCCGCTTCACCGCGAAATTGACCTGCCCGGGCGCATAGCCAAATCCTTCGAACAAGCTCTTCACGCGGCC
>NZ_JAFATE010000688.1 GCF_019244115.1 Bradyrhizobium sp.
CGTCGGCCCAGATGATGTTCCCTTTTGGCGCTCAGCCGGAAGAGGTGTCGCGCGAGAATCAGCCGGATACAACCGGCGAGCCGCACCGCCTTCTGCGGGCAGCGTTGGCCGATCCGGACCTCGATTCGGGCTTTTTGGCACTGGCCGAAGAGGCGGTGCGCGCGCAGCCGGGCGACGGGCATATCCTGTTGCTCGCCGCCACCGCCGCGCTGCTCGACGAGGATGCCGCCCGCGCGCAGGTCTTTCTGAAGCGCTTTCGCAAGCGATTCGTCGAGATCGACGCCTGCCATCTGCTGAATGCCCTGGCGCTGGCGCACGAGAAAAGGCTGGCGCCGGCGCAATCGCTGTTGGAGGCGCATGGTCTCGCGGATTGGTTCAACGCTCTGCGCGTTTTTCCGGGAGGTATTGCGCGTCGCGCATGGCTTTCACGTCAGTACGCCCGGATCTTCGAGCGCGACACGCGGGTCCCGAGCAAGCGAGTGGCCCCTGGTCCGGTGCGAAAGGCCAAATCCCCAGCCAAGTCCCCGGCCAAGATCTCGACCAAGACACCGACCAGGCCGAAACCCGCTGCGGAAGCGCCCATTGCCCCGATCCGACCGCCTCCGCTGCCACGGATTGAGATCGATATTCCGTTCAGCGCCGAGTTCGACTTCCAGCCGCTGCTGGACGCCATCGAGCAACCGCCGAACAGCGATGGCGCCTGGCACCGCTTGCGCGAGCGCTTTGCCCATCTCGCCCTCGCGCAGGGCTTCGACGAGTTGCTCTGCCTGCCGCATCTGCGCGGCATCGAAACCTTCTGGTACCAAGTCGAGACCGTCCGCAAGGTGCTCAAGCAGCATCGCGGTCGCGTTCTGCTTGGCGACGAGGTCGGACTGGGCAAGACTATCGAGGCCGGCATGATCCTCAAGGAGTATCTCCTGCGCGGCATCGTCAACAGCGTCCTGGTGTTGACCCCGGCCTCGCTCGTCGGTCAGTGGCAGGAGGAGCTCGAAACCAAATTCGACATTGCCTGCGCGACCACCCATGACGCGCTGCTGCGCAGCGATCCTGAACGGTTCTGGAGCCAGGACCGCCTTGTCGCTTCGCTTGCCTTGGCGCGTCGCAGCGAGCATGCGGCGCACATTCTTGGCCGCAGCTTCGATCTCGTCATCGTGGACGAAGCCCACCATCTGCGCGACCGCACGAGCCAGGGCTACAAGCTGGTCGATGCGCTCAACAAGCGCTTCGTACTGCTGTTGTCGGCGACACCGGTGCAGAACGATCTCACCGAGCTCTATAACCTGCTGACGCTGCTGAAGCCCGGCATCTTCAAGACCCTGAAGGAGTTTCGCGCGGCTTACATGACCGCTGGCAAGCCGCGCCAGCCAGCTAACGCCGAGCGCCTGCGCGAGTTGATGCGCGGCGCCATGGTGCGCAACACGCGGGCGGTGGTCGCATTGAAATTGCCGCGCCGTCACGCCGTAACGATTTGCGCTGACGGCAGCGACGGCGAGCCGGCGGCCTATCGCGAGCTCGAGGCCGCGGTACGGCGGCTGGCGGCCGAGGGCGTGAATCGGCTTGCGCTTCGGCATCTGCTCGCCGCGGCCGGTTCGTCTCCGGCGGCGGCGGCCGCCGCCGTTCGCCGCCTGTCCGGCCGCCACGTCGACACCGCCTGGCAAGCGCTCGCGAAGAAATGGGCCGCCATCGGTGTCGGCGGCAAGGAGGCGGCGCTGATCGACCTGTTGCGGCGGAATCCGGGCGAGAAGAAGCTAATCTTCGTTCATTACCGAGAGACGCTCGAGCATCTGGCTGCGCTCCTGGCACGCGAGGGCTTTGCCTTCGCGCGTTTCGAGGGCGCGCTCAGCGGCCCCGCCAAGGACGCCGCCGTTGCGGAATTCCGCGAGCGGGTGCCGGTGCTGCTGTGCACGGAATCGGGCGGCGAAGGCCGCAATCTCCAGTTCTGCAACACGGTGATCAATTTCGACGTGCCGTGGAACCCGATGGCGATCGAGCAGCGCATCGGACGCATCGACCGCATCGGCCAGCAACGCGAAGTGTTCGTGTTCAACCTGGTGACCCGCGGCACGCTGGAGCAGCAGATCCTGGCACTGCTGGACGAGAAGATCTCGATGTTCGAACTCGTCGTCGGCGAGGTCGGAGCGATCCTGGGCGGCCTCGACGAGGATCGCGATTTCGCCGACCTCATGCTCGATGCTTGGCTGCACACGACCGAAACGGGACGCGCGGAGGCATTGGAAGAGCTCGGCCGCCGTCTGCAGGGGGCGCGCGAGCACCACGAGGATGCCAAAGCCCTCGACACCGCGCTGTTCGGCGATGACTTCGAGACTGCGTGAGCCGAACCGATGAGCGAGCTGCGGGATTTTGTCGCTGATCTCCTGGAACGTCGTGGCGCCGCCGTCGAGGCTCTCGGGCCGGACCGCCTCGAGGTGCTCACGCCTGCTCCCCTGCGGCAACAGCTCGGCTGGCCCGAACTGACGCATCTCGGCTTTGGAGCACAACAGGCCGCAGGCACGGTTGCGATCGCGCTCGAGGGGGACTGGCTCGACCGTTTCGGCGCGCTGCTCGCCGACGAGGGACGATGGAGCGAACGGGAGCTTCGGCTCCCCGCGCCGGCTCCGCCCCCGAGCGACCCCGAAAGGCTGCTCGATCGCGTCCTCGACCTGCCGAACGCGACCTGGCGGTTGCAGGGCATGTCGGCAACCTGGACCCGCTGCTTGATGCTGATGTTCCGCCTCACCGCGCTGTCGGATGAGAAACGAGAGCAATTGATCTGGCTTGGCTTCAACCTCGGGACCGGCGCGGTGATCAACGAGATCCTGGCGCAACTCCGTCCGGCGCTGGCGCAAGTGGATGACTGGCACATGCCGGATACTGCGACAAGGCGCGCCGCCGGACCGGGATGGAGCTCGGCAGCGCTCACGGCGCGGCTGCGTCCGGTGCTCGAGCGTGAAGCCAGGGACGTGATGGAGCCGTTCCTGCGAACGATGCGCCGCCGGCTGGAGCGCGACCGCGACCGGGTCCATGCCTATCACAATGACTTGCGCGAGGCGTCTCTGAACCGCCTGCTGGCGCTCGACCGCGCGAGCGGAGACCGCGCCGCGGCCGACCGGCGGCGCGAGACACTGCGGGTGGAGGCGATCGAGCGCGAATACCGTGCCAAGCTCGACGACCTGCGTCGCAACTATGCACTGCGCGTCACGGTCGAATGGGTCCAGGCCCTCGAGATCTACGTGCCGGTGCAGCGCCTCGAGGTGCTGATCCGTCGCCGCAAAGGCGAGCGCATCATCCCCCTCGACTGGCATCCCTTGGCCAGGATGATCGAACGGCCGCTCTGCGAGGCGGGAGCAGGCCTCGATCGCGTGCGGCTCGTGTGCGACGACAGGCTGCACCTGACCGACCCCGCGGGCCACGCGCCCTGCACGTCGTGCGGCAAGCTGTTCTGCCGCGCCTGCTTCCCGAATTCCTGCCCCCGTTGCCATCAAACGCGTTGATGATGCAGTCCGAGAGCCGACATCTTTCGCAACCCAACCGCTGCAACCTCTTCGGCGCACTTACGCAAGAGGGTTCATCGTGCTGGCTCTGGCGGGACCCGCACAGGCCCCGTCAATCAGCTTTAACGCCGGCGCGGTCGGTCTCGATCCGCACAACTGGAAATTCGTGCGTGTGCTGTTGTCGGAGGACGAGCCCGGTGCGAGCGCGCGCGGCACAGCCCACCAGATCGCCCATCTGTCGTGTCCGCTGCTCGACACGCTGCCGCCGGGAGGACGAGGGTGATGGGGATGCGCTGCAGGCCTGCGCAGCCGGTCCTGGACGGAATTGGCACGGCCGGGCCTAGAGAAGCCGGAAAGGGGCTTCTCGGTCGTCGCCTCGGAAGTGAAGTCCCTGGCCAAGCAAACGGCGAATGCGGCGGAGGAGATATCCGATCAAGTAGGCGCGGTTCAGCGCGCCACGAACGAGGCAATAGTGGCCATGAAGGCAATCGGCAGCACCATCGCCTAGATAAACGAAGTTGCTGCCGCAATCGCGGCCGCAGTGGAGCAGCAAGGGGCCGCGACAGGAGAAATCACTCGTAGCACGCAAATCGCAGCCGATGGTACGCAAACGCTTGCAGACAATTTGGGTGCGGTGAATGCGGATACCGAAGAGACTGGATCTGCTGCGACGAATGTGCGCGCGGTCGCCGCTGCTCTAGAGGAGCGAACCGGGCAAATTAAAGTCCAAGTTACTGATTTTCTTGCCTGTATTCGGGCGACCTGAGCAAGGCTCAGGATTTGAAACTCAGAACCTTGGCTAATAGATAACGTACGCCGTAGATCGGGTTCGCAGTTTCCGCTTGCTCGCTTTATCGCCGCCATTATCGTCTGCTGCCAACCCAAGCTCGTTGAGCAACAGTCGCGATCATCAGTGAGACAATATTTTATCCAGGAATAGCTGCGCTCGATCGGAGCGGGACTGCGGATGATCGAAAAATTCGGCGGTTGGGCAATCCTCCACCACTTCGCCCATATCCATGAACACCACGCGGCTGGCGACGCGGCGAGCAAATCCCATCTCGTGAGTCACCACCATCATGGTCATACCGTCGGCAGCGAGCGCCGTCATGACGTCGAGGACCTCATTGATCATTTCCGGATCGAGCGCGGACGTCGGCTCGTCGAACAGCATGACTTCGGGATCGAGCGCCAGCGCACGCGCGATCGCGATGCGCTGCTGCTGGCCTCCCGACAGGCTCGTCGGATACACCGCTTCCTTGTCCTTCAGGCCGACCCGATCGAGCAGCCTCCGAGCCCGCTCTCTTGCTTCCTCGGCTTCGCGCTTGAGCACAATACGCTGCGCGAGGCAAATATTATCGATTACGCTGAGGTGCGGATAGAGCTCGAAATTCTGGAACACCATGCCAACCCGCCGCCGCAAATGCGTTGCCGATCGCGCCGAACTTCCGACATCGAAGCCGTCGACGAGAATTTTGCCGTCCTGGTAGGGCTCGAGCGCGTTGACGCACTTGATCAGCGTCGACTTGCCGGATCCGGAAGGTCCGCAGACCACGACAACCTCTCCGCGCGAGACCGTCATCGTGATGTCGCGAAGCACGTGATGTGCGCCATAGTACTTGTTGACGCCTTTGAATTCGATCATCGGGCGAATGTCCTCTTCAGCTCTTCCACGCCGGCAGTCGCCGCAAGGCAGATCAGGTAATAGACGAGACAGGCAAACGTGTAGACCTCGACCAGGCGCCCATCCCGGTTGGCAATGATGGACGTCGCGGTCAGGAAGTCGTGCAGCGAAACGACAAAGACCAGCGAAGTGTCCTGAAACAGGATGATCGCCTGGGTGAGGAAGATCGGGATCATGGCGGTAAACGCTTGCGGAAAGATCACGTAGCGCAGTGCCTGCCCCCGGCTCATGCCGCTGGCGAGCGCAGCGTTCAGTTGCCCGGCGCGGACGCTCCTCAGGCCGGCTCGCAGGATTTCGCTGTAGTAGGCAGCTTCGAAAAGCGTGAAGGCGACGATCGCGGAGGTCCAGGCACCGACCGGTCTCCCGAGGATCAAGGGCACCATGAAATAGAACCAGAAGATCACGAGGATGAGCGGAATCGCGCGGAACACGAAGACGTAAGCATCGATCACGTAATTACCGATGACGCCGGTGAACAACCGAACCAGCGCCAGGGCGGTACCGACGGCAAGGCCGCCGATAACGCCGATCAGTGTCAGGGTGAGACTGAGCAGCAGACCGTCAAGGAGGAAGCTGGCGTTTCGCACGATGAGCGAATAATCCGGCATCGGCATTACACCGCTACGGGTAAGGCCAAGGTCCGCTGCAAGCCAACCATGACCAGATTGAGGACGAACGCGACCAGGACGTAGAAGGCCGTCGCGGCACCAAAGGCTTCAAAGCCGTGAAAGGTGAAATTTTCGATTTGCCGGCTCTGCGCCGTCAGTTCGAGCACGCCGATGGTCAAGGCCAGCGACGAGTTCTTGACGATGGACAAAAACTCCGAGGTGAGCGGCGGCAGAATGATCCGCAGAGCCTGAGGCATGACGACGTAACGCAAGGCCTGCGCGGGGTTCATACCGGTTGCGTCGGCGGCCATCCTCTGCCCGCGCGGCACGGCTTGCAGTCCGGCTCGGAAGAGCTCGGCCAGACGGCCCGACGTATAGAACGCCAGCGCCAGTACAGCGGTCCAGAACTCGGGGTTTGGTAGATCCCGCTTGAACCAGAGGCCGAGCTTGGCAGGCAGCAATTCCGGCACTACGAAGAACCACACGAACATCTGCAAGAGGAGTGGAATGTTGCGAAACACGGAGACATAAAAGCCGGAAAGGAGCACGACCCAGCGAGCCGATGACGTACGGGCGACGCCGACCGTGGCTCCGAGTAGCAGCGCGATGAACCAGCCCGTGATGGACAGCGCGACGGTCCAGCCCAGCCCTGCCAGCAGCCAGCCGGCGTAAGGCTCACTGAACAGAAGATCCCAATTCCACTGATAGTTCATGACGCGGCGTCTTGTTGGTCGATGATCGAAAAGAGAATCACGTCTGCTGACTTATTGTTATTCGGCGATGGCTTCGATCTTGAACAAGGTGCCGACCTCGCCCTCGATCGGCACGCCATAGGGCGCTATCCATTGGTCATAGAGCTTTTGAAGATCACCGCTGGCGAGCAGCCGGGCAATGGTCCCGTTGATGATCGTCAAGAGGCCGGAATTGTTCTTTCCGACCATGAAGGCGACCTGCTCGAACGACAGCGGCTCACCTACGACAGCGAAGTCATCCTTGTTCTGCGCTGTGCGGAGCGCGCCACCGAGCAAAACCGCATCATTGACGAATGCATCAGCCCGCTGCGAGGCGACTGCAAGGAGCCCTTCCGCATTGTCGCGGACTTGAAGCACCCGGACGTTGATCTTGCTCCGATCCAGCGCGGCACGCACATAGCGCTCGGCCGTGGTGCCCGCGGCTAGTGCGACGATCTTGCCATTGAGGTCCGGCAGATCCTGGATGCCTGATGTCTTTTTCACCAATGGCCGGCCCTCGGCTAGCGCGACCGCGTAGCTGAAGTCGACCTGCTCCTGACGGGCCAATGAATTGACGGTGGTTCCGCACTCGATATCAACCGTTCCGTTGGCGATCAGCGGAATCCGCGTTTGCGGCGTCACCGGCACGTACCTGATCGCGATGTCGGGGATGTTGAGCTTGCCGCCGATCTCCTGAGCGATCCTCTTGCAGACGTCGATAGAGTAGCCGCTCGCCTGCCTGTTCTCGTTGAGATAGGCGAATGGCTGCGCACTTTCACGGAAACCGATAGTGACCGCTCTGTTCTGTTGAATGCGCCTTAAGGCAGTATCGGCTTCCTGCGCCTTTGCCAGCGCCGGCAGGAGAGCCGCCACGATAGCGGTCAGCAGACCAATCTTTTTAACGAACATCTCATGCTCCTCGTTGCGTGTTCCTAGGTGTGGACGATGCGGCTTAGCGACTGGATATCCGAGAAAATGAAATCCGGGCGCGGGACCGACGCGTCGAGGGCGATCTGGCGCCGGTTGATCCAGGCGATGGTCAGTCCGAGCGGTTTGCCGCCGACGAGATCCGTGAATTGCGATTGACCGGAGTGAAGGATATCGTCCTTCGCGACGCCCGCATTCTCGATCAGGTAGCGAAACAGCGTGCCGTCAGGCTTGTAGCCCCGAGCCCGTTGCGCGGTGCATACCAAGTCGAAATTTCGCTTCAGCGGGGTCAGCGCCAGCAGGTCATCATCGATATTGGACACCACCGCCAGTCTGTGGTGGCGCGACAGCTGGTCCAGCGTGTGGATGACATCGTCGTAAAGAAAGAAACGGGGGAAGGCATCGAAGTAGCGATCGATCAGGCGGCTGTCGCCCGCGACCTCAAAGTGCGCAAACGTCTCGGCAAGCGAGAGTTCGCAAATCTCACGATACGAGCGATAGGGGTCCCAATAATGCGCGATGTTCTGATGCTCCCAATGTTCCCAGAACGCCTTGACGTCAACATGCGACGCACCGGCATCGGACAGGATGCGTTCGAATGCGCCGTAGGAGCTGTCACGAACGCTAATCAGCGTACCGAAGACATCGAATGACATCAGTTTCGGCCGCAGGCGTGTCGGGTGTATTTCGCTATTCATTGATCGATTCCGGATGATGCATTGGTTCCGAACGCGCGCGCTGCCGACACGGCCCTGTCTTCACCGCACGGCGATGGCTTCGAGTTCGATCAGGTAGCCGTGATGGAGTTCAGGAACCGGGACTACCGCGCGCGCCGGGCGGTGCGCTCCAAAGACGTCGGCATAGATCGCGTTGAACGCCGGCCAGTATTCGACGCCGACGATGTAGGCGGTCACTTTTGCGATGCGATCGCGGCTAAGACCGGCTCCATCGACGATCGCGATGATATTGGCGAGTGCCTGGCGGGCCTGAATCTCGAAAGGCTGGTCCGCGAGCGACGCCCCGTCGGCGCGGGCTGCGAGCTGGCCCGAAACGTACACGACGCCCGCAGCCTCCGTTGCCTGCACGTAGTGCCCGAAGGGCTGTGGAGCCGCTTGAGTTGTTATGGCCTTGATTGAGTTCGGCATCGATCACCATCCATAGATGCGCGACCAGATGGCGGACACGGTCCGGCCGTGGTCGACGACGTGGTAGCGGTCATGTTGGGCGCCGGTCGCACAGGCATGATTTGGAAAGATCCGAACCATCGCGCCAACTGGAAGCTGCGGCGCAGCGCATTGAGAGCCGGGACGCGCAGCCAAAATGCCATGTTCCTGATTGGCATCGATCATGATCAGATCGGGGATCGGATCGCCCGCGAGATTGCAAACCACGCCGTAACCTTGGTCGACCGGCAAGCGCGCTGTGCCACGATCACGCGACATCGCCATCCAGCCCGCATCGACGATGATCCAGCCTTTGTCATGCTGATGGCCGATCACTGTAGCGAGCACCGAGAGGGCGATATCGCCTATACCGCATACGCCGATCCCCGCCATGACCAGGTCGAAGAACATGAACACTCCGGCGCGGACCTCAGTAATGCCGGTAAGGTCGCGGGCGAAATGCGCAGTCGGCGTGGATCCGACGCTCACCTCTGGACAGGGTAGTCCCGCCGTTCTGAGCGCAGTGGCGGCCGCTACGATGCCAGACCGTTCTTGCTCGGCCATCGCCTCGAACGACGCCGGGTTATGCAGGCCGTAGGAACTGCCGGCATGGGTCATCACCCCGCGAACTGCCGCGCCGCCCGTGTGAAGGGCGCGACCAACCGCAATGAGCATATCGTCGGGCGGCTTGATTCCGGAACGGTGCTCGTCGGTATCTACCTCGATCAGGACGGGGAGCGGATCGCGCCGCTCGGCACTCTTGGCTGCCACCAGTTGTGCGGTCTCCAGATTGTCGAGAACGATCACCAGACTGGCGCCACGCCGCCGCAGATCGAAGACATGATCAAGCTTGTTCGGGGCGATGCCGACCGCATAGAGCAGATCGCTCACGCCGTGACCGAAGAAGTATTCGGCCTCTTTCAGCGTGGAGACCGTGATCGGGCCTTGCGCACCGTCCATTACCAACCGCGCGACGTCGATGCTTTTAGCGGTCTTGAGATGCGGACGCAGCCTGACCCCGAACGGCCGGAGGTGTCGCCTTAATCGAGCGACGTTCGTAATCAGCCGGGATTTTTCGAGCACCAGACACGGCGTCTCCAAGACGTCGAGCGCTTGACCAATCTCCTGGCGTGAGTAGGTGACGGCGCGCGACATGGTCGATTAATCCGCGCGGCAGGTGATGGAGGTCGCCAAAGCCATTCGAACATCGGCGGCACCCCAGACGGCAAAGGCCGAGCAAGATTGCATATTATATATAATTGTGGAGGACATCGCTTCGCCAGTTGATTACCGTGCAGCTTAGCCGGGTATATATTATATGTCAAATTCGATTCGAGGAGATGTGTGTGCGGAGCGCGGCGAGACCCAAACTGATCGGCAGTACGGAAATGATCGCCGACGCCCTTCGCGACGCGATCTGCAGCGGAGAGATTCCCCCTGGCGCACCGCTGAAGCAAGATGAGATCGCGGCAGAGTTCGGCGTCAGCCATACCCCTGTGCGCGAGGCGCTCAAGGCTCTGGTCTCGGAGGGACTCGCCGTCCTGCATCACAACCGCGGCTGCTTCGTCTCCGATCTGTCGAGTGCGGTCGCGCGCGAACTGATGGACTTCCGTGCCGTCCTCGAACCTAAGTTGGCCGGCTGGGCAATCGATCGTCTGACCGAGGCCAATATCGAACACGGCCGCCAGCTCATGATGAAGATCGATAAGACCAGCAATCCGTTGCAACGGCTGCGGCTCGCCGCCGAATTTCACACCGTCATCTATACGCGCGCCAACCGGCCATTCTTTCTCGAGCAGGTCAACCGCGCCCGCAACAATCTCAATCGCTATTGGCTACTCGCATGGAGTGATCAGACGTTCCCCGTCAGCACGCAGAACGAACATCAAAAAATACTGGACCTTTGTGTTGCCAGGGATCGAGCCGGCCTGACGGCGTTTATCGAGCAACACATAATGACTTCGGGCGAAGTCGTCCTGCGGTATCTGCAAAGAATGGAAGCTGATAAGGCAGCCCAGCCGTAGGCGGCACTTTGCAATTTGGCGCACCACGGCCGACGAAGATGGGCACTACTCGTTCGCCCTGGCGCTATGATGCGGCGACCCACAGTGCGCTTCGATTGGATAATCCGCGACGGCGCGGGATTTTGCACTACGCCTCGTCGGCGTTTGGCGGGCGTGATCCGCTTCACGCCGCCGCCGATTTGGTCGGGCGCTCGCTCTCGCCGTCGCGCCTATACTCCAGCAGATCGCCCGGCTGGCAGTCGAGCACCTCGCAGATCTTGGCCAGCGTGTCGAAACGCACGCCGCGCACCTTACCGGATTTCAGCAGCGAGACGTTCTGTTCGGTGATGCCGATCCGCTCGGCGAGCTCCTTGGAGCGCATCTTGCGGCGGGCGAGCATGACGTCGAGGTTGACGATGATCATCAGACGAAGCCCCGGTTCTCGGCAGCGAGCCGCCGCGCCTCGTGCATGACCTTGGCGAAGGCGATCAGCAGCAGGGCGGCGATGACCGAGACGTAGTCGGCCGACGTGATCGTCAGGTGAAACTGGGTCGGCCGCGGGATGACGCCGATGCGCGATACGATCTCGGTTGCCGCCCGTTGGACGATGCCGCCGAGCGATCCCACCAGTGCGAGATAGCCGAGGCGGGTCAGCCGGCGTGGCACCTCGATGCTGAAGAAATCGCCCGTGCTCAGCGTGCGGAACAAGGCCCGCGCCTCCCACATCGCCCAGGCGAACAGCGCGAGCGCGGTGATCGCGATCGCGCCGGTCACCAGCCAGGCGCGGTCGTCGATCGCGACCGGCAGGCCGTACAGGACCTGCGACTCGTGCCACCGGACCCGGTCCGGATCGCTCCAGACATAGGCGACGAAGGTGGTGCCGATCACCACGCCAAGCAGGGTCAGTGCTTCGGCCAGCAGTGCCAGCCGGCGCAGGCCGGCGCCGGGACGGCTGTCGCCCGCCGGCGCAACACTCAGGATAGCGGTCAAAGTCATTCTCCTCTTGTCATGTTCGATAAAATTATTGTATAACGATAATTACTTTATGTCAAAGATGGCACCACCATGATCGGACGACGCCTGTTCGCGCTATCGGCTGCGCTCGCCCTTGCAGCGTGTAGCCACGTGCCGCTCGGCTCGATCCTGCCGCTCACCCGCATCAAGTTCGGCACCACCGACATTGCCCGCGCGCGGGCGGCTGTAAAGCTGCCGGACAGCCTGCGGCCGCGCGTCGGCGGCGTGCGCATGAGCGTGATCATGGGCCTGTCCGGCGAGCCGCCGCAGTCGCAGAAATTCGATCTCGTCGAAGCCCATGATCCCGAGGATCAGGTCACGCTGGCGGCATTCGCCTCGGCAGGGTCCGCCGTCTACGCCTATCGCCTCGCCCCGGACGACGTCGCCCGCCTGGAGCGGATGCGCGCCGACATGATTGAGCGGGCCGCCGTGCTCAAACAGGAAGGAAAGAACCCCGGCAGCAATCTTGCCATCAACATCGGCGCCGAGGAGTTCTGCCACGCCCGCGACCTCGGCAGCGAGCCGCTGCTGACCACCACCTACATCAAGACCAGCGAGACCGGCCAATACATCACCGCGCTGCGCGACGTCGACCTTCGCCTCGAGCCGGCCGTCAAGGACAAGATCGGTAC
>NZ_JAFATE010000807.1 GCF_019244115.1 Bradyrhizobium sp.
TCATCACGGCGTTGCAAAGCGCAGCGTCTTGCCGCCGCCGCTCATGTCGACCGCGGCAAAGCCGATCGCAGCAAAGCCACGCGTGGCGCAATCGCCCTGGTCGCTGATCTCGAATTTGTTCTCGCGCGTGCAGAGCTGCTTCTCGCCACCCCAGTTCAGCGGCTTGTCCTTGACCTTGATGGTGCGGTTGTCCGCGTCGACCGCCTCGGCGAAGCTGAAAACCTGCCGGGGCTGGCCGGCGACATCGGGATGCAGGCATTTTCCGGGATCGATGCGGTACCAGCCACGGCTTGTGACCTGTTTGCCGTCATCGGCGGCGATCGCGGCCATGATCTTATAGGGCGTATCGTTGCACCAGGTCAGGCCAACAGGTGATGGTGCCTGCACCGCCTCGATCATCAACGTGAAGAAGTTCTGCGACTGCGCCGCATCGGCGGCGAGGGCGTGGCTCTTCAAAAATGCCGCCAGCGCGCTTTGGGTCTTCGGGCCGTCGACGCCGTCGATCGGGGAGGCATCATAGCCCGCGATTACCAAAAGCCGCTGGATCGCGGCTAGCCGCGCCTGCTCGTCGTCATAGTCGGAATCCTCGGCCAGATACGCCACCAGGTAGCCTTCATCGGTTTGCGTCGGCGTGATCTGCGTGAACGGCGCGGGCGTCTGCCCGATGCGGCACTGGCGCGCGGCGGCAATCACGAAATTGTCCTGCGCAACACACAACGTGTCGCTACCGTTCTGCGGGATCGGCGAGGACCCGTACAAACTGAGCGCGCGGGCGTTGAGCAAAATGCGGTCCGCGTGAAGCGCGCCCTGCAGGACGACGCGGCAGGCCGCGGGATCGATCCGGAACCAGCCGCGCGTGGCGGTCGCCGCCTTATCGTCGATGCCGATCGCGGCCTCGATGACGTAACTCATCCGATTGCAGAGTTTCAGGTCGGCCCGCGCCGGCGCGGCGGAGGCGAGAAGGGCAAGCACTGCGGCTGGCAGCCCGACTAACAAGCGCACGAGTTCGGGCCGTCGCCGTCTTTTCAGCTCGTCATGGCCGGGCTTGACCCGGCCATCCACGTCTTCCCTCCGAGCGTGCGTCCAAGACGTGGATGCCCGCGACAAGCGCGGGCATGACGCGGATGGATGGTTGCTCCTGCTCACTTGTGGATCAGCGTGCCGGTGCCCTGGTTGGTGAACAGTTCGAGCAGCACCGCGTGCGGCGTCTTGCCGTCGATGATGACGACGCCCTGCACGCCCTGCTCGAGCGCATAGATGCAGGTTTCGACCTTGGGGATCATGCCGCCGGAAATGGTACCGTCGGCGATCAGGTTTCGTGCGTCCTTCACCGACAGTTCCGGTATGAGCTTTTTCGATTTGTCGAGCACGCCGGGCACGTCGGTCAGCAGCAGGAGGCGCTTTGCCTTCAGGGCGCCCGCCACCGCACCAGCAAAGGTGTCGGCGTTGACGTTGAAGGTCTGCCCGGTTTTCGAGGTCGCGAGCGGCGCCAGCACCGGGATCAGCTCATAGCCGATCAGCTGGTTGAGCAGCGTGAGGTCGACCTTTTCCGGCTCGCCGACGAATCCGAGATCGACCACCTTCTCGATCTGCGAGCCGGGATCGACCATGGCGCGCGACACTTTGGTCGCCCGCACCATGTTGCCGTCCTTGCCGCACAGGCCGACCGCCTTGCCGCCGGCCTCGTTGATGTAGCCGACCAGCTGCTTGTTGATCGAACCGGCCAGCACCATCTCGACGATCTCGATGGTCGCGGCATCGGTGATGCGCAGGCCGGCCGCGAATTCCGACTGGATGCCGAGCCGCTTCAGCATGGTCGCGATCTGTGGCCCGCCGCCATGCACGACCACCGGATTAATCGCGGTCTGCTCCAGGAGGACGATGTCGCGCGCAAACGCCCGCGCGGTGTCCTCGGCGCCCATGGCATGGCCGCCATATTTGATGACGATGGTCTCATCGTCATATTCCTGCATGTGCGGCAGCGCCTCGGACAGGATGCGGGCCTGATCGAGCGGGCTGATCTCTGGCGTGTCGGGCATGAAACGGATCTCGGCTCAAGACTGGGTCGGGCGCGTTCTATCCGATTGCGCCAGCCCACGCAAAGCGAACAACGACGGTCACACCCGCCGCGGCCAGATCGCCGCGAGCGCGAGTGCCAGCCAGCTTGCGATGAGCAGCGTACCGCCGATCGGCGGGGCAAACGGAAACAGCCCGTGGCCCGAGAAGTGGCGCAAGGCGAGATCGCCGGAAAACAGCGCGGCGGCAACCACGAAGCCTGTTCCGGCCGTCATCGCGATGGCGGCGTGGACGAGACGCCCCGCGAGAGCGACCGCGCCGATGACGGCGGCGGCGTGGAACAGCAGCATCGAGGATGCCGGGGCAAGCCGGGCCGCGTCGCCGCCATGCGCGGAGAGTGCCGCGAGCGCCACGCCGGAGGCGCCCATCAGGCCGGCCGCCATGACGAGGCCACGGCCGATGCGGTGGATCATTGTCGTTCCCTCAAGAGCCGCACCATCGCCGCGCGCAAATCCGCCACTCCGTCACCGCTCTTCGATGACGTCGCGAGGATCTCGGGAAATGCCGCCGGATGTTTGCCGAGCGCAGCCGCGGTCTCGGCGATGCGCGCGTCGAGCTCGGCGCGCTTGACCTGGTCCATCTTGGTGAAGACGAGCTGGTAGCTGACCGCGGCCTTGTCGAGCGTCTTGAAGACGTCATGATCGACGTCCTTCAGCCCGTGCCGCGCGTCGATCAGCACATAGACGCGCGCCAGCGTGCTGCGGCCCTGCAGAAAACGATGGATCAGCGCGGTCCAGGCGGCGACCTTTGCCTTGGGCGCAGCTGCGTAGCCGTAACCGGGCATGTCGACCAGCCGCAGCCCGGGCAATTGAGGGCCTCGCTTGTCGCTGCTGCGTTCGAAGAAAATCAGCTCCTGGGTGCGGCCGGGCGTGTGCGAGGTGCGCGCCAGCGCGTTGCGGCCGGTCAGCGCATTGATCAGGGAGGATTTTCCGACATTGGAGCGCCCGGCGAAGGCGACCTCGATCGCGCCCATCGGTGGCAGCGTCTCGATCGAGGGGGAGGCGTAGATGAATTGCCAGTCGCCGGCGAACAGCTTTCGGCCGGCTTCGATCAGCTCCGCATCGGTGGCGATGGTCATGCGAAGCGTTCCAGCTGATCACTCCAGTCATTCCGGCATGCGCGAAGCGCAGACCCCGAATCTGGAGATTGCGGGGTCGATGCTCCGCATCGGCGCGGAATGACGCGAGCGGATTGCTGGCGCAATCCGCACAGGGTCATGTCTTCGATTCCACCTT
>NZ_JAFATE010000821.1 GCF_019244115.1 Bradyrhizobium sp.
CTGCCGGCATAGTCCATCCACGTGGTCATTCCGGGGCGCGCGAAGCGCGAACCCGGAATCTCGCTCCACAACCTCTGGATTCCGGGTTCAGCCCTGGCGGGCTGCCCCGGAATGACGGTAGAGACTTGATATGGCAAAAGACACAACCGGCCGCCTGCATGTGACGGTCAGGAGCGGCGGCAAGCGAAAACTGTCGTCAAAGCTGTGGCTGGAGCGCCAGCTCAACGATCCCTATGTCGCACAGGCCAGGCGCGAGGGTTTTCGCTCGCGCGCCGCCTACAAGCTGATCGAGATCGACGACAAATATCACCTGCTGAAAGGCGGCATGACCGTGGTCGATCTCGGCGCGGCGCCCGGCGGCTGGAGCCAGATCGCCGCCAAACGCGTCGGTGCGGACAGCGGCAAGGGCAGGGTAATCGCAATCGATCTCTTGGAGATGCCTGAGCTTGCCGGCGTCACCTTTGCGCAGCTCGACTTCATGGACCAGGATGCGCCGGAAAAATTGATGGCGATGCTGGACGGCCGCGCCGATGTCGTGATGTCCGACATGGCCGCCAACACCACCGGCCACCGCAAGACCGACCAGCTCCGGATCGTCGGGCTTGTCGAAGCGGCGGCCTGGTTCGCTCGCGGCGTCCTGAAGCCCGGCGGCAGCTTTCTGGCAAAAACCTTCCAGAGCGGCGCCGATGCCGAACTGCTCGCACAGCTCAAGCGCGATTTTGCTACCGTCCGGCACGTCAAGCCGTCGGCGAGCCGGCAGGACTCCTCCGAGCGCTACATGCTGGCAACGGGATTTCGCGGCGGCTAACGATCCGCGCCGTCATTGCGAGGCGCATCGCGCCGAAGCAATCCAGACTGTCTTCGCGGGGATGGTCTGGATTGCTTCGCTTCCGCCTTCGCTCGTTGAGCTTCGGCGGACAAGTCGCTCGCAATGACGAGTAGCACGCGCAGGGCGGATTACGCGAACCGCCGTCCCATTGCGGCAACGGCCAGATTGCGTTGCGGAGCCTCATTTGTGGCGAGAGCGTGTGACATTCTGCTGCTTTTGCATTGCCGCGCTGCGGGATAGAAGCTGATCCGCAAAGGCTTCGATCGCGCATGTCATGAATCTCTCCAGCCCCTTCGTCCGGCGTCCGGTCGCCACCACGCTGCTGTCGCTCGGAGTGGTGGTGGCCGGTGCGATCGCCTTTTTCAAATTGCCGGTCTCGCCGCTGCCCGATGTCGACATTCCCACCATTTCAGTGCAGGCGACCCTGCCAGGCGCCAGCCCGGCAGACGTGGCCGCCACAGTGGCGGGCCCGCTCGAACGTCACCTTGGGCAGATCGCCGACGTCACGGAAATGACCTCGGCGAGTTCCCTCGGTTCCGCGCGCGTCACGCTGCAGTTCGGCATCGATCGCGACATCAACGGCGCTGCGCGCGACGTGCAGGCGGCCATCAACGCAGCGCGCGCCGACCTGCCGACCAGTCTGCGGAGCAATCCGACCTACCGCAAGTTCAATCCGGCCTCGGCGCCGATCCTGATCTACACCTTGACGTCGGATATCCTGACGCCTGCCGATCTCTACGACGCCGCATCGACCGTGCTCGCGCCAAAACTTTCGCAGGTCGAGGGCGTCGGCGAGGTCGCTGTCAGCGGCGGATCGCTGCCCGCCGTGCGCGTCGAGCTGATCCCTTCGGCGCTCTATAAATTCGGCATCGGTCTCGAGGATGTCCGCGCTGCGCTCGGCAGTGCCAATGCCCACAGCCCGAAGGGTGGCATCGACGTCGAGAACCAGCGCTACCAGATCTATTCCAACGACCAGGCCAAAAAGGCCGACGATTACAGGGCGCTGATCCTGGCCTACCGTAACGGCGCGGCGATCCGACTGAGCGACGTCGGCGATGTCGTCGATTCCGTGGAAAACGTGCGCACACTGGGGCTGTCCAACGGCAAGCCCGCGATCGTGATGATCGTGTACCGGCAGCCTGGCGCCAACATCATCCAGATGGTCGACCGCGTGACGACGCTGATGCCGCAGCTCAGGGCGTCGGTGTCGCCCGCCATGGACGTCAACCTCGTGGTCGATCGCTCCAAGACGATCCGGGCCTCGCTACGCGACGTCGAGATCACCCTCGTGATCGCCGTCGCCCTGGTGATTCTGGTGGTGTTCGCGTTCCTGCGGAGCGCGCGCGCGACATTGGTGCCGGTCGTGGCGGTGTCGGTGTCGCTGGTTGCGACATTCGCCGTCATGTACATTCTGGGCTACAGCCTCGACATCTTCTCTCTGATGGCGCTGACGGTCGCGACCGGATTCGTGGTGGATGACGCCATCGTCGTGCTGGAAAACATCACCCGCCACATCGATGCGGGAAGGTCGCGCCTGGACGCCACGCTGCTCGGCGCCCGCGAGGTCGGGTTCACCGTTCTGTCGATGAGCATATCGCTGATCGCGGTCTTCGTCCCGATCCTGCTGATGGGCGGCCTGGTCGGCCGGCTGTTTCGAGAATTCGCCATGACCATCACGATCGCGATCGTGATCTCGCTCGTGGTCTCGCTGACCACGACGCCGATGATGTGCGCGGTGTTGCTGCGCGGCGATCGCGGCGAGCCGCATGGGTGGATCTATCGCGTCAGCGAGCGTGTCTTCGAGCTGATGCTGAACTTCTATCGCAAGACGCTTGCGGTCGCGCTGCGTCATCCCGGCTCGGTGATGCTGATTCTGGTCGCGACCCTCGGCCTGAATTTCTATCTCTACGGCGCCGTCCCGAAGGGTTTTGTCCCGCAGCAGGATACGGGTCTGTTGATCGGTTCGATCCAGGCCGATCAGCATATCTCGTTTCAACTGATGCAGCAGAAGCTCAGGCAGTTCATCGCCATCGTCAAAAGCGATCCGGATGTCGACACCATCGTCGGTTTCACCGGCGGCAGCGGTCCGGGTCCGGGCGGCTCGATCAATACCGGCACAGTGTTTGCGTCGCTGAAGCCGCGGAGCCAGCGCAATTTGTCCGCCGAGCAGGTGATCGGGCGGCTGCGCGGCGAACTGGCCGCGGTCGCGGGCGCCACCTTGTTCCTGCAGTCGGTGGGCGATCTCGGCGCAGGAGGGCGCTCGGGCAATGCGGCCTATCAATACACGCTGCAGGGCGCGACGTTCGAGGAGCTGAACGAATGGACTCCAAAACTCGTCGCCGCGCTGCAAGGCTCAAAGCTGCTTGCCGATGTCAGCAGCGATCAGCAGAACAAGGCCCTGCAATCCAGCCTGATCGTCGATCGCGATGCCGCCTCCCGCCTCGGCATTACGCTCAGCCAGATCGACAACACG
>NZ_JAFATE010000032.1 GCF_019244115.1 Bradyrhizobium sp.
CCATGAGGGTCTCAGTCCGGAAATAACGTCATCGAGGCGCATCACGCAAGCGATGCGCCTCGATGTGCCAATGCGGCAACGTAATCGCAGGCCGCGGCTACTCGGAGCGGTCCGAGGTCCAGCCCTTGTAGTCCTTGACGTTGTCGCGCGTCACAAGTTTTGAAGGCAGCAGTTCGACGGTCGACGCGGGCTTCTGTCCGTTCAAGATGCCGACGCCGACCTGGACGGCGCGGCGCGCCATGAAGAACGGGTCCTGCGAAGAGGACGCCTGAATCTGCGGCGACTGCGGGTCCTTGAGCGCGGCTTCGATGTCGGGTGCGCCATCGACCGCGGTGATCACGATGCCACTTCGCTGCTGCTGGCGCGCCGCAAGGTCAGTGCCGATCGCCTGCGGATCGTTGATCGCAAAGATCGCGTCGATCTTCGGGTAGCGGGTGAGATAGCCCTGCGCCACGGTCAGGCCGCCCTCGCGCGAACCCTTGCCGTCCTGGTCGCTGGACAAGACCTTGATGTCGGGATGCTTGGCGAACACGCTCTTGCAGCCGGTCACGCGATCGATCACCGCGGAGACCTGCGGCCCGTTCTCGATGATGACGTCGCCCTTGCCGCCGAGCTTGTCGACGATGTACTGGCAGGAAATCTCGCCGGCCTGGACGTTGTTCGTCGTCACCGTGGCGTCGGCGCCTTCGGCCGCCGTATCCACCGCAACGACGACGATGCCCGCCGCCTGCGCCTTCTTGATCGCGGGTCCGATCGCCTTGGGATCGCCGGGATTGAGCAGGATCAGGTCGACGCCGGCGGCAATGAAGTTGTCGATCTGGGTGACCTGCTTGCCGAGGTCGTATTCGAAGCCGACGGTGGTGATTTTTACATTGGGATTGGTCTTCTTGGCCTCGAATTCGGCGCCCTTGGCCAGCGCGACGAAGAACGGGTTACCCATCGATCCCAGCGAGACACCGATCGATTTGAGGTCCTTGGCGTACGTCGGTGCGGTGCCGAGGGCGAGCGCCATGGCGGCGCCGGCAAGCGAAATCGTCTTCAACATTGGTTTCCTCCGTGGTCCGTTCTTCACTCCCGACACGGCGGACCAGCTGCCGTAACGGATCGACCGCGACATCAAACCTTGCGCGTTTAACTTTTTCAAGTGCGCGCCGAGCCCTGCAGCCGATAGCGGTCGAGCGCCACCGCGCCGATGATGACCAGACCCTTAATCACATACTGCCAGATGTCGGACACGCCGACGAGGATCAGGCCGTTCGACAGCACCGCAATGATCAGGGCGCCGACCAGCGTGCCCCAGATCGAGCCGATACCGCCGACGAACGAGGTGCCGCCCAAAATAACGGCAGTGATCGCGTCGAGCTCGTAGGACTGGCCGAGCTGCAGTCCGTTGGCGGCATAGAGGCGCGCCGCCTGCATGGCGCCGCCGAGCCCGGCCAACAGTCCCGACACGCCATAGACGAAGATCAGCACCGCCCAGACCTTGATGCCGGCGAGCCGCGCCGCGCTCTCGTTGCCGCCGACGGCGTAGATGTGCACGCCGAGCACGGTCCGCCGCAACACCAGCCACGAGATGAGGATGACGAGCAGGGCGATCACCGAGAGCCACGGGATCGAGGCGACACCGGGAATGAGGGTCAGCGAGGCGTTGCCGATGAAGGCAAAGGGGATCGACGGGTTGAACACGGTGGTGTCGGCACCGAGCAGGCGCGCGAGGCCGCGCACGGCCGTCAGCGAGCCCAGCGTGACGATGAACGGCGGCAGGCGGAGCAGCGCGATCAGCGCGCCATTGATGATGCCAAAACCGAGGCCGGTGAGCACCGCGACCGGCAGCCAGAGCATCCCGAGCTCGGGAAGTTTTGAGACGGTCAGGCCAGCCATTGCGGACGCAGCGAGGATCGAGCCGACCGACAGGTCGATGCCGCCGGTGAGGATGACGAAGGTCATGCCGGCGGCGAGCACGGTGTTGACGGCGGCCTGCTGCAGCACGATGCCGAGATTCTGGCCGGTGAAGAAACGGCCCTCCGACAGGAAGTGAAAGCCGATGCACAAGATCAGCAGCACCGGCAGCATGCCGGCGGCGCGGATCAGAAGCTGGACCCGCTGACGCTTGGTCTCCTGCGCGGCCGCGACGGCAGCTGCCGCAGCGGGCGCTGTTTTCGCCTGCGATGGACTGTCATGCATCGATCTGCTCCGTCCCGGTGGCAAGCGCCATGATGTCTTCCTGGTTCAGCGGCGCATCCGCGCCGCGCCTGATCTCGCCGGCTATGCGTCCGACACGCATCACGACCACGCGGTCGCAGATGCCGATGATCTCCGGCAGATCGGACGAGATGACGAGGATCGCGGTGCCGGCCTTGGCGAGATTGTCGATGATCGAATAGATTTCCGACTTGGCCCCGACGTCGACGCCGCGCGTCGGCTCGTCGAGAATCAGCACCTTTGGCGTGGTTGCCAAAAGCCGCGACAGCAGCACCTTCTGCTGGTTGCCGCCCGACAGGCTGCCGGCCGTGATGCCTGTATTGGCGGCGCGGATGCCGAGCGACGAAAACGCCCTGTTGGCGCGGTCGCGGGCCTTGTCGCGATCCAAGATGCCGCCGAACCTGGCGTCTCTGCCGATGACGCCGAGATTGATGTTGTCGAGGCAGGACATGTCCAGGAACAGGCCGAGCGCCTTCCTGTCCTCGGTCAGATAGGCGATGCCGGCGTCGAGCGCCTCGCCGGGGGTGCGGATCTCGATCGGCTGGCCTTCGAGCTCGAGATGGCCGGACGTTTTTGGCGCGGCGCCGATGATCAGATGCGCGAGCTCGGTGCGGCCCGCGCCGACAAGACCGGCGAGCCCGACCACCTCGCCCGCCAACACGGTTAGCGAGCAGCCTCTGACGCGCTGCCCGTCACCCATGTTGACGGCCGTCAGCACGGGGTGGCCTCGGCCGGCGTCCGGATCATGGTCCTTCTTGTAGAAGGAGGAGACGTCGCGCCCCACCATCATCCGCACGATGGTGTCGGCGCGGATCTCGCCCTTGTCGAGCGAGCCCACCAGACGGCCGTCGCGCAGCACGGTGACGCGGTCGCCCAGCGCATAGACTTCATCCATGCGATGCGAGATGTAGATGATGGCGAGCCCCTCGGCCCGCAGCTGGCGGATCAGCGCGAACAGCCGCTCGCTCTCGCCGGCCGACAGCGCCGTGGTCGGCTCGTCCATGATCAGGATTTTCGACCTTGCGTGCAGCGCACGCGCGATCTCCACAAGTTGGCGCTGGCCCATGGAGAGATGGGCGACCAACGTCGAGGGGGCAAAATCAGCCCCGAGCCGCTCGAGGATCGGCCCGACGCGTTCGCGCATCTCGCCGCGGGCCAGCAGGCCGCTCTGGGAGACCTCGCGGCCGAGATAAATATTCTCCGCAACCGTCAGATTGGGGGCGAGTGAAAGCTCCTGGTAGATGATCGAGATGCCGGCCGCACGGCCGCCCTGCGGCCCATGGATATGCACCGGCTTGCCCTCGATGCGAATCTCGCCGCCGGGATCGGGCCGGTAGGCCCCCGACAGGATCTTCATCAGCGTCGACTTGCCGGCGCCGTTCTCGCCCATCAGGGCATGGATTTCGCCGGCATAGACGGTAAGGTCGACCCCGCGCAGCGCCACGATGCCGAAGAAGGACTTTGAGACCCCACGCATTTCGAGGATCGGATCGGTCATCGTGCCTCCCGGCGCACGCTATTCTTGACCCGCGTCTCGTTCGCTTGCAACGCGGTTCAGCCATTAAACAAAACGCCGCGCGAGAGGGCAATACCGAAGACGAGGACGTATACGCTGGTATTAGCGCCAGCGCGTTGCTAGACCCCCATGGTGAGGAGCCGCGCCCCTTGCGCGGCGTCTCGACCCATGAGGCCCGACTGCTGCGCAGGACCTCCTGCGCATCAGCGATCCTGAACGACCCACTCCAACCACAGATCCGGGGCGATGCTGGAGGTGTCAACCATCGCGCCGTTCGGCAAGTCGTTGGCCTCGACCTTCCTTGCGATTTCTTCACTCGGCAATTTGAACGATGTCCAGCGATCCACCAGGCGCCGGCGCAGCAGCTCCCGCGGGGTTCTTATTCTGACGGAGACGTCGAACAGCCGGCGAAGCGCCGCCCACGGCCCGGAATCCAGCAACAGATAGTTGCCTTCCACGATCAGGATGCGGGTCCGCCGCGTGATGATCAACGCACCCGCCCGCGATAGTTCCAGTGCGCGATCAAACACCGGTCCGGCGATCTCATCTTCCGTGTCGGCCCGGATACGTCGGAGCAGCGCGACCAGGCCACCGACGTCAAACGTATTCTCCGCGCCCTTTCGCGCGAGCAGGTTGCGCGCGCGGAGGACGCTGTCGTCCAGGTGAAAGCCGTCCATGGGCACGATTTCGGTGGGCGCGCCGAGTTCGTCGACACAACGCTGCTGCAGAATGGATGCAATGGTCGACTTGCCGGCTCCGGGCGGTCCGGCAAGCGCGACGATCAGCCGGTGCGCGTTGAGCCGAGCCCCGATCAGCCCGACCAGTTGATCCAATCCCTCGAGCTTTTCGTCAGGCAAGGCTCCGGTCCTCATTCTGGCTTACGTCGGCATCGCGCATTGAAAGGAGTGGCGCCCTGGTTCCGGCTCTGCCGAGATACTGTTTCTCCCCGGTGCGCGATTGATCTAGAACACGCCGCTGATGAATAGCCCGGAGCAGATGATGCAGCAATCGGATCATGTCACGCAATTTCCGTCCCGCCTGGCCGGGCGATATGCTCTCGTGACGGGAGCTTCTCAGGGCATCGGGCGCGCGGTGGCCATCCGCTTCGCGCAAGAAGGCGCACACGTTGCGATCAATTTCGTCGGCCCCAAAGCCACCGCCGAGGAGACGCTGGCGCGCGTGCGGGCGGCCTCGACCGAGCGCGGGCATGGTGATCACGACCATTTTGTGGTCCACGCCGATATCGGCCGTGAGGCTGACATCGCAAAAATGTTCGAGATGGTGCTGGCGCGCTGGCCGCGGCTCGACTGCCTCGTCAACAATGCTGCGTTTCAGAAGGAGTCGCCGAGCCAGGCGCTCGATGTCGAAGCCTACCGCCGCATGCTCGACGTCAACCTGACCGGGGCCGTGCTCTGCGCGAAACAGGCGCTGGCGCATTTCGTCGCGCGGGGCGGCGGCGGCAACATCGTCAATTGCTCGAGCGTCCACCAGATCATCCCCAAACCCGGCTATCTCGCCTATTCGATCAGCAAGGGCGCGATGGCAACGCTAACCCGCACCCTGGCGCTGGAATTCGCCAGCCGCGGCATCCGCGTCAATGCGGTCGGGCCCGGCGCGATCGATACGCCGATGAACGCGGCCTGGACCCGCGACCCGCAAAAACGCGCGGCGGTCGAAGCGCACATTCCGCTGGGGCGTGCCGGCACGGCGGACGAGATCGCCGCCGTGTTCGCCTTCCTCGCCTCGGATGATGCGAGCTACATCACCGGGCAGACGATCTTTGCCTGCGGCGGTCTCACGCTGTTCGGCGAATTCCGCGACAACTGGGC
>NZ_JAFATE010000095.1 GCF_019244115.1 Bradyrhizobium sp.
GGCGACCACCACCCCAATAGCGATGTCGATCCTCGCATGCTGGCCAACGAATGGTTCGCGATCGGCAGGACATAGCTTGGTGGACGCCAGACTGATCGGGACTTCGCCGTACTCAAAAGCGCGGCTCCCTGGCCGCCTCGAACATGAATCGGGGAACCGCGCCTACTACCGCAATGATCAGGATTGGGACTGATATGAGTCGGACTCGCGGCTGCGGCGCAACGGGCGACTAAGGTGCGCGAGCGAAGTCCCGTCAAACGAAACTCCCGCCGGCGTGCGGTGCACCGGCGGGAGTTGGCTGATCGCGGATGCAGGCTTCACCCGTGATGTTCGATTGATAGGTGCGGTCGGTTGAAATTAGGTTATCGTTTCAACCGCCGGCCGTGGCCGCTGGCGGTTGCGCTTCGCATGCGCTCAGCGCCGGCGCTTCATGGCTGCCGCCCCGCTCACCTTCATTGGCCGAGCGTTTGATTTCTGCCGGTGCGATCGTGCTTCGCCGCGCGACCCCGGTGAACTACGGGCATTGCGGGGACGAATCGCATAGGATCCCGTAGGAACTATCCGGCGAGAGGTCGACCCTCGGCGTTCCCCCGGGGAATATGGATATGATGCAGGCGAAAGCAGAAACGCTTGAGCGGGTAACGGAGGCATCAAGTCCTGAAAGGGCTAACATCGCCTTCCTCGCCGCATGGGACGCGCTCCGATGAGTTGGCAGCAATTCTTCCGCGATCCGATCGAGCTCACGGATGGACGCGTGCTGCGCAGTCTTCGTGATGCCGGCGAGTTCATCCAGATGCTGCCGAAGGCGACGCACGACCGGCCCGAATGGCGGGCAGCGGTGCAGGCGTTGCTTCTGGTGGTCGAGCACGATGGGGATACGCTGCCCGTCCGCATCGGGATCGTGCGAGCCTTGAACGCCAGCAATGTCACGGCGTCGCAGATGCAGCGCAAGGCCGCCAAAAATAACAAGGTGATTCGATGAACCGTGTCGGGCGCCAGTCTGAATTGGCACCCGAACTGAATCGTTGACGAGGGCGCAATGGCGGCGGGAGCGGGAGCGCCGAAAAGCACCGTATGATTCCCGGAATGAAGAGGATCGGCGACATGGTTGAATCTTCTTTAATTCAACGATGATTTTGTTGACGTGGCCGCACCGCCGCGCGGCCGGGACAGCCGGGCGCCGCGCTTCGATCAGCCACGATCCCCGGACGGCGCGAACGCTCGGCTGCCTCCCCATCACTAGAGCGCCCGATGGCAAGAACGGAGGTACCGAAACCCAGCTCAGTATCAATTCCGCTGAGTGTTGCTCGGTAACCTCATAGGCAACGCGCCACGCCGGGATAGATAGCGCGCGCTACGTCGGCGCGACATGGTGATAGCGGCATTTCGCCATCGCCCGGGCGCCGTCGAAGAGCCAACCGGCGTGGCCTATCGGACCAATTGCACCATGAGCGCAATGATGAAGCTCACCACAAGGACGGCTGCGGTTGTGACGGCGACCAAGTCGACGGTCCACGGGTGGTCGCCTTCACCCACAAGGTCGAGGTGACCGGACCGGCTTTCGTCTCGATACATGTGAAGGTGCATGGCAGCGGCCTCCTGCACAGTGAGGCGCATCCGGAGCAATCCCAGATGGGCCAGGACAAGGCCCCCATTTGCTTATGGAGAGTACCACCGTCTCCGGCCGCTTGGAGCCACCTGGACGGACGTGACAACAAAAATTATGCGAGCCCGGGCGCACCCCAAATGGCGGCGCCGATCCCAGCCCGGGCGTCACCTCGCCAGTGACCCCACCGGCACGCTTTGCCGTGCCCGGCTGGACCGACGAACAGACGCGGCGCTGGCCGGACATCGCGAACTCCTGCTCCAGCTGCGGCGGCTAATAGGTCGCGCAGCGACCACCGGGCCGCCAACAGACGAGGCCCGCGCTGCGATACGGCGCGGGCGCCTCCTGCTCACATCATTCCATAAGCGCGACGGAACGCGATTGCGCCGGCGAGCGACCGCGGGCGGGTTCGTACCGCATGGCCGTCATTGCCGCTTTGCACGATCCACTGGCCGTTCTCATGGCCGACGATCTTGCCGACGTGGTGCCGCCACACCACGATCGCACCGACCGTAGGTCCGCCGGCGTTGGTACCATAGTGAGCCCAGGATCGGGCCAGGTTGTATTCCGGACCGGGGTCGCTACCGACCTGCGTCCGCATATACCAGCCGCACCAGGCCCGAGGCCGCCCGGAATGGGAATACCCGGCGGAAGCGTATCGATGATGATGATGGTGATGAGAATAATGGGAATGGTGACGATGGTGTGTTCGAGCTTCGGCGCTCGAACCCCATACGCAAACCATTGCAATTGCAGCTACCGTCTTACGCATGACTGTCATTCCTCTTTTAGGGGAAGGGAGATCGCTGCAAGCGATCGAGAAGGCTGCTGTTTCGAAAAAGTGGACGATCAGGTCCGTCCAGCAGCCCTTCGCAGTGCGGAAGTCATTCCGCATTTCGGCTTTAAGAAACCGGACGTGGCCAGAATGTGGCGGCGACAAGGTCATTTCCTGGCGCTGGAACCCAAATAAGCTATTGTTATCAATACAATTTTTTGCCTTATCGCGCGCGGCAGTCAAAACTTCCACAACGGATGCGAGCATCCGGTTCCATCTTCAACAAAGGCGCTTGGCGTGATGTTGACGCGGTTCCCCGTTTGGTTGCATGGATTGGGATGCCGCCAGGGATGCCGCGTTCGGGTTTGGACTCACCTACAGCGATCATCTAGGTTTTGGGCCATCCTTCGCGCGCAGGCGGCCTGACGTCGCGTCTTGAGGCGAATGGCCCAGGCCTTTCGAGGGAATGTGCAGATGAACGTGCCCGTTGGCCACGACAAGAACGCCGACCAGATCGCCTATTGGAACGGGCCCGGCGGCCAGCGCTGGTCGGACCGGCAGGCATCCCAGGACGTGCTGCTCGGACCGGTCTCGCAAACGCTGATTGCACGCGCCGGCGTCGAGCCCGGCGAGCGGGTTCTCGATGTCGGCTGCGGCTGCGGGTCGACCAGCATCGTCCTTGCGCTGGCGGTCGCGCCTGCCGGCTTCGTGCTCGGTGTCGACATCTCCGCGCCGATGCTCGAGCGGGCGCGGCAGGTCGCACCGGCGGAACTGCCGCTCGACTTCGTACTCGCGGACGCCACCGTCTATCCTTTCCACCCGAAGACGTTTGACTTGCTCATCTCGCGTTTCGGCGTGATGTTCTTTGCCGATCCCGTGCTGTCTTTTGCCAATCTGCGCCGGGCGCTGCGTCCGTCGGGACGGGTCGCATTCGCCTGCTGGCGCGAGCCGCGCGACAATCCCTGGATGATGGCGCCCCTGCAGGCGGTCTATCAGCACGTGCCCAGGCTGCCGCAGGTCGGGCCGGAGGAGCCCGGCCCGTTCGCCTTCGCCTCGGAGGAGCGCGTACAGCGCATTCTCCGTGAGGCCGGCTATTCCGACATCGCTTTGGAACGCTGCGATCTGTCGCTCGACATCGCGATTGGCGGCGGTCTCGAGGCGGCCGTGCGCGGCGCGTTCGAAATCGGGCCGGCGAGCCGGGCGCTGGAGGGACACTCTGCCGAGACGCGGGCGCGGGCGATGGACTCGGTCCGCGAAGCGCTGAAACCGTTCGTGCGGGGCGACCGCGTCGAACTCGCCGGCTCGACCTGGATCGTCACCGCGCGCCCGGGTTGAACGATCGTCAGTTGGTCGAGCCCAGGGTCCTGCCGACCGTCGCGCTCGCCGTCGTCTGCGCACCGGATGGCGCTGCGACCGTGGCACTGATCAGGTCGAGCAGGCGATCGCTGGCGAATTGATTGCCCTCCGGCGTGAAATGCGAGCCATATTCGATGCCGTAGGCCGCCGCACCGTCGAACGCGACATAGGGAATCTGGTCGGCCTTGAGCCGGGCGATCAGGCGGTCGTCGGTCGACTGCAACGCGACGAGGAGTTTTGCGCCATGCGCACCGACGAAGTCGTGGATCCTGCCGACGAGATGTTCGGTGGGATCGGGCACCTCGACCGGCGGAGATGAGAGCTCGACGCTGGCCAGGGCCGCCACCCGCGCGAACCAGAGGTGCCGCACCAGCCAGCTTTCCTTGATCAGGAGCTGCAGCGATTTCGGCACCGGCTGGCCCGCGAGCTGCAGCGTGCCATCCGCAGCGGTCTGGAAATAGGGTTTGCGGTAACGGCCGTAGCGGACATTGCTCGTGTTGTCCTTGCGGTCATTGTCGGTGCAGAAGAACAGCACGACCACATCGGGATGGATTTTGGGCCAGATGCGTTTCAGCCAGAGATATTCCTGGTCGGTGCCGTAACCGGAGACGCCGGCATTGACCATTTGATATTGCGGCAGGCGCGTGCGCAGCAGGTCGGTGAACCGCTCCCCCGCCTCGGCATCGACCCCCCAGACGAAGGAGTCGCCGATGAACAGCATGATCGGCCGTTCGCCGCGCTTGAACTCGATATCGCGAAAGCCGAGGCTGTTGTGGCTCGCATGAATGGTGCGCGCGGTCGTCACCGTCGAGGCCGAATTCGGGACGGGTGCCCAGCCGAGCTCGGCATCGTAGCCATAGGTCAGCGACCGCTCGCTCAGGTCCTGGCGCAGTTCGCGAAAGTTTGCGAGTCGCAGCAACAATTCGGTCGCCGACAACGTCACGATCATGATCAGCAACACCGTGCCCGCGGATCGCAGAATGCTGGGCAGGCAGTTTCGAATGTGCGCAAATGTCATTTGCAGACGATCTGCCATCAGCCTGTGACCCCAAGGTGGTTCATGCGTGACCCCCGCCGGGCGGCAGGGCGGCCGAACCGTCACAACAATGGCAGGGGTGAGGCTGCAACCGGGAGTATTACTCCGCCGGTTGACAATCACCCCCGGATGAATGCACAGGGGCGCTGGATTTGCGCACAGGCTGACGGACTGCGGGATTACTGCGGCGGGCTCAGGCCCGCTCTTCCCAGATCATCGCTAGATGCACGATGGTCTGCACCGCCTTCTCCATGTCCTGGCGGCTGACCCATTCCAGGCGCGAGTGGAAGGCGTGCTCACCGGCAAAGATGTTGGGGCAAGGCAGGCCCATGAAGGAGAGTCGGGAGCCGTCGGTGCCGCCGCGGATCGAGGTCTTGACCGGGGTAAGCCCGGCGCGGCGGACCGCCTCGACCGCATAATCGACGGTCTCGGGGTGGCGGTCGATCACCTCTTTCATGTTGCGGTATTGCGGCTTGACCTCGAACTTGTATTTCGAGCGCGGAAAATCCTTCATCACATCCCTCGCGATGTGCTCCAGCAGCGCCTCTTTTTCCTTGAGGCCGCTTTCACTGAAGTCGCGCACGATGAAGCCGATCGTGGCCTGCTCCAGCGCACCCTCGATCCCGATCGGGTGCAGAAAACCCTGCTTGCCTTCGGTGGTCTCGGGCGAACAGCCTTCCCTAGGCAGGCGCGCGATGATCGCAGCCGCGATCTTGATCGCGTGCTCCATCCTGCCCTTGGCAAAGCCGGGGTGGGTCGAGACGCCTTCGATGGTGATGGTGGCGCCATCAGCGGAAAAGGTCTCATCCTCGATATGGCCGGCGGTCTCGCCGTCGATCGTATAGGCAAAATCGGCGCCGAGCTTCTTCAGGTCCACCTTGTCGACGCCGCGCCCGATCTCCTCGTCGGGCGTGAACAGGATCTTGATGGTGCCGTGCTTGATCTCGGGATGCTTTAGCAGGAAATGCGCCGCGTCCATGATCTCGGCAATCCCGGCCTTGTTGTCCGCGCCGAGCAGCGTGGTCCCGTCCGTCGTGATGATGTCGTTGCCGACCTGGTCGGCAAGCGCCGGATGCTCGGCGGCACGGATCACCTGCGAAGGATCGCCCGGCAGCACGATGTCGCCGCCGCCGTAATTCTTGACGATCTGTGGCTTTACGTTCTTGCCGGTGCAGTCCGGCGAGGTGTCCATGTGCGAGCAGAAGCAGATGACCGGCACCTGCTTTGCGGTGTTGGCCGGAATGGTCGCGTAGACGTAACCATGGTCATCGAGATGCGCATCGGTCAGCCCCATTTCCTTCAATTCGGCGGCGAGCAGACGGCCGAGGTCCTTCTGCTTCTCGGTCGAAGGGCAGGTCGGGGAGCTGGGATCAGACTGCGTGTCGATGACCACGTAGCGCAACAGGCGCTCGGTCACGGTGTGCGTGAACGCGATGTTCGAGGCGACCATGAAATCCGCTGCAGGAAGGGAGGAGCCAGGTCGCTCTTATACAGCAAAAGCGTCATTCCAAGGACCAGCCGGTTGCGGGGATCAGCCGGCTGAAATGACGCCGAAGCGCGAGCCGATCGCAAGGCGCGCCGCTCAGACGGCTTCCTTGAGTTCCTTGGCCGGGCGGAACGCCACCTTCTTGCTGGCTTTGATATGGATCGCCTCGCCGGTCGCCGGGTTGCGGCCCATGCGCGCTGCACGCTTGCGGACCTGGAGGATGCCGAGTCCGACGATGCGGATGCGCTCGCCCTTCTTCAGGTGCTTGGTGATCCGGGTGACCATGTCGGTCAGTATGGATTCGGCCTGCTTCTTGGAAAGTTCCTGCTCCTCGGCGATCGCCGCCGCCAGATGCTTCAGGGTGATCGTGGCCGGGGTCGCTGCTTTCTTCGCCATTTCTGGCCCTCCTTGGTTGTTAGGAATGGCTTCAAAAACCTAGACGTAGCAGGCCTTAGACGATTCGGGAGGCGGCTGACTACGCTGTTTGGCCTGCAAAACGGCCATTTTTTGCATCAGCATCGCAAAAACGCCTGCCCCGCAAGGGCTTTCTCAACGTGCTTGACTTGCAATGATGGCCCCTTTAAGTCCCACGTCTCCGCGGGTCATCGCGAAACGCGGGAGTAGCTCAGTTGGTTAGAGCGCCGGCCTGTCACGCCGGAGGTCGCGGGTTCGAGCCCCGTCTCTCGCGCCATTTTGGCAATGGTTTCATAGCCCTTAGCCCAGCCCATTTTCGCGATTCGACTCTATGAGCCGGTGTCGTGCTTCGAACCCTTGATGACGGCGCGGCCGCGCGCACCTGGTCGGCGAGCCGCACGACGGATGCGACGTTCGGCAGATAGGTTCGCCTGCAGATCGCGATTGCTTTGCGCCAGCGGTGGGCGCCCACGAGGGTCGCCCCTACAAGGTCGGCATGACGTAGGGGCGCCCCTCGTGGGCGCCCTGCTCGTAGCGGAGACCATTGACGGATGAGGTTGAGGCAGCCGAAGAGCGCAAGAAGCACGGCGTCCGTGCCGATCGTTATCCCGCACGGACGTGGATGCGCATCGTGGGCGCGGTCTCACCGCTGATGTCCAGGCGATTGTCGCGATAATGGAGCGCGAAGGTTCGGCCGTCTTCGCGCCAGCGCGCCGTCTCGCCGTCGTCGAGATAGAGCGTGCCGGCCGCTTTGCCATCGCCGCCCGTGAAGACGACCGCCGTAAGGCCCTCGTTCTCCTCGACCGGGACGATCGCGCCGGCCCGGACGAACAGCGGCAGACGGCCGAGCGGGGCGGCTACGGTCCCGCGGAGCCCGCCGTCGAAACGCGTTCCGTCGTGCCAGTCGTACCAGCCGCCGGGATGCGCGGGCAGGTAGATCTCGCGCGTCGTCGCGTGCTCTTCGAGCACGGGTGCGACCAGCAAATCCGGACCCAGCATGAAGGCGTCCTCGACATCGCGCGCGGCCGGATCGGCGGCAAAATCAGAGAACAGCGGCCGGACCGCCGGCACGTGCTCGGCCGATGCGCGCCACATCTGGGTGTAGAGATAGGGCAGCAGGGCATGGCGCAGGTCCAGGACGGCTTTGACCTGCGGCAGCACCTCGGGATGCATCCAGGGCGTGTTGACGATCCCGCTCGTCTTCCAGGAATTCATTACCATGCGCGGCCACAGCGCGCAGAACTCAACGAAGCGGCAGAACAGCTCCGGTCCCGGCGAGGGGCCGTGAAAGCCGCCGACGTCGTGGCCGATGTTGAAGAGACCCGACAGGCTCATGCTGAGGCCCTGGGTCAGGTTGTAGCGCAGCGTCTTCCAGGCCGTCTCGTTGTCGCCGCTCCAGGTCTGACCGTAGCGCGCGATGCCGGCGCCGCCGGCGCGGGTGATCGTATAGGGACGCTTGGCAGGATTTTTTCCGGCCTCCGTCTCGTAGGCGAGCTTGTGCATCAGCAGCGCCTGCGCCGGACGCGCCAGCGACAGGGCATAGGGGCGCCCGTCGCCGTCAGCGAGCGCATCTTCGTCCCAGATCTCATATTCGTTGTTGTCGCTCCACACGGCGGTGACGCCGTAGGCCAGCAGCGCGTCGCGAATGCCGTCGGCCCACCATTTTCGGCCGGCCGGATTGCTGAAGTCGACATGGAAGCCGAGGCCATCCCAGAACTGCGCGACCGCGGGCTCGCCGGTGTCCCCGTCCCTGACCAAAATTCCCATCGCGCGCGCCTCGGTGAGCCTTGGATGATCGTCGAGTAGGCAGGGTTTGATGTTGGTGACGGGCTCCAGGCCGGCGGCCTTGAGGCGGGCCATGGTCGCGGCCGGATCGGGAAACTTGTCGCGGTTCCAATTGAAGACGTAGCGGCGATGGCCGATCGACGTGTAGCCGGAACCGAAATGAAAACTGTCGCAGCGGATGCCGTGACGGGCGCAGTCCTCGATGAAGCCAGTGATGCGGGCGTCGGCATCGGGCGCATCGGCTATCGTCATCGTGGTCATGGCAAAGCCGAGCGTCCAGCGCGGCGCAAAGGCCTGACCGCCGGTCAGCCAGGAGAAGCGCCGCGTCACCTCAGGTACGGTCGGGCCTGAGAGGATGTAGTAGTCGAGGTCACCGTCCTCGGCGCGGTAGCTGCGGAAGAGGCCGTGGTAATTGTCGATGGTGCAGCCGAGGTCGACGGAGCCGAGCGCCAGATTGTCGTAGAACACGCCGTGGGCGCCGCGCGGGCCGTCGACGATGAAGAACGGCAGCATCTTGTAGAGCGGATCGGACAGTTCGGCGTCGTAGCCGCAGGGATCGACGGCATCGACCGCGAAGCGGCGGCCGGTGCGGTCGAGCGGACCCGCCTTATCGCCGAGGCCGTAATGGCGCTCGTGTTCGTGCCGCTCCATCACGTGAGAGAGCGCGCCGGTCTTGCGCGACAGGAAATAGGCCTGGGTTGGCCGGTCGCGCAGGAACGCGATGGTTTCGCCGTCGCGCCGCCAGGCTATGCCGAACGGCGCAAGCCGCACTTCGGCGACGAGGCCTGGTGCCGCGACCGTAACAACGCCATCGCTCTCAGTGGCTGTTGTGATCGGATTGGAGAAGCCGGCAAAAGAATCCCGTGGCCTGCCCTCGAATGGCGGCTCCAGCCGGTTCGGCGCGATCGCCCAGCCGCGGTCGAGCCGGTAGCCTTCGGGACGGCGCAGCGTGACGCGGCCGATATCGCCTTCGAGGAGTGCGACACGGATCGTCGCCAGGGCTGCACCTTTGGGAGCTGTCGCGAGCTCGAACAGCGCGGCATTGCCGTCGAGGCCGAGGAAACGGCCATGGGTCAGGGCTTTCATCAGACAAAACTCCGGGGAAGGTCAGGGGCGGGCGATGGCCGCGCCGGTCGCGTCGAACAGATGCAAATGCTCGGGTGAGAAACGGATGCTGATCGCATCGCCGCGCGACAACGGCCTCTGGCCGTCGCAACGCAGCGTGATCTGCGGCAGGTCGGCCGCGGCGGCATAGACGAAGGTCTCGCCGCCGAGATGTTCGACGAGATCGACCGTCACATCGAGCGTGCCGCGCTCCGGGTCGGCCGCGATGTGTTCGGGACGGATGCCGACGGTCACCGCGGTACCCTGCGCAAGTCCGGGTGCGGCCTGCGGCACCGTCAGCTCGGCCGCGCCGATCCGCAGCCGCAAGCTTGCGGCTTCGGCGGACAGCACGGCGGCGGGCAAGAGGTTCATGCGCGGCGAGCCGATGAAGCCGGCGACGAAGAGGTTGGCCGGGCGGTTGTAGAGATCGAGCGGCGCGCCGATCTGCTCGATGCGGCCGGCGCGCAGCACCACGATGCGGTCCGCGAGCGTCATTGCCTCGACCTGGTCGTGGGTCACATAGATCATGGTGCCGCCGATCTCGGCGTGCAGCGCGGCGAGCTCCTTGCGGGTCGCGACGCGGAGCTCGGCGTCGAGGTTCGACAGCGGCTCGTCGAACAGAAAGATCTTTGGATCGCGCACGATGGCGCGGCCGATGGCGACGCGCTGGCGCTGGCCGCCGGAAAGCTGCTTTGGTTTGCGGTCGAGATAATCGGTGAGTCGCAGCATGGTCGCCGCGCGTGTGACGCGCGCGTCGATCTCCGCGCGATTGAGCCCCATGTTCTCGAGCGCAAACGCCATGTTCTTCGCGACGCTCATGTGCGGGTAGAGCGCGTAGGACTGGAACACCATCGCGAGCCCACGGTCGCTGGCGGGCAGGTGCGTCACGCGCCCGCCGTCGATGAAAATCTCGCCGCTCGTCAGCGTCTCGAGCCCCGCGATCATGCGCAGCAGTGTCGACTTGCCGCAGCCGGAGGGTCCGACGAAGACGACGAACTCGCCATCCTTCACCTCGAGATCGATGCCGTGCAGGACGTCGATCGTGCCGAAGGATTTGCGCGCAGCTGTGAGTTTCAAGTCAGCCATGCCAGGCGGTCCAATCGGTCACTTCATGCCCGTCGAGCCGATGCCCGTGGCGATGAAGCGCTGGAGGAAGACGAAGACGAGGGCGACCGGGATCAGCGTCACGACCGTCATCGCGAGCAGATAATGCCACTGGGTCTGCAGCTCGCCCTGGAAGGCGTTGAGGCCGATCTGCAGCGTGTAGACCTCGGTCTTGGCGAGGACCGCGAGCGGCCACAAGAACTCGTTCCAGCGCCACATGATCGAGAAGATCGCGAGCACGGCGAGCGCGGGCAGGGTCAGCGGCATCACGATGCGCCAGTAGATCTGCCACTCCGACGCCTTGTCCATGCGCGCGGCCTCGATCAGGTCTTTTGGCAGCGTCAGCATGTACTGGCGCAGCAGGAACACGCCGGTCGGCGTGGCCGCGCCGGGCAGGATGACCGCCCACAGCGAGTTGACCAGCCCGAGCTTGGTCACGACCAGATAGACCGGCACCAAAATGATGGTGATCGGGATCATCAGCGTGCCGATGACGGCGACCGAAGCGGCGGCCTTGCCGCGGAATTCGTAGACCGCGAGCGCGTACGCCGCCATGGAGTTGATCAGCAGCGTGATCAGCGTCGCGACCACCGTGACGAAGACGGAGTTGCGCAAGTAAGTCATGAAGGCGAATTGCCGGAGCGGCTCGGTGTAGTTCGACGTCGCCAGCGCCATGCGCCGCACCGGCTCGCGCTTGTCGATCGCGATCCGATACTGCTGCGACGGATCAGCCGGATCGATCATGACAGCGACGAGCCCGATCCGCCTGACCTGGGCGAGCTCCTTGACCGTTCCGTCCGGAAGCGTCGCCCGGAACAGCGGCAGCGGCTGCGGCTGGCCCGGCACCGTCACCTCGGCTTGCGCGAAGGGGAGGAACGATGGCGGGAATTCGAGCAGCGCACTCTGGGTCTTGAACGATGAGACGGCCAGCCACAGGACCGGTCCGAACATCATCACGACGCCGAGGGCGAGATAGGCGTAGGCCGCGATGTCGGTCCAATCCACGGGACGGCCGGCGCCGTTGCGTTTGTTGCCAAGCAGGCCGATGAAGCTCGCCATCTCAGGCCTCCTTGCGCCGCGCGACGGCGAGCTGCACGAGGGTGAGGACGAACAGCACGAGGCCGAGCACGACGGAAGCCGCGGCAGCGAGGCCAAAGTTCTGGACCTGGTTCGCAAACGCGGTCTCATAGATGTACTGCACGATCATCAGCGTCGCGGTGCCCGGGCCGCCGCCGGTGAGCACGAACACCTCGTCAAAGGTCTGCACGCCGCGGATCAGCGACAGCACGATCACGACGATCAGGTTCGGCCACAGCAGCGGCAGCGTGATCCGCAAAAGCACGCGCCAGCGCGGGGTCCTGTCCATCTCGGCCGCCTCATAGAGGTCGGTCGAGATCGCCTGCAGGCCGGCAAGCAGGATCAGCGTGTAAAACCCCATATGGGCCCACACCGACACGAACACGGCCCAGAACATCGCCCAGCTCGGATCGACGAAGAACAGGATCTTCTGGCCGCCGAGCGTGGTGATAACAGCGTTGAGCAGCCCATCACGCTGTAGGATCCATTTCCAGATCAGCGCGACCACGACAGGCGACAGCAGCACGGGAAAGAAATACACCGCGCGGAAGAAACCGCGGGCGCGGATCTTCATATTGAGGACGAGCGCGGTGGCGAGCGAAAAGACGACCATGGCCGTCACCTGGAATACGACGAACCGCGCCGTGTTGCCGACGCCGCGCCAAAAATGGTCCTCCCTGCAGCTTCCCGGGTCGAGGTAGGACCCGCAATCGAACAGGTAGGCGTACTGGTCGGCGCCGACATAGGGCCGCTGCGATGGGAACAGCGCAGTGCCACCGGTGACCGAGAACACAACATTGATGGCGATCGGCAGGAACACGAACAGACCGAAGAACAGAAAATTCGGCGCCAGGAAGACGTAGGGCATGCGGCCAGCACCGATCAGGCGCTGCAGCCCTCGCATCGGCGGATCGAGCAGGCCGAGCACAACACGGACCGGCCATGCTGCCACCTCGCCGAGCCGCGCGCGCAAGGTCGCGGCTGGCGCCGCAGCCTTGCTAGCTTGCGTCATGGATGGCTGGTTCGACATCGCCGGCCCGGCGCCCACGGGCTTCACTGCTTGTTGCGCTCGGCGATCTGCTGGGCGACGTCGGCGGTGACGCGCTTATAGGCCTCGTCCAGCGTCGTCTCGCCGGAGACCGCCTGGCCGAGGCGGCTGATCACGGCGTTGAAGATGATCCGGCTGTTGACATAGCCCTGCGTGCGGTAGGCGATGGGCGAGATGTCGCTGGCGCTGCGGCCAAACACCTTGAGCGCGGCGGCGGCCTCGGGACTGGCGCTCGGATAGGCGACGCCCTTCTTGGCGAGGCCGAGATGGCCGGGGACGAACAGGCTGCGCGAATAGAACTCGGCAAGCACGGGCTCGCTGGCCAGATACTCCATCAGCCGCGCGACCTCCTGCGGGTGCTGGGTGCTCTTGAACGCGACCAGCGCCGCACCGCCCGGCATGCTCGAGCAGCCGCCCGGGCCGCAGGGATTGGGCACCGCGATCCAGTGAAATCGTTGCCGATGGTTTTGGCGAACTGCGCGGTCTGCCAGGAGCCCGAGAGATACATCACGACCTGGGCGTTCTTGAACTCGTCATTGGCCCCGCGATAGGCGGTGCCCGCCACCGAGCCCCACATCTCCTTCGACATCACGCCGCTCTTATGCCAGTCGTAAACGAGCTGGGCGGCGCGCTTGAAACCGTCGTCGACCACTTCGGGCTCGCCATTGGCGCCGAACACCTTCGTGCCCTGCGACATCGCGACCGCATAGAAGCGGTGACCGGAGCGGTCGAGCGCGAGCGGGAAGGGCGCTTGCACCTTAGCCGCGACCTCCTTCACCGCCTTGGCCCATTCCTCCCATGTCGCCTTGTCACCCGGCATCGCGATGCCGGCCTGCTCGAACAGCGTCTTGTTGACGAACGGGCCGGTCACGGTGAGCTGCGTCATCAACCCGGGAATAGCCGTGGTGTCGCCGGCAGGCCGCATCCAGGCGAGGAACGGCCCGAAGTTCGCCTCCCAATAGGCGGGGTCCTTCAGATAGGGCCTGAGGTCGAGCGCATAGCGCGATAGGCCGCCCATGTCGGTAATGCGAGCGAGGTCAGGTCCCTGTCCCGACGCGAGCTGCACGGGCAGCGTTTCGTTGATCGCCTTGAACGGCACCTGGTCGAGGACGACCTCGATGTCCTTGTTCTGCTCCTGAAAACGCTTGAGGAGATCGGCCATGACCTCGCCCTCATTGCCGTCCGAGTACCAGGTCATGCGCAAGGTCGTTGCCTCGGCGATCGAGGTACCGAGACTGGCGAGCAGGACGAGCGCGGCTATCGTGATGATTGATTTTGCGGCACGCATCGCCGTTTTCCTCCCAAACCGCGCTGGCCTGACTGGCGATCCCAGGATCAGAGCCCCGGTCTTCACGGTGTTGATCGTTTCCTCGGGCGACACCGCATGTGCCGCTTTTTGCCTCCCCGACCCATCTGGGGATCGGAGGTGTATTAAGTTTCTTTTGGCAAACGTTTGCCTAGCCTGTCAAGTGCTCGATTCGGGTTATATCCGGAACATGTGCGCGCGAACCCGAGCGAAGGGGCGGTCCTAGAGGACAATGAGCAGACCACACGATCAGGCCAGGGCGAGGCCAATACCCGAGGACGTGTCGCTTGCCACCGTCGCCGCACGAGCCGGAGTCTCGGTCTCGACGGTGTCCCGCATCGTCAATGGCGAGACACGCCGCGCCTCACCGGAGACCGTTGCCCGCGTGCGCGAGGCGATCGAGGCGGTCGGGTACTGGCCCAACCCGGCCGGCCGTGCGCTGCGGCGTGGCGAGAGCCAGCTCGTCGCCGTGCTCGCGGCCAATCTCGACAACCCGGCGATGGCGACGATCGCGAGTTCTACCGAGACTGCGCTCCGCGAGGCAGGCTATGTCACGATCCTCTGCGATACACACGACCGCGCCGAACTTCAGGACGAATATCTGGTGGCGATGCGCGCGCAGCGGGTGCGCGGTTTTGTCCTGATCGCGGCGGTCGCAAGTCCGGGCCTCAAGGAGATTTCGGAGCAGGGTGCGCCGATCGTGTTCGTCAACCGTCGCAATCCGGTTGGGGCCGGCGCCTTCGTCGGCATCGATGACCGCGCGGCCGGTGCGGCGGCGGCGGACCATTTTTTTGCGCGCGGCCGTCGCCGCCTTGCGGTGGTGTCGCCGCGCGAGGGCTCGTCGGCCTCGACGGGCCGCGTCGATGGTTTTGTCGCGCGGCTGCTCGATCAGGGGTGGGCCGAGGAGGCGATCATCCGCGAAGCGGGCGAAGGTCTGTCGCACCTCCAGGTCGGTTACGACGCTGCCGCGCGCCTCTTCGTTGCGCACCGAATGCCCGATGCCGTTCTCTGCGTGAGCGATCAGATTGCCTATGGCATTGCCCGGCGCGCCCGGGAGCAGGCGTTGGCGATCCCGGGCGACTGTGAGCTCGTCAGTATTGACGGCACGCCGCTCAGTCGGTGGGTGGCGCCGTGGCTGAAATCGATCGAAATCCCCTACGGCGTGTATGGAGCCGAGATCGTGGCCGGCCTGAGATCGATCTGGAGCGGTGAGGTCGCCGGGGAACGGCTGCTGCCGATCCGTCGCGAGGCGCTGTCGAGCGAGGGATGAATGAGAGCTGGATGCAAAAAGGCCGCCCGGAGGCGGCCGCCTGCAAAAACCTGTCGGGAAGGAGGGCTCAGCGGAGCATCGAGTTGTCCGAGCTGGTGATCGCCACGGGCTTGCCGGCTTTGATGACCTGAACCGTCTGGCTGTATTCCACGTTGCTGCGGGCCACCATGCCGAGCGTGGCCACGATCACGCCCGCAACCAGCGCCACCAGCACGATCTTCATATGCGTCGCACGATCCGCGGAATGAATGGAGTGATTCATCTCGAAGCCTCCCCGGCGTCTCAAGGCGCCTTTGGTTGGCTACATCCATAAGCTGCGACTGTTTCCACTTGGTTTCATCGGGTTCCCGAAATGGTTTCGTGGAGCCCGACCCTGCGTTTCTCCTTACCGGCGACGGTAGCGGGCTCCTTGATCGCGGCCGGGAAATCGCGCCATCCTGGATCACGCGGCGCGCGCAATATCGGCGCGGATCGTCCGGGCCGCCCCCACGAACAGCAGCGCACCCAGTATCGTCGTGAAGCTCGCCGACAATAGGGAGTAGCGCACGGCGTCAGTGCCGTAATCGTTCTTCAGTGCATCGTTGATCATGCCGACGGTGAGCGGGCCGACGCCCTGGCCGAAGCAGGTTGCGGTCAGCGCGATCAGCGCCGATGCCAGCGCGCGCATGCTGGGCCGGGCCACCGTCTGTGCGACGGCGAAGATCGGTCCGAGATGAAAGCCAACCAGGAAGGAGGTGAGGGCGAGCGCGGTCACCATGGTCGCAAAATCCGGTGTCAGCATGCACAGCGCAAACATCGGTCCTGCAAGGGCGGACATGATCGCCGGCGCCCACAGCTTCCAGCGGTCGTCGCGGCGGCTGATCTGCGCGACCATGAGGCCGCCAAGCAGCGTGCCCGCCATTCCGGCGAGGCCCTTGAAGGTGCCGGCATAGGTGCCGATCTCGGCGCTCGAAAGGTGATGAACGCGCGCCAAAAAGGGCGGCACCCAGGCCGCGGTCGCATAATTGGTGTAGGTGGTGAGGCAGAAGCCGATCAAGACGATCACAAAACTCTGCTGCGAGGCGAGAAAGCGCAGCGTGGCGCCGAGCGGCTCGGGCGCAAACGTCTCGGCCATCGCGCCGCGCTTCGGCTCCGAAATCGTCAGCCAGAGCAGTGCGGCCAGCGCGACGCCGGGCAGGCCGGCGACATAGAACGCCATCCGCCAGCCATAGTGCTGGTTGACGAAGCCGCCGACAAAATAGCCGAGAAAGATTCCGAGATAGGTGCCGATCGCGAAGATGCCGAGCGCGCGGGGGCGCTCGTTCTTGCTGAAGAGATCGGCCACGATCGATTGCGAGGCCGGCGAGCTTCCGGATTCGCCAAGCCCGACGCCGATCCGCGCGAGCGCCAGCGACGTCACGTTCGTGGCCATGCCGCAGAGGAAGGTCATGCCGCTCCAGAAGGCGAAGGCCAGCGCCACGATGTTCCGGCGGTTGCGGCGGTCCGCCACGCGGGCGATCGGAATGCCAAGCAGCGAATAGAACAGCACGAAACCGAACCCGGCGAGCAGCCCCATGGCGGTGTCGCTGAGGGCGAACTCCTTCTTGATCGGCTCGATCAGGACATTGAAGATCGTGCGGTCGAGGAAGTTGAGCGCGTAGACCAGGGTCAGGACGCCAAGCACATAGTATCGCCGCGCCGATGGTGCGGCAGCGATCTCCGCCGGTCCGATCGCCTGCGGCGCGATATCAACCATTGCTTCCCCTGTCTCGTACTTCTTCTTGGACGGGATCTTATTTCATGATTCTCGAATGAAATTTCCTGCCTCGAACTGAACCGGCGGGGCGTTTTGGTCGAACGACACCCCGATTGGATCCTTGTCCGCGGCGAGCGCCTCCAACTGCTCGGTCAGCAGGCGGCGGATCATCAAAATGCCGCGGTCGCTCTGCCCAAAATGCTCCTCCGAATGGATGGTCTGCGCGCCCTGGCCGACCTGCGCCTCATAATCGCCGGGGAATTGCTGGTGCTCTCCCTCGGTCATGTCCCGCCATAGCTTGCCGTTGAATTTTGATCGCATCCGGCCGATGTCGCCGCTCTGCTTCACCCGTCCGGCGACATAGATGCGGAAGGAGGTGTCGTCGATCGGCAGCGTCCAGCCGATGGATTCGACCCTGGCGAATTGTGCCACCCGCGGATTGGGCACGACCCGCAGCGTGGGGAGCGCGGCTTCCGTCACCCGATAAAACATCTTGCCGTCGTCCTGGCGGCGGATTGAGCGCACCAGCACGCCGCGCGGCGACGTCTCGAATGCGACGTCCGGCATCGAGGCCATGATGTTGGTGAACTGGGCGCCGCTGAAGGAGCCGTGCAGCACCGGGACGTGATAGGGGTCGATCACATTCTCGAAATGCTGCAACCAGTTGCAGGGGATGATGGCGGGTCCTCCGCCGCCGATCGATGAGTCGTCCACCTCGACGAACTCGCCCTCGTCCATGGTCTCCAGGCACTCGTAGCGCGGAAGCGCCGGCTTTTTCTCAGCCGGTCCCATATAGACGAAGATCAGCCCGTAGCGCTCCTCGACCGGGTACCAGGGCTGGCGCACCCTGTCCTTGAACAACCCGTCTTCCGGTTCGCAGGGCTGCTCCAGACAGCGGCCCTCGGTGTCGAACTTCCAGCCGTGATAGCAGCAGCGGATACCGTCGTCTTCGACCTTGCCATAATAGAGCGTGGTGCCGCGATGGCAGCAGCGCGCATGCAGCAGCCCGATGCGGCCGCCCCGGTCGCGAAACAGGATCAGGTCTTCGCCGAGGACGCGCACTTTCCTGGGGATATCGCTGGCATCGGACCTAAGCCCGACCGGGTGCCAGTAACGGCGCAAGAGTTCGCCCATCGGGGTAGCCCGGCCGACCGATGTCAGCTCGGTGCGGGTCGTGGGCGGCCTCAATGCGTAGCCGGTGCCGAGTTCGCGATCCCGCTGCGAGATGGTCATGATCGTTGCCTCCGCACTCGCCAGTTCATTTTTGCAGTGACAAGCCTGTTGCGAGTGGATCGCAGATAGATGACAATGTCAACGATTTCTCCTAAAGCCGGTTGAGTTGCATTTACCGCGGCCGCGGTAGCCTTGGCAGCGGGGCGTTTTGTCGGCAAAGGTTGGCCATGACTGAGGATGCAGGACCCGTTGCGCTGACGGACGACGTCGCGGAGCTGGCGCCGATCACGGCGATGTTGTCGTCGCGGCTGATGGTGCTCGCCAACCTGCTCAAGCGCGGCGCCATCATCCGCTACAAGCGGCTGGTCGGGCTGTCGTCGGTCGAGTTCGGGCTGGTGGCCTCGCTCGGGCGGCGGCCACCGATGAGCGTGGCGCGGCTTGCCGATGCGGTCGGCATGGACAAGGGCCAGATCAGCAGGGCGCTCGCCGGTCTCGTCTCGCGAAAACTGGTGGCGCGATCCGGCAACCCGCGGGACAACCGGGAGGTGCTGGTCTGCCTGACCCGGGCCGGACTTGCCGCCCATGACGCGATCGTCGCCGGGGCGCAAGAGCGCATGGAGCGGCTGCTGGAAGGGCTGTCAGAGCGGGAGGTCGCAATGCTGCTCGATCATATCGACCGCCTGACGGTCAAGGCTGAAGCGATGCTGGCAGCGGAGCGGGAGCTGGATTGATTTTGGCGGTCAGCGTCGCGCTCCGACTTGCACGAAGTTGCAATCGGTTCGCGCGTTGCGGTACGCCGCCGCAACACCTACTTGCGGTTTGCCAGCGTGGTACAAACCGTCAAGATTGCTTGTCTTGCGCGCCCTGTTGCGCTGCGCTAAGGCTCCAGAACAATTCCAATCCAAGCGAATCTGCGGCATTCCAAGGCCGTGAACTCATCAAGGTAGCGCCGATGACCGGCATCCTGCAGAATTATCTTCCACTTGTCGTGTTCATAGGGGTGGCTGCCGTGATCGGCCTCGTGCTGCTGATCGCGCCGTTCGTGGTTGCGTTCCAGCAGCCCGATCCCGAAAAGCTCTCGGCCTATGAATGCGGATTCAACGCATTCGATGACGCCCGGATGAAGTTCGATGTCCGCTTCTACCTTGTCGCCATCCTTTTCATCATCTTCGACCTCGAAGTGGCGTTCCTGTTTCCGTGGGCGGTGGCATTCGGCAAGCTCGGCGCGACGGGCTTCTGGTCGATGGTGGTGTTTCTCGCCGTGCTGACGATCGGTTTCGCCTATGAATGGAAGAAAGGCGCACTCGAATGGGACTGACCGCCACACCCCCGGGAACCGGGCCGGCGATCGCGCGGGCCCCGACCGGTATTCTTGATCCCGCCACCGGCAAGCCGGTTGGCGCCAATGATCCGTATTTTCTCGAGGTCAACCACGAGCTGTCGGACAAGGGCTTCTTCGTCGCGGCGGCGGACGACCTCATCACCTGGGCGCGCACCGGCTCGTTGATGTGGATGACCTTCGGGCTCGCCTGCTGCGCGGTCGAGATGATGCAGATGTCGATGCCGCGCTACGATGTCGAGCGCTTCGGCTTCGCCCCGCGCGCCTCGCCGCGGCAGTCGGACGTCATGATCGTGGCCGGCACGCTGACCAACAAGATGGCGCCCGCGCTGCGCAAGGTCTACGACCAGATGCCGGAGCCGCGCTACGTCATCTCGATGGGCTCCTGCGCCAATGGCGGCGGCTATTACCACTACTCATACTCGGTGGTGCGTGGCTGCGACCGCATCGTTCCAGTGGATATCTATGTGCCGGGCTGTCCGCCGACCGCGGAGGCGTTGCTCTACGGCGTGCTGCTCCTGCAGAAGAAGATCCGGCGCACCGGCACGATCGAACGCTGAGAAAGGGGCCTTATGACCGAACCGGCTGACATGATCGTGCCGCTGCTTCGTGAAATGCGCGCCGAGAATCTCGCGCAGCATGAGCAGAGGCGGGCGCTCTTGCGCAGGCTGGTGGCCGGAACGTGCTTGAGAACGGAAAAGAGCTAGAGGGACAGAAGTGAGCAGGCTTTCCGATCTCGGTGAATCCATCAAGGCCGCACTGTCCGGTGCGGTGACAGGATACGACGTCTCTTTCGACCAGCTCTCGCTGGCGGTCGAGGCGGGCCGGATCGTGGACGTGGTGCGCTATCTGCGCGACGACCCCTCCTGCCGCTTCGTCAACATCACCGACATCACCGCGGTCGATTATCCCGGCCGCGAGAAGCGTTTTGACGTCGTCTATCACTTCCTGTCGCCGACCCTGAACACACGCATCCGCCTTAAGGCTGAAGCCGACGAGACCACGCAGGTGCCCTCGATCATCGAGGTGTTTCCCGGCGCCGACTGGTTCGAGCGCGAGGCCTACGACCTCTACGGCGTGATCTTCACCGGTCATCCCGATATGCGGCGCATCCTGACCGACTACGGTTTTGACGGCCACCCGCTGCGCAAGGACTTTCCGCTCACCGGATTCGTCGAAGTCCGCTACGACGGCCAGGAGAAGCGGGTGCTCTATGAGCCGGTCCGCCTCAACCAGGAATTCCGCAAGTTCGATTTCCTCTCGCCCTGGGAAGGCGCCGATTATCCGGTGCTGCCCGGCGACGAGAAAGCCGGACCGAAGTCGTGATCCTATTCGCTATTCGCTACTCCCTATTCGCACCAGTGCGGAGGGCGCCCCATGAATGAACAAAGCCCAGGTCTGCGTAACTTCACCATCAACTTCGGGCCGCAGCATCCGGCGGCGCACGGCGTGCTGCGGCTGGTGCTGGAACTCGACGGCGAAGTCGTCGAGCGTGTCGACCCGCACATTGGCCTTTTGCATCGCGGCACCGAAAAGCTGATCGAGCACAAGACCTACCTGCAGGCGATTCCTTATTTCGACCGGCTCGATTATGTCGCGCCGATGAACCAGGAGCACGCGTTCTGTCTCGCGGCCGAAAAGCTGCTCGGCATCGAGGTGCCGCGCCGCGGGCAGCTGATCCGTGTCCTCTACTCCGAGATCGGCCGCATCCTGTCGCATCTCCTCAACGTCACGACGCAGGCGATGGACGTCGGCGCGCTGACCCCGCCGCTATGGGGGTTCGAGGAGCGCGAGAAGCTGATGGTGTTCTATGAGCGCGCCTCCGGTTCGCGCATGCATGCCGCCTATTTCCGCATCGGCGGCGTGCACCAGGACCTGCCGCCAAAGCTGATCGACGATATCGACGCCTGGTGCGATCCGTTCCTGAAAGTGGTCGACGACCTCGACCGGCTGCTGACCGCCAACCGCATCTTCAAGCAGCGCAACGTCGACATCGGTGTCGTGACGCTGCAACAGGCCTGGGAATGGGGCTTTTCCGGCGTGATGGTGCGCGGCTCGGGCGCCGCCTGGGATCTGCGCAAGGCGCAGCCCTACGAGTGTTATGCCGAGATGGATTTCGACATCCCGATCGGCAAGAACGGCGATTGCTACGACCGCTACCTGATCCGCATGGAAGAGATGCGCCAGTCCGTGCGCATCATGAAGCAGTGCATCCAGAAGCTTCGCGCGGACGACGGGCAGGGACCGGTGGTGGTCGCCGACAACAAGATCGCGCCGCCCAAACGCGGCGAGATGAAGCGCTCGATGGAGGCGCTGATCCACCACTTCAAGCTCTATACCGAGGGCGTGCGCGTGCCCGAGGGCGAGGTCTATGCCGCGGTCGAGGCGCCGAAGGGCGAGTTCGGCGTTTATCTGGTCGCCGACGGCTCCAACAAGCCCTACAAGTGCAAGATCCGCGCGCCGGGTTTTGCGCATCTGCAATCGATGGATTTCATCTGCAGGGGCCATCTGCTCGCCGACGTCTCCGC
>NZ_JAFATE010000348.1 GCF_019244115.1 Bradyrhizobium sp.
GAGGTGCGCTCCCTCCCCCGCTTGCGGGGAAGGGCTGGCGTGGGGCACCACTGTCTCAGAACGCACTGATGGACCTGCGCGAAAGGCGGCCCCCACCCGCCGCAAGCGCGGCGACCTCCCCGCAAGCGGGGGAGGCGCATACCGGCAATGCGGCGGGAGAGTCGTCCAAAACCGAGTGGCCGCGCAACTCGCACCTACCGTGAGATGGCGCCTCGTCGTTCAACGAGAGAAAGACGTTCCGCTATCTCTCGAACGGAATGTATTTTTGATATTCCCTTGGCACCGAGCTGCGATAGCGCGAGGGCACCGTCCCGGTCTTCAGCGCGTGCTCGATCTCCTGCCGCCGGGTCATTTTTATCTTTTTCTTTGATGGCACCGCGCCGGTATCCTTCTGCGGCCGCGTCTCAGACGGCGTGGCTCTGGTCGGCGCGGGCGACGCAGTTGGCGTGGGAGCCACAGCCGTCGGCGCCGGCGATGTCGCCGGTGCAGGAGCATCGGCCGTCGGTGCGGGCGACGCGGCCGGGGCCGGCGTCGCCGCCGCGGACGAAGGTGGCTCGGCGGGCGCTGTGGTCTGCGGCGGGTTGGCCGCTGGCGCAGCGTTATCGGTCGGGGCCGCCGGCGCGTTCTGGGCAAAGCCCGGGCCCGGTGGAATCAACACAAACACGGCCGCCGCCAGCGCGGCCGCGAGTTTTGGACGCTTTTGCATGCAACGCTCCGACTCAAGAGCACGAAAGCCTAGTCGAGATATCAGCGGCTTGGAACCCCAGGGCATTCAAGTGGCTAGGTCGGAACCGTATGCGGATCTGACCGCACCTTGCGATCAGAACACTCCGGCCGGACCGACGCTCTGATCCCCATCCTCAACGGCGTCCTGCACCGCGAGCCGCGGCGGCCGCACCACCGTCACGGTGCAGCTTGCTTCGGAGGCGACCTTGGCGGAGACGCTGCCGAGCAGCGTGCGCCTCAGCGAGTCCTGCCGTGCGCCGACGATCAAATGGTCGACCTGGTTCGCCTGCGCAAACTCGAGTATAGCCGCCGCTGGATCGACAGCCTCCAGCACATGCACCGTGAGCCGGCTCTCATCGAGCTGCAAGGGCTGCGCCCAGTGTTTTAGCTGAACCATGCGATCGACATGCTTGTTGTGGCCGTGCTCGTCGAGCGTGCGATCGATGGTGACGCGGCCGAGTTTCAGGACATTGATGCAGGCGAGCCGCGCCGCCGGCAGCGTCTTCAGGATGCGCTCCGCCGTCACGCGCAGCGCTTCGTTGAGGGCGGGCGAGCCCTCCGCGGTATCGAGCGCCACCGCCACGATCGGGCTTGCCGCAAGCTGCGCAGCCACATCGGCGCGCGGCCGCGGCGCGCTAAAATCGCGGTTGAAGCGCCGCCGCAAAACCGTGCTGCACGGGTCGTGCTTCAGCTTCTCCGAGCGCGCGGTCAGCTTGACCTGATCGGGATGACCGAGATCGAAGGCGAGCTGCGCCGCGGTCGGATAGCGCCAAACCGGCTTGATCTCCAGACAGCGCAGCACGATCTCCTGCAGCCACGGCGGATAATCGGCCTTAAGTCGGCGCGGCGGCTGCGGATCGCGCCACAAGCGCCGGCGCATGCCGCGCAGTGTCTCGGTCTCGCCGAACGGCCGCACCCCCGTGGTGAAGAAATACAGCAGCACACCGAGCGAGAACAGGTCGCTGCGTGGATCGTTGCGCACGCCGAGCAGCCGCTCGGGGGCCATGTAGGGCGCAGTGCCGAACGGCACGCGGAACTCTTCCTGCAGCAGATCGGGAAGCTGGTTGTGGTGCGACAGGCCGTAATCGATCAGCACCGCCTCGCCGCTCTCGCGGAACATGATGCTCGACGGCTTGACGTCGTGATGGATCACGTTCTGCCGGTGCAGGTCGGCAAGCGCGAGCGCAATTTTGGTAACGAGCGCCCTCGCCTCCTCGTAAGCCAGCGGCAGGCCTGGCAACCGCTTGTAGAGCGTGTCACCGGGAATTCGTTCGATCACCACATAGGCCTGGCGGGCGAAATCGCCGGTCCCGAAACAGGCGGGCACATGCGGGCCCGAAAGCCGCGGCAGGATCATCTGCTCCATCTCGAAGGAGACGATCGCGGCAGGGTCCTCGCCTTCACTGATCCGCGGGATCTTCATCAGCAGCGGCACCGTGATGTCGGGACGCGTGACGGTCCACAGCGTCGCCATGCCGCCGCGATGCACGCATTCCCCCACGGTGAAACCGTCGATCACAGCGCCGGGCTGGAGGTCGCTCGCCATGGCTCTATCGCCCCATCGCAAGGCGGTCGGCGAGCCAGGGCGGCAGGCCGTTGTCCCGGATCCGCTGCGCGGCCGCGTCGATGTCATAGGGCACGCGGCAATAGGTGATGTTCCGCGAGGCCGTATCGTAGGTGAGGAAGGCCGCCGCGGGATTGCCGTCGCGCGGCTGGCCGACCGAGCCCGCGACCGCAAGCCATTGCCGGCCGCGCAAGAGCTGCACGGCGACATCCGATGTGGGGACAAAGCTCGTCATCTTGGCGGTGACCGACATCGAATAGAGCGCCGGCCGGTGGATGTGGCCGCAGAACGTGACTTGGGCTTTGGTTGCGATCATGCTGCGGGCGGCATCGGCGGTCGACTGGACATAGCGCCAACGTGCGGGACCCGAGGCCTCGGAGTGGACAAAGAGGCGGTCGTCGTCTTCGGAGGTCATCGGCAGCTGGCCAAGGAAGCGCTGCTGGGCGAGGCTGAGCCTGCCGCGCGTCCACTCGATCGCGGCCTGGGCCTCGGCATTCATGGTCTCGCTGGCTGTCACGACCGCATCGTCATGGTTGCCGCGGATCGCCACCGCCCCGTGCTCGACCAAGCCCATGACGGTCTCGACCGTCCATTCCGGGTCGGCGCCATAACCGACATAGTCGCCGAGAAGGATCATCCGCTCGACCTTCCGCGCGCGGGCCGCCGCAAGGCACGCCTCGAACGCCGGCCGGTTGGCATGGATATCGGCAAAAACCGCCAGCAGCACGCGCGTCCTCCAAAGCCTCGAGTATAGCAGCGGCCTTGCACCACGGCTTGAGCAACATCAAACGCGATCCGCGTTCTCGCCGCAGGATATACCGAGTTGGGTGCGCCGGCGAATGCACCTTGCGCGGGTGAGCAGCTTCAGCTTCAATGGCGTCCCCACGAAGGAGGTTGCGATGCGCAGGCTTCGTTGGACAATTTTGGCGGTTGCGGCGATAGCGGTGATCACGCCGACGGTGGCCCAGCGCTACGATCCCCGCTACCCGGTTTGCTTCGAGGGCAAGCAGCAGGGCAGCATGACCATCGACTGCAGCTTCACATCACTGGATCAGTGCAGGATGACGGCCTCGGGCCGCAATGCGACATGCTATGCCAACCCGTATTGGTCGCAGGCAAAAGCACCGCGCGGCCGCGGACCCCGCCAAGGCCCCGGGTACTGACTATTTGTGACCGACCAGCGCATAGGGCGATTCGGTGGACAGCGAGGGCGATGGGGTGTCGCTGTCGAGACGCCCACCCTGCTGGGTGTAGCCGAATCCGAGTTGCAGGCTGACATTCGGCGCCGGCTGGAAGGCGACGCCGCCATGCGCGCTGTAGCCGGTCCGTGTACCAGTGAGGGCATCAGGGGCGGCAAAGGGCGTGCCGAGCCCGTTGTCGTATTTCAAGGTGTCGAAGCCGCCATAGACTCTTAGGGGCGTATTCTGAAAATTGTAGCCAAACCGTGCGCCTTCGTAGCGGAGGTTGCCGAACGCTGAGTCCTGGATGAGGCCGTTCATGCTGAGACCCATGGTGCCGCTGACGCTGCCGACGAACCAGCCGCTCGGAAAATTGTAAAGGCCGCCATTGCGGTCAGCATTCGCCGCAAACCCTGGAAAATTGCCATAGCTGTTCGCGCCCTGGCCGGCCGCCAACTCGCCGCCGAAGCCGAGCGGCCAGCCCGGGATCCAGTATCGCACCGGGTCGGCCTGCCCATGGGCGGTTCGCCCGCCGAGACACAGCGCCGCCAGGACGAGAAGGCCCCATCGCGTTGCAAGACTAGACATTCGCATCACCACTTGCTGTCACAAAAACCATACGCTCCGGCGAGCGGGAATACCAGCGCAGCGCTGCGGGTCGTCAAGAATGCCGGTGGAACCGCCGCAGCCAAACCGATTCGAGCAAACTTCATCATGCTTAGGCCGCCGCCAGCTGCGTCCTGCGGCAGAAGCAGGAGGCCTTGATCGGCACCTCCGCCCGCGCCTGCGCCAGATCGAGCCGCTGCGCGATCAGAGCCGCCTCGACCTTTTCGCCGCGACGGATCAGGCATTCGTGCAAGCCATGCAGCGACCAGACATTGTCCGGATGCTGGCAGGCCCGGCTCAGCTTGCCATCGAGACCGAGATCGGACCGATAGACGGCCTCGGCCTCCTCGATCCGTCCCTGCTCGAGCAGCAGCGCGCCGAGCGCATGCCGTGTCGGCTGCATCCATCCCCAGGGCTCGTCATAAGGCAGCGCGTCGCTGAGCGCGACCGAGCGGCGCAGATGCGCGAATGCGCCGTCGTAGTTGCCCCTGCGGTAGTCCAGCTCGCCGTTCAGCATCGCCTCGGCGACACCCAGCAGGTCGACGACCTTGTTGTTGTGCACCCGCCGGCTCTCCGGCACCCGGATCCTCGCCGCCGCGAACAATGCCTTCTGAGCCTCGGCGTCGGCGACATGGCCGAGCGCCGAATGCGCGACCGCCTTGGCGTAGTGGATCATCGCGACCGTCGAGCAGTAGAGGTCGCGGTCCGCGGGCAGCTCCTGCGCGATGATCTCGCGCCATTTGCCGAAGCGCACCAGCACATGCTGCTTCATCGTCAGATAGCCCTCGAGGAAATCCGCCATCGGCGGCGATGGGATGCGGAGCACCGCCTCGGGGATCGTGGCGATCAGCTCCTCTGCGGCCGCGATCGCGGGCGTGTACTGTCCGAGGAACATCGCGCCGTAGGTCGCGAAGTGGAAGTCGTGGATGACGTACACCAGGTAGACGCCCGGATCGGTCGAAAAGGCGAGGAACTTGCGATCGGCCGCCAGCGCCTTCCGATTGTAGACGAGGACGTCATGGTAGTTCCCGCACAACACATCCAGATGTGTCGGCATGTGGATCAGGTGACCACCCTCGGGCACGATCTCGCGCAAGCGGTCGCCGGCCCGCAGCGCCCGCTGCGGAAACGGCGACATCTCCATCAGGTGGACATAGAGATGCAGCAGCCCCGGGTGATCCCACGCGGCCGGGACTTTCTCGAGCGCCTGTTCGAGCAGCGCCCGACACTCCTCCGTGCCTTCCGTGGGCTTGCCTGAGCCCAGGTCCCACATCTGCCACGGCGTCTCGTTCATGATCGATTCGGCAAAGACCGCACGGACGTCGAGATCGTCGGGGAAGGCCTCGAAAATCTTCCGCATCTGTTTCGTGAAGGCCTTGTCCCACGGCGACAGATCCTCGATCGCCTCGCGCTGCGGATAGCGCGCCGGCAGCGCCTCGATCATCGCCCGCTCGACCGCGCTGGCTTTCGGCGCGTGCGAGAGTGCGCCCTGCATGGCGTCATACGATGCCGAAAGCGCCATTTGCCGTCCGAGCGGGTCATAGCGAACCCAGGGCAGGTTATAGTTGGGCCCCGAGGCGTAGCTGATGCCCCAATGCGCCATCGCGCATTGCGGATCGTGATCGAGCGCCCGCTGAAAACACTTGATCGCCTCACCATGGTTGAAGCCGAACAGCCAGTTCAGTCCCCGGTCGAACCAGAGCTGGGTTTCCGGCGAAGACGTCGTGATCTTGCGGCTGTACGGCCCGAGGTCGAAATAGGTCATGGCCCTTTGCTTCCCAAGTGATCGCTTCTAAAGCGCGAGGGCTTTGTGGTGGAGCAGTATCGCGCTTTGGATTTCGGCTGCGCACAGCCGGTGTGGACGGCCGTGGAAGCACTTCAGACCGACGCGTTCAAGCGCATTCGTCAGGACAGTGCGAGCACGTCTGCCGCAGTGTCAATGTATTCCTGGAAGAGCACCACTTTTCCGTCACGATACCTGAACACGTGCGCCCATTCGTTCCTCATGGTCTTGCCTGTTCTCTTGACCCGTCCGGTCAGGGTCCCCAGGGCCACGACTGTTTCGCCCTGCTCTATCAGCTCGCGCGGTCCAAACTCGGTGAACTCGAGATTCTCGCCGACCTGCGCGAAGAAATTTGCAATCTCCTGCTTCCCGTTGAAAGTGCCAGCCCATGGCAGCTTGTCCTTCGGACCTGGAATGATCCAGGTGCAGCTGTCATCGATCAGCTCACGCAGCAGACCCGGGATGTCGCCTCGTTGAAAATATTCATAGCCTTTCTTCGTCGTCTCGATATTGGATGCCATCGGAATCCTCCTTGCCAAGGTTGAATTCAAGCACCTGTTCTCCGGCCAAAGCAGTCGAGGCCGCAAAGAACAGCGCCGCGCCAGAAAAGGAAAACGGCGAGAGAGTTCGGCATAGGCTCCTCCTGCGCTTTGCTGAATTCACCAATGCATGCCGCAGTGGGCTGTTCACTTCTCCCGGAGCATCTGTTGCGAAGCGGCACGAGCCCGAGCGACGCCCGCCAGCACTTAAGCTTCTGAAAGCCCGGTGTGCGAGCCTGGGCATGACGTGAGTCAAACCGACGGAGAAAAGGTTCAGCTAGACACAGCGACCCGCAGCGGAGTTGATGGAGCGGCAAACGGTACCGCAGGCCGGTCGTCCCGCCGCACCGCAGAGCGCCGATCTCTGCCACGCCTCCTTGATTCATTCGTCATAGCGAGTAACCTGCCGCATTCCGCGGCGCACGAGGTACCCGTTGAGCAGGGCGATCGAGCAATGGCTGCGAAAGCTGGGCCTGACCCAGTATGCCCCTGCCTTTGCCGCGAACGACATCGACTTCGATGTCGTTGCGCAGCTCACCGACGCCGATCTCAAAGAGCTTGGCGTGAACTCCCTCGGTCATCGCAAGCGCCTCCTGGCCGCGATCGATGAGCTGAGGTCGGCCCCGATACGCAAGCCTTCCGGCTCTGCGGACACAGCGGGTGGCGAGCGTCGCCAGGTCACGATCCTGTTCGCCGACCTCTGCGGGTTCACGACCTTGTCCCGATCCCTCGACCCCGAGCAGCTGCGCGAACTGGTCGCAGCCTTCACGGCCCAGGTGGACGGCATCGTGGTCGGATATGGGGGGAGTGTCGACAAGCACATTGGTGACGCGGTGATGGCGCTCTTCGGCGCACCCCGAGCGCATGACGACGATCCGCTGCGCGCGGCGCGTGCGGCGCTGGACATCCACGCCGCGCTCGCGCGCAGCGCGGAGACCTCGACGCGCGAGCTGCAGGCCCATATTGGCATTGCCAGCGGCGAGGTGGTCGCCGGGACTCTCAGTCGTGTCGACACGCACGACTACACCGTTCTCGGCAACAGTGTGAACCTCGCGGCACGGCTGGTCGCGCTCGCCGGGCCCGGCGAGACGCTACTGTCCGGCGACGTCTATCGCGCGCTTGCCGATCGCGCAGCCTGCGCCGCGCTGGGTGAAACTGACGTGAAGGGCTTCGACGCCCCTGTGCGCATCTGGCGACTGGACGGCCTTGCGAACGATTCAGGCTCCGCGAGCCGCAGCGCGTTTGTCGGACGGGTCGCCGAGCTCGAGCAATTCAAGGCCATGCTTGCGGCAACGCTGGCGCGGCGGAGTGGACAAATTGTCCACGTGCGTGGCGAAGCCGGAATCGGCAAGACGCGGCTCGTCGAGGAGATGCGCCGCCTTGCGGAGGCAGCTGGCTTCACCGCCCACCGCGGACTGGTGCTCGATTTCGGGGTGGGCCGGGGCCAGGATGCCGTTCGCGCGCTGCTGGCCAGCATGCTGGGACTCGCTGCCATTTCCAGCGTCGAGGCCAGGCAGCAGAGCATCGACGAGTTGATCGCGGCGAAGGTGGTGCCAGCCGAACACCTTGCCTTTCTGTACGATCTACTGGACCTGCCGCAGACTGCGGAGACGCGTATCCTCTACGACGCGATGGACAACGCGGCACGAAACCGCGGCAGGCGGGCGGTCGCCAATGCCATCGCGGCCCGTGCTTGCGCCGAACGGCCGACGTTCACCCTGGTGGAGGACCTTCATTGGGCCGATCCGCAGCTGCTTGGACTGCTCACGGCATTTGCGTCGGCATTGACCGAGGGTCCCGGCCTCCTGATCTTGACATCGCGTGTCGAGGGTGACCCGATCGACACGGTATGGCGCGCGAGCTGTCGGGGTGTTCCCTTCGCGACGATCGATCTCGGTCCGCTGCGCCGCGATGAGGCCTTGAGCCTTGCCGGCAGCTTCATGGACGCAACACAGCGCGTTGCCATCGCCTGCATCGAGCGCGCCGCCGGCAATCCGCTGTTTCTCGAGCAGCTCCTGCGCAACGTCGAGGAAGGCACCGCGGATGCCGTTCCGCCGTCGATTCAAAGCCTCGTGCTGGCACGCATGGACCGGCTCTCGTCGTCCGATCGTCAGGCGCTGCAGGCCGCCGCCGTGATCGGCCAGCGCTTTTCTCTCGCTCTCTTGCGTCACCTCGTCGATGAGCCGAACTACGTCTGCGATGGGCTGATCAGCAATGCGCTGGCGCTGCCGGAAGGCGAGGATTTTCTGTTTGCACATGCGCTGATCCAGGAAGGCGCCTATTCATCGCTGCTGCGCTCGCGCCGAAAGCAACTGCATCAGCGCGCCGCCGAATGGTTCGAGGCGCAGGATCTCGTATTGTGCGCCCAGCACCTGGACCGTGCCGAGGACGAGCGGGCGGCGGATGCGTATCTGCAAGCGGCCACGGCCCAACGCGCCGACTATCACATCGATGCCGCGCTGCGCCTCGCGGAACGCGGCCTGCAGATCGCGCGCGCGGAAGCCGATCGGCATTCCCTGATCTGCCTCCGCGGCGAGTTGCAGCGCGATCTTGGCGACATCGCATCATCGATCGCGTCCTATCGATCGGCAATGGCGGCGTCCTCGGACGAAACCGCGCTGTGCCGGGCGCGGCTGGGCCTCGCAGAGGGCTTGCGCGTCAGCGAAGGTCTGACCGAGGCGCTCGAATTGCTCGCGCAGGCACAAGCTGTGGCCGAGCGCCACGGCATGGTGAGCGAGCTTGCCCGGCTGCATCATCTGAGAGGCAACATCTTCTTTCCGCTTGGCAAGGTCGACGGTTGCCGCGAGGAGCATGAGCGCGGTCTCGATTACGCGCGGCGCTCCGGCTCGGCCGAGGCCGAGGCACGCGCGCTGGGCGGTCTTGCCGACGCAGCCTATGCCCAGGGCAAGATGAAGACGGCCTGCGACTATTTCGGCCGCTGCGTTGCGCTTTGCCAGCAGCACGGGTTCGGCCGTATCGAGGTCGCCAACCGCTCAATGGTCGGCTTCAGCCGCATGTATCTGAACGAAATACGCCAGGCGCGCGAGGATGGCGATGCCGCCGCGCGCGTCGCCGCTTTGGTCGGCCAGCCCCGGGCCGAGCTGCTCGGAGAAATTGCCGGCGCCTTCGCCTGTTATGAGCTGGCCGAGTATCAGGCGGCCAAGGCCTATCTGGCGCGCGTCATGCGGATTGCCCGGCAACTCGGCGCTCGGCGTTTCGAGGCTCAAGGCCTCGAGATGGAAGCGCGTCTGCTGCTCCACGCCGGTCGTCGCGCCGAAGCAGAGTCGCTGCTTCGCGAGGCGCTGGCAATCTGCCGGGATGCCGGAATGCAGTTTTGCGGTCCCAAGGTGATCAGCGCGCTGAGCCGCGCGGTCGAGAGCCCCGGCGAGCGCGCAACCCTGCTCGCGGAAGGCGAGGCCATGCTCGGCCGAGGCTCGGTGGGGCACAATCATCTCTGGTTCTACCGCGATGCAATCGAGGCGCTTTTGTCGGCGCGCGATGCCGAGGGGGCGCTGGCCTATGTCGGCAGACTGCAGGACTATACCCGCGCGGAGCCGCTGGCGTGGGCGGATCTGTTCGCCGCCCGCGGTCGCGCGCTTTGCGCGTGGCTGCGCAAAGGCGCTGGCGATCCAGTGCGAGACGAACTCGCGCGCATTCGCACCGCCCTTGCTTCAGCCGGCATGACCGCGTTCCTGCCGGCAATCGATATTGCGATGGCAACCTGACCGCGGAAGCCTATCCAAGGGGCTTGATGCGCAGGAGGTTCTACCGGTCGCCCCACTCCTAATCCTGCTCGTCCTTCGGCGGCATGCGCGGCGGCGGCAGCGGGGTGAACACCACCCCTTCGCCGCCCGGCGGTGGCGCGATGAATTCGCCGGTCGAGGAATCGCCGCCAGAGGTCTCGATCACCGTCTTCGGCGTGATGTATTCGCGTACCGCATCGATGAGACGGCCCTCGCCGCCGCCGAAATCGGCGGCGCGGCCGCCCTGCGGATGTCCCGCTTTGATCTCGTTCATCGCGGTGTGAGTCTTATCAGCGAGTTGATCGGTAAACGGCAGGCGAAACGCCCGCGGCACGCCGCTCGGGTGGTTGTCCTCGTCGAGCGCCTCGATCCAGAGATAGACCGAGCCGGAATCGCCTTCGACCGAATGCGGCTCGAC
>NZ_JAFATE010000358.1 GCF_019244115.1 Bradyrhizobium sp.
GATCCCTCAATCGGGCCTGCCACGCGAGCGCCGGCGCAATCTCGTCGCCAGGCAGCCGTCGCAAGTCCTGCACGTGGCGCACCCCGAAGCGGGTCGCGGCATCATCGAATGCCCGGAGAAGGCCGCGTGCGTCGGTGGTGCCGCGCACCGTTTCGCGTCCGACAGCGTCATCCGAAGCGAGAAGCGCCGGCCGAACGGAAACATCCTCTTGGACCGCCACGGCATCGATCCTGGCGGCCAGATCCCCGGCGACCGCAACGCATTTCTCGATCGCCGCTATCGCGCGATCATCGGGCTCCCCGACCAGCGGCAAAAGGACGTCCTTGATCGGCATGCGCACTCTCCTCGCCCGTGAACATTAGGGCTTCGCGGGCGTTTGTTCTTGATCTCGATCAAGGTGCCGCGTCATGAGGATCACTCGCCCCAACAATCGTTGACAGAGGTCAAGACTGGTATCCATTGCCCCGGATAGGTGTTGCTGCAGCCGCCCGGGCCGCTCAGGTCGGAGAACACAAATGCACGCGATGGGATTCCCTAGCTCGGATACACCTGCGGGGTCTGTTCGTATTGCCGGCATGGCATGGAAAATCTCTGCGACCGCCCGCTCTTCACCGGCTATATGCGCGACGGCGGCGCTGGCGAAACTCCGGACCGGGCAGATCCTGGGAGCTGCGGTGCTCCGGCCATGAGGCAGTCACCCATTTAGACATGACGCAAGGCGCGCGCCGATGACGAGTTCCGAAACCGACGACAGCCAAGCACGCGTGTTCGCGTTCCTGACAAACCCGGAACAGCATCCGTGCATGCACCGGATCGATACGCATGCCGCGTCAGTCTTCCTCGAGGGAGCGCGGGCCCTCAAGATCAAGCGTGCGGTTCGCTTTCCCTTCCTCGACTATTCGAGTCTCGCGAAACGCAAGGCAGCGTGCGAGGACGAGATCAGGATCAACCGGCCATTTGCGCCAGAGATCTATCGACGGGTCGTGCCGATCACGCGCGCGGAAAACGGGTCGCTCAGCCTCGATGGCGACGGCACGCCGGTGGAATACGCCATCGAAATGACGCGCTTCGACGAACGGCAGACGATCGATCATCTGGCTGAAGCCGGCCCGCTCGATCCCGGGCTTGTCGATGCCATTGCGGACGCGGTCGCGGCCTCTCACGCGATCGCCCCGCCTGCAGACGGACAGGCCTGGACCGCCTCGATTCCCCGCCTGATCCAGGGCAACAGTTCGGCGCTGCACGCCTTCGGCAGTTCTTTTGGCGGCTTTGCGCCCGCTGCAATCGACGATCTCGACAACGCATCGCAGGCCGCGTTTGCGCGCGTTCGAAACCTGCTCGACATCCGCGGACGAAGCGGATTTGTGCGGCGATGCCACGGCGACCTGCATCTGGCGAACATCGTGCTGATCGATGGCAAGCCCGTGCTGTTTGACGCGATCGAGTTCGACGAGACGATCGCCACGGTGGATGTGCTCTACGATCTGGCATTTCCGCTGACGGATTTTCTCCGTTATGGCCGGCCGGAGGCGGCCAACTCGCTGCTGAACCGCTATCTTGCCATCGCGGCGCCCGAAAACATGCAGGCGTTGACGACGCTTCCGCTGTTGATGTCGATTCGTGCCGCCATTCGCGCTCACGTCGTGCTCGCACGGCTAAAGCGAGACGGTTCGGCATCCGACAAGGCGGCGATGACAGCGACCTCGCGCCGCTATTTCGATCTGGCCTGCACGCTGATCCATCCGCCCGCGCCGATCCTCATTGCTGTCGGCGGGCTGTCAGGAACCGGCAAGTCGGTCCTGGCGCGCGGCATCGCGCCGCTGGTTGCGCCGCTGCCAGGCGCCGTCATCCTGCGCAGCGACGTCTTGAGAAAGCAACTTTTCGGACTCGGCGAAACCGAGAAACTCCCCGCCAACGCCTATGAGCCGGAGATCAACGTAGGGATCTACGAGGCAATGGTCGACCGCGCGCGGGAAATGCTATCGCAAGGGCATTCCGTCGTGGTCGATGCGGTCTATGCGAAGGAAGAGGAGCGCAATGCCATTCGCGAGGCGGCGCGCAAAGCCGGCGTAGGCTTCGCAGGCTTTTTTCTCGTGGCGGACCTCGCCACCCGACAAGAACGTATCGCGGGCCGAGGCGCCGATGCCTCCGATGCAACGACCGAGATTGCCGCCACCCAAGAGAGCTATCGGATCGGGACAGTCGACTGGACCATCGTCGATGCCAAGGGAACGCCGGATACACTGGTCAAGCGATGCCAGGCAGAAATCGCCGGCGTGCCCTTGGCACTCTAAACCCTGATTGGGTTAGTCTCACTGCGTCACAAAGTCTTTGCGCACGCGCCGCGGGACGCGGTGGTCGTGACTGCGCCCTTGTGTGGAGAAAATCTGCCAGAATGTGCAAACGGGCGGTTCTCACCAACCGCCCGTTGCTGGAACTAAGCCCGCTGCGCCAAAGGCCATGAGCCTGTTAGAGAGCGTGGGACAGCTCCGGTGTCTTCCTCAACCCGAACAGTTGCATGGGCTTTGAGCCCGAACCGAGCAAAGAAGGGAGTGGATGATGGCACAAAATGACGCTGTTGTCGTCGGCATCGATGTCTCCAAGGCCAAGGTGGACGCGTGCATCCGTGCGCTCAAGCTTTGCCTGGCCTTTCCGAGCACGCCAGAGGGACGAGGTAAGCTGGTTGGCTGGTTAGCGCAAGCACAAGGTGACCAAGGCGGTGATGGAGGCGAGCGGCGGCTATGAGCGGGACTGGGCCAAGGCAATGCGCCAGGCCGACATCGAGGTGCGGATCGTCGACCCCAAGCGGGTTCGCAACTTCGCGCTGTCGGCCGGACGTCTGGCCAAGAACGATGCGATCGACGCGGAGATGATCGCCTGGTTCGCCGAGACCTTTAGCGAGGGGGCCACTCAGGTCTACGATGCGGCCTGTGAGGAACTGCAGGCGCTGGTGAAGGCACGCTCAGCGCTTGTCAATGTCAGGGCGCGCCTGCAATGCCAAAGCGAGCACGCCGCGCCCGGCTTGGTGCAGAAAGCACAAGCCCCCGTTCTGAGATGCTTGGACAATGAGATTGCCAAGCTCGAGGATGCGATCTCCGCCAAGGTGAAATCCACTCCGGATCTGCTGAGCGCGCTGAGATCATCGAGAGTGTGCCCGGGCTCGGCGAGACCACTGCCACAAACCTCGTTGCAGGCCTGCCCGAGCTCGGCGAAGTTAGCGACAAGATCGCCAGTGCCCTGATCGGCGCTGCCCCTTATGACGACGACAGCGGCAAACGGCGTGGCCACCGCCAGATCAAGGGTGGACGCCGCTGGGTGAGAAACGCCATCTACATGCCCTGTGTCGGCGCCGCCAGGCTGAACAACCCTGTCCTCATGGCCTTCTATGATCGCCTGATCGCCAGGGGCAAAAAACCCAAGGCGGCGCTCGTCGCCTGCATGCGCAAGCTGATCGTGATCCTCAACACCATGCTCGCGCGGCGGCCGAAATGGGATCCCAGCCGCTACGCGTTGCGGTGAGCTGAGCGAGCGCGCTCTTACCGCGCTCGGTCCTCGGCCGAGCGCATGCCAAGCCAACAGACCGGCGAGCGGACGGGATCAAGGCCTTCAGCCGCCGAAGGCGGTGGCGCGCCTTCGCGCCAGCCTTGAGGTCGGCCGATCGCCGGGCTACTTCTAACACAGTTGCTCTTGATTTCAGAGGGACACGAATGCCGCTTGACCCGGGCATATCCTGCCGCGGGAACATGGAGCGCCGTCTTCTCTGCTGTTTGAAAATGTTGATCTGGATTTTGCCTGGGCGCGAAGCTCGTCGCTCCGAAAGGCGCACGGCGTGCTGTGCGACCCAGTCTGTGCGTTGCCACAATTCTGCAGGACCCGCTGGGTCCCAGTCCAAAACGAAAGAATGCGCAGAGCACATACCAAACGCTGATTTTGCTCCGTAAAACCCCGGAAGCCCTGCTCGCGCTGGCGACTTGACGTCTGCTGAGGCTGCCTTCAGTGTCGCCCGCGATATTGATGAAGAGAGACTTGGGGAGAAATCAAGATGATGCCGAAATTCGCGCTCGCCGGGCTGCTCGCGCTCGCGGTCTGCGCACCCTTTGAAACTGCATCTGCGCAAGACCCGCTTGGCGGCGCGCTCGTGGGCGGAGCGGCGGGCGCCATCATCGGTGGCGCGGTCGGTGGCGGCCGGGGGGCTGCGATCGGCGCCATCGTCGGTGCGGGAACCGGGGCCGCAGTTGCGGCGCATGGCGAGCCGCGCCGGGGCGGTTACTATTATTACGACAGAGGCTGCTACCTGCAGCGTCCTGATGGCGCCTGGGTGCGCTATCCCCGCCGCTACTGCGAATATTGATCCCGTCAGGCGTGGCCTGATCGCGCCAAAAGCTCGGACGCATGTGCCAACCGATCAAGGCTTTCAGCGATCACTGAAAGCCTTGATGTTACCGCGGCACCACCGCGGTGGCTTCGATCTCGACGCGCGCGGCCTTTTCGACGAGGCGGACGACCTGAACGAGCGCCATCGCCGGATAGTGCGCACCAACGATCTCGCGATAGATGCGGCCGAGTTCCTTCAGATTCGCAAGGTATTCGTCCATGTCGACGACATACCAGGTCAGCCGCACGAGATGCTCCGGCCGCGCATCGCCTTCGGCGAGAATCGCCGCAATGTTCTGCAGCGTCTGGCGCACCTGACCGACAAAGTCGGCCGCCAGATGTTCGTCGCGATCCCAGCCGATCACGCCGCCCGTCACGACAATTCGTCCATCGGCGGCCATGCCATTGGCATAGCCTTTCGGCATCGGCCAGCCGCTCGGCTGCAGGATCTTCGCGGGCGCAGAAGCGCTGTCCTTGCCGAGCGGCAGCACCGCGAGTGTGGGCCCTTTTTGGGTGCTCACCAGGTGTTCTCCATCATCTTGATGCGTTCATTCCGCGGCCATGCCGGCCGAGGCACCGCCTTGCGCCATCTGCCGCAAGGCAAAGCGCTTCAGCTTGCCGGTCTCGGTCTTCGGCAGTTGCGCCACGAACTCGATCGCGCGCGGATATTTGTAGGGCGCGATCTCGCGTTTGACATGGTCCTGCAACGCCGCCGCCAGCGCGTCGTCGGCCTCCAGGCCGGAGGCGAGCACGATGTAGGCCTTGACGATCATGCCGCGCGCGTCATCGGGCGCGCCGACCACACCGCACTCCGCCACTGCGGGATGGGACAACAGCGCCGCTTCGACCTCGGGGCCTGCGATGTTGTAACCGGAGGAGATGATCATGTCGTCGGCACGAGCGACGAAGGAAAAGCGGCCCTCTTCGTCGCGGACGAAGGCATCGCCGGTCAGATTCCAGCCACCCCGCACATAGTTCGTCTGTCGCGGATCCGCGAGATAGCGGCATCCGGTCGGCCCTCGCACTGCGAGCTTGCCGACGCTTCCCACCGGCAGTTCGTTCATCTCGTCGTCGACGATCTTCGCCTCATAGCCCGTCACCGGCCGTCCCGTTTTACCCGCGGTGGCGTCTTCGACCCGATTGGTGATGAAGATGTGCAGCATCTCCGTGCTGCCGATCCCGTCCAAAATGGGCTTGCCGGTCTTGCGGGTCCAGCTTTCGAACACCGGCGCGCGCAGCGTCTCGCCGGCCGATACCGCAAGGCGCAGCGACGACAGGTCGGCTCCCTGCTCCATCGCCGCCATCATGGCGCGATAGGCGGTCGGCGAAGTAAAGCTGATCGTGGCTTTGTAGGTTTCGATGATCTTGATCATCTCGCCGGGGGACGCGTTCTCGAGCAGCGTGGCGGTCGCGCCGAACCGCAGCGGGAAGATCGCAAGTCCTCCAAGGCCGAACGTAAATGCAAGCGGCGGCGAACCGACGAAGACATCATCGGGCGTAACTTGCAGGACTTCTCTGGCGTAGCCATCCGCGATCATCAGGAGGTCGCGATGAAAATGCATCGTCGCCTTGGGTTCGCCTGTTGTCCCGGAGGTAAAGCCGAGCAAGGCGACATCGTCCCGGCCGGTCTTGAACGCATCGAACCGGACCGGCTTGTTGAGCGCCACGCGATCAAGCTCCGCATCATGGTTCGACGTGCCGTCAAAGTTCACCACCTGCTTCAGAAAACGACTGGTCTTGGCGCAGGCGACCAGTTCATCGGCGATGCGGCTGTCGGTGAGCGCCAGCGCGATCTCCGCCTTGTCGACGATCTTGCCGAGCTCGCCGGCGCGCAGCATCGGCATGGTGTTGACGACGACGGCGCCCGCTTTGGTCGCAGCCAGCCATGCCGCCACCAGCGCAGGGTTGTTGCCCGAGCGGATCAGGACGCGATTGCCGGGCTTGACCCCGTAATTCTCGACCAGGGCATGGGCCAGACGGTTCGACCAATCCGCGAGTTCCTTGTACGTGCGCTGGCGGCCGTTGCCGATCAGGGCGGTGTGATCGCCAAATCCCTTTTCGACCATGCGGTCGGTCAGCTCGACACCGGCGTTCAGATAATCGGGATATTGAAACTCCGACCGGTCGAGCAGCAGATCCGGCCAATGTTGGAAGGGCGGAAGATTCCGCCGCGCAAAATCGTCAACATGACCCGAAGGACCCAGCCTCGGCTCTTGACCTGACATTTCCATCGCTCCCTCGCTCCTGAAGAAACGGCTCGAGACCAACAATCGCGAACGCCCGGCAGCGCTTTATCCTTAAACATTTTAGGCTTAAAATAATTTTGCGCAATAGTCCAAATCGGCGTTTCCTGCCCCTTTCTGTCCCTGAGATTTGCCTGTGCCGCGGCGCCCGCATCAGCCTGACCGGCGCTTGGCCGAGTTTTGTGCCGACGCCTTGGTCTTGGCCAAGAGCCGCATCAATTCACGGACATCCTTGGGCGTCAGTTCCGAGAACATGTCGGCGATCCAGGTTTCGTGTTCGGCCGCCATCTTGCGGAACTCGGCGCGGCCGAGCTTGGTCAGGCGGATCACCTGCACGCGGCGATCAGTCGCGGATGTGCGCCGATCGAGATGCCCGGACTCGACGAGACGCTCCACCAGCCCCGTGACATTGCCGTTCGAGACCATCATCCGCTTCGACACATCGGACAGGGTCATACCATCAGGCGCCTTGTCGAGCTGGGCCATCAGATCGAAGCGCGGCAGCGTGACGTCGAAGCGCGCGCGCAGCCGGGTGCGCACTTCGCCCTCGATCAGGGTCGTACAGGTCAGGAGCCGAAGCCACAGCCTGAGTTCGTCGGCGTGATCTTCCGGTTGCTCGACGGCCTTGGTCTCGGAATCCAGCATCATGCTCGCATGCCCTACCCGCGCGGCGCCGCTGCCGGCAATCGCGGGCGAGCCGGCATTGCTTTAAGTTTCGAACAATTTGGGAGTCGCGGCAAGTCAAAGCCCCGTCTGCGCTACGCTTTCGGTCGGCATTTCTTTAGGCTTCAAATAACTGGCGCGGGGATTGCATGCCGCCCTCGCGGGGTCAGGCGCGTCAACGGCGTCGCTTGCGGCGAAAGCCTTCATCAGAATAAGCTCGAAACGGATGAGCGGGTTCAATTGGCGTGGACCCCGATGCCGATCGAGGGGAGCATAATGAAAAGACAGTTGAGTTTGGCCGTGCTGGTCGCGTTGTGGAGCGTTGCCGCTGTCCCGGCCTTGGCACAGGACAAGATCAAGATTGGCGTCATCGTGACGCTTTCGGGACCGGCGGCCGCGCTTGGCCAGCAGGTGCGCGATGGTTTTGCGCTCGCGGTCAAGGATCTGGGCGGCAAGATGGCCGGGAAAGATGTCGAGGTCGTCGTGGCAGACGACGAGCTGAAGCCCGACGGCGCGGTCACCAAGGTGAAGGGCCTGCTCGAACGCGACAAGGTCGATTTCGTCGTCGGCCCGATCTTCTCCAACATCCTACAAGCGATTCACAAGCCGGTCATCGACAACAAGACGTTCCTGATCAGCCCGAATGCAGGTCCGTCGAGCTACGCCGGCAAGGAGTGCAGCCCGTTTTTCTATGTGACCTCCTATCAGAACGACCAGGTGCACGAGATCCTCGGCAAGGTCGCGCAGGATCGCGGTTACAAGCGCGTCTATCTGCTGGTTCCGAACTATCAGGCAGGCCGCGATTCCGTCGCGGGTTTCAAGCTCGACTACAAGGGCGAGATCGTCGAGGAATCCTACATGCCGCTGGGCTCGCTGGACTTCCAGCCCGAACTCTCCAAGATTGCATCGCTCAAGCCAGATGCCGTTTTCACCTTCATGCCGGGCGGCATGGGCGTCAACCTCGTGAAGCAGTACAGGCAGGCCGGCCTCGCCGACAGCATCCCCGTGCTCTCCGCGTTCACCGTCGATGAATCGACCCTGCCGGCACAGCAGGATGCCGCGGTCGGCATGTTCGGCGGTGCCGACTGGGCCCCCAATCTCGATAATGCCGCGAGCAAGAAATTCGTTGCCGGCTACGAGGCCGCCTACAACGGCGTGCCCGGCACCTACGCTATGCAGGCCTACGACGCCGCGATGCTGATCGACAGCGCGGTCAAAGCGGTGAAGGGCGATCTCTCGAACAAGGATGCGGTCGCTTCTGCGCTGAAGAAGGCCGATTTCGCGTCATTGCGCGGCGGCTTCAAGTTCAACACCAACGGCTATCCGATCCAGGATTTTTACCTGACCAAGGTCGCCAAGCGTCCCGACGGAAAATTCCAGACTGAGATCGTGCAAAAAGTGTTCGAGAACTATGGCGACCGCTATGCCAAGGATTGCGCGGCAGCCAAGTAAGCAAGGGAAAGGAAACACATCGCCATGAGGACCGAGATCGCCGGCATCACGCGGGCCAATGAGGGCATCCAGGGCATCACCTGGAGTATTCTTGGCCAGACCTATGTGCCGAAAAGCCTTTCCGACCAGAGCTTTTCCTGGCACGCGACATTCCCGCCGGGGACGTTCGTGCCACCGCACATCCATCCCGATCAGGACGAGTATCTCTACATCCTGGAAGGCCGGCTGGACTTCATGCTCGACGGCGCCGATGAGTATGCCACTCCTGGAGATACCGTGCGCCTGCCGATGGGCAAGCCGCACGGAATCTTCAACAAGTCGCAGCAGCCGGCAAAGACGCTGTTCTGGGTGTCACCGACCCGCAGGCTCTACGATCTGTTCTGGGCCATTCACAACATGAAGCAGCAGAATCCGGAAGAGGTCATCAAGCTCGCGGCCGAGCACAATATCCACTTCCTGCCGCCGCCCCCGGCTTAGCCAAGGGACCGCCTTGAGGACTAACGCGAGACGACCCGCGCGGCAAATCCCGCCCGCGCGGCATAGCCGCGGACGATCGCCTCGCGCGCCTCGTAGTTCAGGATCGTGTCGACGTCGGTGAAGCCCTGGGGCGCGAGTTGCTCGACGGCGTCAATGACGCCCTCGGGGCCGCCGCGCCGGTTGGAGGCGACCACCTCGGCGGTCATCGGCAGGCGCTGCCGCTCATAGGCGACAAGGGCCTGGCGCGGGTGCTCGGAGCGGGCCAGCGCATCCGCGAGGCTGCGGGCGTCGAGAATGGCCTGGGACGCCCCGTTCGAGCCGACCGGATACATCGGGTGCGCGGCATCGCCAAGCAGGGTGACGCGGCCGCTCGACCAATACGGCAAGGAATCGCGGTCGCAGCAGGGGTATTCCCAGAACTCCGGCGTCGCGCGCACCAAGGCGGCGAAATCGACCTGGGAGATTGAGAAGCCGGCGACATGCGGCATCAGCTCTTCCGGCTTGCCGAGCCGCGACCAGTCCTCCCGACGCGGCGGCGGCGTCGTGCCGTCCCCGATCTTGACCAGCACCGCCCAGTTGGTCAGGCGGCTGGCTGGGCTCGACCCTTCCGCGATCGGATAGATCACCGCCTTGGCGTTGAGGCCACCGGCGATGATCATGGATCGTCCCGTCAGGAAAACGGGCCAGTCCGCGGCACCCCGCCACAGCATCAGGCCATTCCAGCACGGCGGTCCCTCTTCGGGAAACAGCGTCTGCCGAACCTTGGAGTGGATGCCGTCGGCGCCGATCAGAATATCGCCGCGCGCCGTGTGCGTGTGAGCCCCGCTGCGGTCAAAGAAATAGCCGGTCACCCCGCCCTCGTCCTGGGTGAACGCACCGAGGCGGCAGCCGGTGTGGACGGCGTCGTTGCCGAGCCGTTCGAGCACAGCCTGATGGATGACGCCTTGCAGGCGGCCGCGATGAATTGAGAATTGCGGAACCTCGTGGCCGGCATCGAGCCCGCGCTTTTCGTGCCAGACCTGCTGGCCGTGCCGGGTCAGGTAGAACAGCTCATGGGTGCGGATCGCGACCTCATCGAGACGATCCAAAAGGCCGATCCCGGCGAGCTCGCGGATCGCATGCGGCAGCGTATTGATGCCGACGCCGAGCTCGCGAATGGTTTCCGACTGCTCGAACAGCTCGCACTCGATGCCCCGCGCCCGCAGCATCAATGCCATGGTAAGGCCGCCGATCCCGCAGCCAACGATAACCGCCTTCATGGCCTGAACTCCGTACCCCAACGCCGACCAATGCCGCCGGAGAGGGTCGCACGGCCGCTTACTCCGCCGCAAGCGGCTTTCGCGCCTCCTCCCTGAGCTCGGCCCGGGTCTTCGGCTTAGCCTTAATCTTCAGGTCTTCGAAGTCCTGCCGGTCCCGCAAGCTGTTGCGGAAGATCTGCTCCTTGCCGGGCAGATATTGCGGCGGACAGAACATCCCGTCAGCGCCGTACCAGGCAGCGGCCCTCATCGTGAAGGAGGGATCAACCAGATGCGGCCGGCCAAGCGCTACGAGATCGGCCCGCCCGGCGGCCAGGATGGTGTTGACCTGATCCGATGTCGTGATGTTGCCGACGCACATGGTGGCGACCCGCGCCTCGTTACGCACCTGATCGGAGAACGGGGTCTGGAACATGCGTCCATAGACCGGCTGGGCATCACGCACGGTCTGGCCGGTCGAGACATCCACCAGGTCGACGCCGGCCTCGGCGAAGGCCCGGGCAATCTGGACCGCATCGTCGCCTGTGATCCCGCCCTCTGCCCAGTCGGTCGCGGAAATGCGCACCGACATCGGCTTGTGTGCCGGCCATGCTGCCCGCATCGCCTGAAAAACTTCCAGCGGAAAGCGCAGGCGGTTTTCCAGTGAGCCGCCATAGGCATCCGAGCGCGTGTTCGTGAGCGGCGAGATGAAGCTTGCCAGCAAGTAGCCGTGGGCACAGTGCAGCTCCAGCATGTCGAAGCCGCAGCGCTCGCCACGCTCTGCCGAGGCCACGAACGCGGCCTTGACCGCCTCCATCGCGGCACGGTCCATTTCGCGCGGCACCTGGCTGTCGGGAAAGTAAGGAATTGGCGACGCTGAGATGACGTCCCAGCCGCCTTCCTCAAGCGGCCGGTCGATCCCCTCCCACATCAGTTTGGTGGCGCCCTTGCGGCCGGCGTGGCCAAGCTGCAATGCGAATTTAGCGGCGGAGTTGGTGTGCACGAAATCGACAATGCGGTGCCAGGCGACCTCCTGCTGATCGGTCCACAGACCAGCGCAACCGGGCGTGATCCGCGCCTCGCGGCCGACGCAGGTCATTTCCGTGAAGATCAGGCCGGCGCCACCGATCGCGCGCGATCCATAGTGCACCAGATGAAAATCGGTCGGCACACCCTCCTTGGCCGAATACATGCACATCGGCGAGACCACGGCGCGATTTTCTAGCCGCATGTCGCGCAGTTTGAGCGGCTGGAACATCGGGGCGACTGGCTTTTCGACATCGACGTCGAGCCCGCGCGCCTGTACCTGCCGCGCAAAGGCCTTATCGACCTCGGCGACGAAACCCGGCGCGCGCAGCGTGAGATTGTCATAGGTGATCGCCTTGGAGCGGGTCATGACGCCAAAGGCGAACTGAACCGGGTCGAAATCCCAGAAGCGGTCGACATGTTCGAACCAAACCAAGGAGACGTCAGCGGCGTGCTGGGTCTTCTCCACTTCCTCGCGGCGCCCCTCCTCGTAGTCCTTCAGGGCGGCAGCGACGTCAGGCGCGCGCGCCATCGCATCGGCAAGCGCAATCGCATCCTCCATCGCGAGCTTGGTTCCTGACCCGATCGAAAAATGCGCGGTCGCCTTGGCGTCGCCCAGCAGCACCATGTTGTCCTTGACCCAGCGCGTGTTGCGGATCATCGGAAAGTTGCGCCACATCGAGCGATTGATCAGCAGCGGATGGCCATCGAGAAACCAGCCGAAAATCTCGGCCATGCGATCGGCCGACTGACGCTCGTCCAGACCCGTCAAGCCGGCGCGCCTGAAAGTCTCCGGGTCGGTCTCAAAAATCCAGGTCGAGCGCCCGACCTCGTATTGATAGGCGTGGGCGATGAAGGGCCCCCACTCCGTCTCCTGGAAGATGAAGGTGAAAGCATCGAGCGGCCGCGTCGACCCCATCCAGGCAAACATGTTGGAGCGCAGGTCGACCTCGGGCTGGAAGTGATCGATGTATTTCTCGCGAAAGCGGCTGTTGATGCCGTCGGCGAGAATGACGAGGTCGGCTCCTTCAAAGCGCGCCTCGTCGCCGATTTCGGTCTCGAAGCGCACGTTGACGCCGAGCTCGCGGGCGCGCTCCTGCAGGATCAGGAGCAGCGTCCGGCGCGAACAGCCGCAAAAACCGTTGCCGCCCACCCGGTGCACCGTGCCGCGGAAATGCACCGCGATATCATCCCAATAGGCGAATTCCTGGGTGATGCGGCGATAGCTCGGCGGATCATACTTCTCGAAATTGTCGAGGGTAGCATCGGAGAACACCACGCCGAAACCGAACGTGTCGTCGGGGCGATTGCGCTCATAGACCGTGATATCGGCGCCGGGACGCTGCTTCTTTAGCAGGATCGCTGAGTAGAGGCCGGCCGGACCACCACCGATGACCGCGATCTTCATGATACCCTCCAAGAGCAGGCTATCGATCCGAAAATTATTTTAAACCTAAAATATCTTGTCGCAAGTTTCTCTTCAAGGGCTCTGTTGCGCGAACCCCGGTCAGTTGCCCTGGAATACCGGCTTGGCTTTATTCGAAAAGGCCTCGAAAGCGCGCTCGAAATCGCCTGTGGTCATGCAGAGCGCCTGGGCCACAGCCTCGGCCTCGATGGCTTCCTCCACCGACATCGCCCACTCCATCGCCAGCATGCGCTTGGTCATGGTGTTGGCGAAGGTCGGCCCCTGCGCCACCCCTGCAGCCAGCGCGAGCGCCTGCGGCAGAACCTGATCGGCCGCGACGATCCGGCTGAAGAAGCCCCAGCGCTCGCCCTCCTCCGCGGTCATGAAACGACCGGTATAGAGCAGTTCCGAAGCACGCGATTGCCCGATGATGCGGGGCAGGATGGCGCAGGCGCCCATGTCGCAGCCGGCAAGCCCGACCTTGTTGAACAGGAAGGCGACCTTGGCGCCGTTTGCGGCCAGACGCATATCGGAGGCCATGGCGATGATCGCGCCCGCCCCGGCGCAGATGCCCTCGACCGCGGCCACGATCGGCTGCGGGCAGGCTCGCATCGCCTTGACGAGATCGCCGGTCATGCGGGTGAAGGCGGTCAGCCCCTTGGTGTCCATTTTCACCAGCGGCCCGATGATCTCGAACACATCGCCGCCGGACGAGAAATTGCCGCCCGCACCCGTCACCACCACCGCTTTGAGTGCATCATCGAAGGCGCAGGCACGGAAGAAATCCGTGAGTTCGCGATAGCTCTCGAACGTCAGCGGATTCTTTCGTTCCGGGCGGTTCAAGGTCACGGTCGCCACGCCATCGGCCGCCGCGAGCAGGAAGTGCTGGGGCTGATATTGTGCCAAGGGCAGCGTGACGGGATTGGCTGGCCGGCTCATGGGTCTTTCCTCATCAATCGCGATTGTTGTTGATTTCAAACTTCACCGCCCGCGACCGCGATCGCCTGACCGGTAATCGCACCGGCACCGGTGCCACACAGCCAAAGCACGCTATCGGCGACTTCGGCCGGCGCTATCAGGCGCCCCTGCGGGTTATGACGCGCCAATTCGGCAGTCGCCTGTTCCCGGCTGCGGCCGGTCTTCTTGATGATGTTGTCGATGCTGCCCGCAACGAGGTCGGTATCCGTGAAGCCTGGGCAAACAGCATTGACAGTCACGTTGGTAGTCGCCAGCTCCAGCGCAAGCGAGCGGACCAAGCCCACCACGGCATGCTTTGCCGCAACATAGGCGCTGACATAGGGATAGCCCTTGAGGCCGGCGGTCGAGGCGATGGCAACGATGCGACCATAGGGACGATCCCGCAACGACGGCAG
>NZ_JAFATE010000486.1 GCF_019244115.1 Bradyrhizobium sp.
GCATCCGCTGGTCGCCGAGGACGATCGCGGCACGTTTTCGGGGCTCGCCAATCCCGCCATCCCGGCCTATCTGCGCTCGCTCGGCGTGACCAGCGCGGAGCTGCTGCCGATCCACGCCTTCGTCGATGACAGCTATCTCGTCGACAAAGGCCTCCGCAACTACTGGGGCTACAATACGCTCGCCTTCTTCGCGCCTGAGCCGCGCTACATGAAGACGCCGTTCGCAAACGAGTTCAAAGCCATGGTCAACCAGTTCCACGCCCATGGCATCGAGGTCGTCCTCGACGTGGTCTACAATCATACGGCGGAGGGCAACGAGCTAGGCCCGACGCTGTCGTTCAAGGGCATCGACAACGCGAGCTATTATCGACTGCTGCCGGATCAGAAGCGCTATTACATCAATGACACCGGCACCGGAAACACCGTCAATTTGTCGCATCAGCGCGTGCTGCAGCTGGTCGCGGACTCGCTGCGCTATTGGGCGACTGAGATGCGGGTCGACGGTTTCCGCTTCGACCTCGCCACGATCCTGGCGCGGGAGCCCTATGGCTTCGACGAAGGCGGCGGCTTTCTCGATGCCTGCCGCCAGGATCCCGTGCTGTCGGGCGTCAAGCTGATCGCGGAGCCCTGGGATATCGGGCCCGGCGGCTATCAGGTCGGGCAGTTTCCGCCGGGATGGGCGGAATGGAACGACAAGTTTCGCGATACGGTCCGCAGCTTCTGGAAAGGCGATGCGGGCATCGTGCCCGATCTCGCCAAGCGCGTTTCGGGATCGGGCGATCTGTTCAACAAGCGCGGGCGCAAGCCATGGGCCAGCGTCAATTTCGTCACCGCGCATGACGGTTTTACGCTGGGCGATCTGGTCTCCTACAACGACAAGCACAATGATGCGAACGGCGAGGATAGCCGCGACGGGCACGCCGACAACCGCTCCTGGAATCACGGGTTCGAGGGCCCGACCGACGATCCGGACATCACAACCTTGAGGGAGCGGCAGAAGCGCAATCTACTGGCGACCGTCCTGCTCTCGCTCGGCACGCCGATGCTGCTTGCCGGCGACGAATTCGGCCACAGCCAGCACGGCAATAACAATGCCTATGCGCAGGACAACGAGACGACGTGGCTGGAATGGCCGCGCATTGACGCGCGGGGCCGGGCCTTGCGGGAGTTCGTCCGCAAGCTGAGCGCGGTCCGCAACGCCTTTCCGATCCTGCATCGCAGCCGCTTCCTGGTCGGGGCGCACAACGAGGAGCTCGACGTCAAGGACGTCGCCTGGCTGTCGCCGTCGGGGCAGGACATGACGGTCGAGCAATGGCAGGATGGCGAGACGCGCTGCCTGGGCATGCTGCTCGACGGCCGCGCGCAGGCGAGCGGAATCAAGCGCCGCGGCTCGGATGCGACCGTGCTGATGATCTACAATGCGCATTCGGACAAGGTCGACTTCGTGCTCCCCGCCGTCGCCGAGGGCCGGTCATGGATCGGACTGGTCGATACCAGCGAGCCGGAGCGCGCGACGGAGGAATATGCTTTCGAACATGCGCTCCCGGTCGCCAGTCGATCGCTGCTGCTGCTGGTGCTGTCGACGGGCCGGGTGAGCACGGCGCTGCGCCGCGGCCTTGACGCGATCCTCAATGTGGTCGAAACGCCGCTGACCGGCTGAGGGGCAAGGGCGGCTTCGTCATTCCTTCCCGCCGATGTGGATTAGCACTTTGTCTCTCCAGGTCGCCGTCACAACCTGCAGGGACGTATCCCGCCCGAATGCGGCCCCGATTCCATCCGATTTGTCAGTTGTGTTCCAATTCGTTTCCCGCCATATGGCCTGTCAACTGACTGTCACAGGCGCCGCTCTTTTCGAGAGCGCAGCGCGATTCCTCTGACCCGATCGCAGGCAAGCCGACATGTTCGTCTCCTTCTTTCCACGTCCAAAGCTGTTTTTTATCTCGGTTCTGCTGTGGACCGCGCTGGCGATGGTGGTGTGGTATGGATATGCCTCCCAGTTTTTTCAGGAGGCCGAAAAGCCCATCGGGGTGGACACATTCTGGACGGCGCCAGCACTCTGGTTCGATTTCTATTTTGCTGTCTGCGTTGCCATCTTCGCGGCATTCTGGATGTGGTTTTCGCCGCATCCCTGGTCGATGTGGTCAATTCTCGGCTCCGCGCTGATCCTGTTCACCACCTACTTCAACGTCCAGGTCAACGTCGCGATCAACGCCTGGTTCGGGCCATTCTACGATCTGATCCAGTCCGCAGTGTCGAAGCCAGGATCGGTCACGACGGCGCAGCTCTATGGCTATTCGGCGACCTTTGCCGGCATCGCATTGGTTGGGATCACGGTCTCCGTGCTGACGCTCTTCTTTGTCAGTCACTATATCTTCCGCTGGCGCACGGCGATGAACGAGTATTACGTCGAAAACTGGCCGCGGCTCCGCGGCGTTGAAGGCGCCTCACAGCGCGTCCAGGAAGACACCATGCGCTTTGCCAGCACGGTGGAAAGCCTCGGTGTCAATCTCATCGAAGCCCTACTGACCCTGCTGGCGTTCCTGCCGGTCTTGAACAAGCTGTCCAGCAATATCACCCAATTGCCGCTGGTCGGGGTGATCCCTTATCCGCTGGTAACGGCCGCGGTGGTCTGGTCGCTGTTCGGCACCGGTGCCCTCGCGCTGATCGGGATCCGCCTGCCCGGCATCGAATTTCACAACCAGCGAGTTGAGGCGGCCTACCGCAAGGAGCTCGTGCTCGGCGAGGATGATTCCGTTCGTGCGGATCCGCTGACCTTGCAACAGCTGTTCGTCAATATCAGGCGCAACTACTTCCGTCTCTATCTCAATTTCATGTATTTCAACGTCGGCCGATACATCTATCTGCAGACTGACGCCATCGTTGGTTATGTCCTGCTCACGCCGACGATTGCTGTGGGCGCCATTACGTTGGGGCCGATGCAACAAATTCTGAGGGCCTTCACGCAGGTGCGACACTCGTTCCAGTATCTGGTCACTTCCTGGAGCACGATCGTCGAACTGATCTCGATTTATCAGCGGCTGCGGGGCTTCGAGGCCACGCTGCATGGCGAGAAGTTGTCGTCGATGGAAGCGAAGTCTGCGACTGAGGCAGCGGAATGATCGGCCCGCGCGGCCGCAACCGAACTCTTGGCCCATCGCTGACGCGATGCTCCTCGGGATGAGGCTGTCATCCCACCGCAGATCCAAACCCGCATGGCGAGGAGCCGCGCTCCCTATGCGCGGCGTCTTCCGAAGATGCTCCGCATGGCTCGGTGATCAGGTGATGTGAGACTGAGCGATGCTTTTGCGTCGCGGCCGTCCCGCTCAGTCCTGGGTTGTAGCTTGTTCCTCCCTCGCCAGTTCTTTGGTATCCTGATCGGATACTGAAAATGACAAGAACACTGGGAGGATTGTAATGAACGGCAAGAGCAGGCAACTAGCGGCCGAAGCAATCGGTACCTTCTGGTTGACTTTTGGCGGCTGCGGCAGCGCGGTGATCGCTGCCGGTGTTCCTCAAGTCGGGATCGGAATGCTCGGCGTGGCGCTGGCCTTCGGCCTCACCGTGCTGACCATGGCCTATGCAATCGGACATGTGTCGGGGTGCCATCTCAATCCGGCCGTGACGGTCGGGCTCACGGTCGGCGGGCGGTTCCCGGCCGAGCTGGTGCTGCCCTACATCGTCGCGCAGGTGGTCGGCGCGATCGTCGGCGCGGCGCTGCTGTATGCGATCGCCAGCGGCGCGCCCGACTTCAGTCTCGCCGGTGGGTTCGCCGCCAACGGCTATGGCGAGCATTCGCCCGGCAAATACGGGCTGGGCGCCGGCCTTCTCAGCGAAGTCCTGCTGACCATGATGTTCCTCTTCGTCATCATGGGCTCAACCCATGGCAAGGCGCCGGCGGGCTTTGCGCCGATCGCGATCGGCCTCGCGCTGACGCTCATTCACCTGATCAGCATCCGCGTCACCAACACCTCGGTGAACCCGGCGCGCAGCACCGGCCCCGCGCTGTTCGTCGGCGGCTGGGCGCTGGCGCAGCTCTGGCTGTTCTGGGTGGCGCCGCTGATCGGCGGCGCGGCCGGCGGGTTCATCTACCGCTGGCTCAGCGAGGAGCCGGCGGGGCAGGTGACGGGCCAGGCCGGCTGACCGCGAATGGCCGCTTGGCGCGATGCGGATCGCGCCATGCGGCCCCCAGCGCTGTCCTCGGCCGGGCGGCTATCAGGATGATGGCTCTTCGTCGCTTTCGGGCGGCGCTCCGTCGAGCAGGTCCAATGCGGCGTCGATCTGCGCGAGCAGGCGCTCGAGCTCATCGCGTTCATGCGGGCCTGGCGCCTCGTGCAGCCGCTCCGTCAATTGCTGCTTTCGCGCGAGCAGCGTTGCCGCGGTCGACATCAGGATCTCCGAGTGAAGTCCCGCAAACGCTGCAGCCAAGCGCTGCTCGACGAAGGCTCCGGCCGCTCCGCCACAGGGTCTGCCTCCGGCACGATGGAGGGTGATGTGTCGGGATCCAGTTCGTAAAAGCGCTGCATGAGCTGATCGAGATGAGTGGACAAATTCGGCGGCTCGCGAGCAAGCAACACCTTGAGCCGTTCTCCGAGTTCCTCGCGGATCGCCTCGTTGTGCATTGGTTGAAGCGCCATTGCTCGCTCCCAAGCCTGATGGTTTCCTCAGCTCAACAACCCCCGATCCCGCCGCCGGGTTTCCCCCTGCGTCGGTTCGGCCATTGCATCGGAACCCGAGCCAGGAGTGCCGCGTTGGAACTTTCGCTGTGTCGTGGCTTCAGGCCCGCGAGACCGGTGAAAGGCCTCAACGCCGACCGGTCGCTGCCAGCAGCGCGTCGCGCACGGCCTCCGGCATCGCGTGCACGCGGCGGCCGGCGATGAGGCGCAGCGTGGCAAACCCGACGAGGAACACGACCACCTTGCTGATGATGCCGTAGGCGGGCATGACCAGCGCCCATGTCGCCACGCCGAAGGTCAACGCGACATAGGCGTTGACCGCGGCGGAGACGAACATCAGGGCGGCCCAGAGATAGCCGACGGCAATGGCGACGTCGGGCACAACGGCCTGTGCGATAGCGGGCAGGTAGCGATGCATCCAGCCGGGCTTGAGCATCACGACCCCGACGATCGCGTAGATCACGCTCGGCTTGAACAGCACGAAGCGCGGGTCGTCGGTAAGAAGCGTCGCGGTGCCTGCGGCGATGAGCAGAAGCAGGCTCAGCCATTCCATCGTATTGATCGGCTTGTTCCGTACGAGTTTGGTGCCGATCTGTGCAAGTCCCAGCGCCGCGCCGAGGCCGATGGCGAGATAGGTGTTGTGGGTCGCGAGAAACACGACGACGAACAACAGCGTCGACGCCAGGTCGAGCAGCAGCAGTTTGGCCGCATTCAGGAAGTCACGCATCGGCTGGAGCGTTTTCGAGCGAAGTGGGCACCGGTTCGCGTGAAGAAAACGCGTCAAAGCAAAGTCTAGAGCCTTTTCCGTTCCGATTCAATCGGTCCGGAAAAGGCTCTAGCGGCGGTCGTACGCGTCGGGCTCCATCGCCCAGGCCGATTGGTCGTGGCCCTGCGCGTAATTGCGGTTGGTCTGCGCCGGATCGCGGTTGACCAGGGGGCGCAGATACATCGGGTGCGTCGCGCTGCGCACCTCGTGCTCGACCGTGAACAGGCGCCGGCCATCGGCCGGGTCGACGATATCGCAAAAGCGGTATTGGTATTGGTTGTCTTCCTGCGAGATCAGGCCGCGCGCCTTCAGAAGCCGGTAAGGGCCGGAAAAATTCGTGATGTAGATCTGCACATGATGACCGTCGTAGTCCGGCTGCGGTGCATCGGTCTCGCGGAACTGCAGGTACTGGTCCTTGCCGACCTGCACGCGCGCCAGCGCGGTGTGGCCGCCGTTTGCAAGCGCGGCCTTGATCCCCATGATCTGCGAATAGAAATCGCAAATGCCTTTTGCGGTTCCCTTCGGCACGTCGAACTCGACATAGGGAATGCCGAGCGCAACCCGCCCGAAGCGGGCGGCATCCGGCTCGTAGCAGCGCACGCGATTGCCCCAGGGACAGATCGCCTCGACATGGTCGTTATGCGCGCTGAATGCGAAGGCGGTGCCGTCGAGTTTTGGGCGCACCGCGGCCAGGCGGTCGAGCAGTGCCGCGCGGTTCGACATCACGATGGCGGTATGCCCCCGCAGCACCTGCGCCGGTCCGGTCGGCAAATGAAACTGGCTGCGGCCGACATTGACCCACATGTTGCTGTCCGACACCATAAGGTAGGGATCGCGGGTCAGCCCGAGGCCGGCGACATAGAACAGCGTGGCCAGGCGCTGGTCGGGTACAGTGACGTTGACGTGTTCGAGATGGATCGAGTTGCCGAGGTCTTCGCTCGTGCGGTCGAACTGCTGCATGGACGCGGGCTCCCTCATTGGACGCATCCTAGCGAAGCGCGCGCGCCGATCCAACGGTGGGGTCGCCAATTCAGCGCCTGGGTGCTATTCATGTTGCAATGGCCTCAAAGGCGGTCGATACCGAAGGTGAGATCACAGTGACCTCGGAATGGCAGTATCAGCTGAGATTCGACGTCAGCGATGCCGGGACGGCGGAAGCGGTGCGCCGCGGCGATCCTGCGCTGCGGCGGCTGTTCGATATCCTCACCGCACATCACGCGCTGGCGAGATGCCAGTTTGACGCCTTTGCGGAGTATGTCGCCGCGGCCGAAGCGGAGGGTCTCGAAAACTATCCGCTCTATGGGTGGACCAAGGCGACGATCGAAGATCCGGCGAAGAAGGAAAAATATCAAAAATCCCTCACGCTCTACGTTGACGGGCAGGAGGTCTACGCCAAAGAGATTGCGGATGCGCTGGAGC
>NZ_JAFATE010000507.1 GCF_019244115.1 Bradyrhizobium sp.
CAGGAACGCCAGTGCGGCAAGCAGGGCGCGTATGCGCACCGGTTACTCGATCTTGCGCGCCTCCTCCGGCAGCATGATCGGAATGCCGTCACGGATCGGATAGGCGAGCTTGGCCGAGCGCGAGATCAGCTCCTGCCTCGCCACATCGAATTCCAGCGGACCCTTGGTCACCGGACAGACCAGGATTTCGAGCAATTTTGGATCGACGGTGTTTTCGGGGCGTTCTGGCGAGGCACTCATGATGGTCTCCGGCTTTTTCCGCGTATCTAGCACACCGGCGGCCATGCTGTCGTCGCCAACCGCTAACTTCTGGCGAAGCGCAAGAGCTCGTCGAGCAGCGCCTGACGGATGTCGTCGGGCGGAGGTTTATCCGAGAATGTGACGCCGAGAAATGTCCAGTAGAGAAGCTGCGCGCGGACCTGCGCCGCCTCCGGTGCCAGGCCGCTTCGCTTCAACATGGTTTCGAGATAGCCGAGACGCCGCCGGTCGATGGCCTGCACGGCCGCGCGGGCGGCCGCATCGAAGCTGGCCCAGCTACGCACCGCCTTCTCCAGGGTCAGCCGTTCGGAGAGCACTCTGGTCAGGAGCCGCGCGAGCGGATCTTCGCCTGCTTCCCCGGCTTCCAGGTCGGCAATGACCTGTTCGGCGGCGACCTCGCGCCAGTGCTTCAGGATCGCGCCGTGGAACGCGGCGATGTCGGCGAAATGCCAGTAGAAGCTGCCGCGCGACACCCCCATCGTCTTCGCAAGCCTGTCGGCCTTCAGGGCCGCAAACCCATGTCTTGCCAAGACCTTCAGGCCGAGGTCGAGCCAGTCGCGGGCGGAGAGCTGTATGGTCATGATATCATGACCATACACAAGTGTATTGACGGATGAAAGTCCGCGGCCTAGTTTCCATACAGAACTGTATGGAGATCTTCATGCGCGATTTGTTGCTGCAAGCCGCCGGAGCCGTGGCGATTCTGGGGGCGCTGGTCCATGCGGTGATCGGAGAACGCCGTGTGTTCACGCGCGCCCGGATCGAGCCGCCGCGGCTAAGACTCCTGATCTGGCTGGTCTGGCAGGCCTTCACACTGGCCTGGATCGCCTGCGGCGTGCTGCTGTTCGCCGCCCCCTGGATGGGATCGGAGCCGGCGCGGCACTGGATCGTTGCCACGCTGGTGCCGGTGTTTGCGTTTGCGGCGTTCGCCAACGCTTTCGCTTCACGCGGCCGGCACTTCGGCTGGATGATACTTGGTGCGGTGGTTGGGATGGCCGTGGCTGGTTATTGAGCAGGCGGGATCCGGATCTCAGTGGCATCGCTGAGGGCGCTGACTGCTCTAATGCCAGCGCCCGCCGGATTCTGACATTCGTTTTATTTTTTGACATGGCCGCAGACGCATTGACGGATATCAGGCACGTCACTCTAGAATGGCTCCAGTCTAGAGCGGGTCTCTTTGCCGAGGCTCGGCCGAGGCGCTAATTGAAATCACCGATGACAGCCCGACTTTGTCGGATCTCGCCGGCGAGTATTGTGATGCCAGGTCCGACGCGTACACAGGGTTCATTCCGAAGCGCTCCTGACGGCGGAATGCCCGAGTCAGAGCGGGAGGCCAGCCATTCGAGGTGCTCAGTCTCGCGGCATTCCAGCGCCACCTGTCAAGCTGAACGTCGCCAACGAATTTTGATCTGGCTCAAGCTCGGGAAGGGCTGGTACATGTCTCCTTCGATGAATATGGTGAGAAATCTCTCCCTTGCCGCAATTTGCGCAGTCGCAACCGTGCAGGCGGCTTTTGCGATCGCGCAGGATGCGACGGAAATCCAGGTGACGTATTCCAAGGGCCAATTCCAGCCGAGCGAACTGCGCGCACCGGCGGATCGACCCGTCGTGTTCAGGGTCAAGAACCTGGATCCGGCGGCGATGGAGTTCGAAAGCGACTCGCTGCGAGTCGAGAAGGTTGTCGCCGGCAAGGCCGACGGCGTCGTCAATGTGCGTGCGCTGAAGCCTGGACGCTATGAGTTTCATGACGATTTCAACGACCAGGCGCGCGGCGTCCTGAACGTACAATAGGCGGTGCCGCGTGTTGGCTGCGCTCGTCATCGTCTTCCGCGAGGTCTTTGAGGCCGGGTTGATCGTCGGCATCGTGCTTGCGGTTACCGGCGAGGTCCGTCACCGCAATCGCTGGATCGGCGGCGGCGTGCTCGCAGGCGCGCTCGCGGCCTGTCTGGTGGCGGCGTTTGCCGGCGCATTGTCCGAACTGTTCGAGGGGATGGGACAGGAACTGTTCAACGCGGCGATCCTCGTGACGGCCGTGGTCATGCTGACCTGGCACAATGTCTGGATGGCACGGCACGGCAGGCAGATGGCGGGAGAATTGCGCGCCGCCGGTCAGGCGGTCGCGGATGGCAGCAAGTCGCTGCTCGCGCTCGCCGTGGTGGTCGGCGTGGCCGTGCTTCGCGAGGGCAGCGAGGTCGCGCTGTTTCTCTATGGCGTGGCGACGTCGGATGGCGGCTCGGGCGTGAGCTTCCTGGCCGGCGGCCTGATCGGACTGGTGATGGGGGGCCTGGTCTGCCTCTTGACCTATCGCGGCCTGATGCGGATTCCGCCACGCGCGCTGTTTGCGACGACGACCACCCTGATCACCCTGCTCGCGGCCGGGATGGCGGCGCAGGCGGTCGCGTTTCTCGCGCGGGCCAATTGGCTGACGTCGCTCGATCGGGTGATGTGGGACAGTTCCTCCCTGCTCTCGGATCGCAGCCTTGCGGGCCGCACGCTGCACACGCTGATCGGTTACACCGACCAGCCGACAGAAATGCAGCTCGTCGTCTATATCGTCGTCATCGTCACCACTGTCGTGCTGATGCGGCTTACAGCGCCGGGCCAAGGCCGCCGGCCCGGACACGCCGTTCCGGCCGAATAGATAATTTCTCTACTGCAGGGGCGGATCGCCGCTGGTGCGTTTCTTCGCGAGGTCCATCTCGGTCACCGCGATCAGGATCTCCGCGCGGGTCTTCAGGTCGGGCGCCTCGAGCATGGCCTGCTTCTCCGCCGGACCATAAGGCGACATCATCGCAAGCGCATTGACCAGCGCCTCATTGGGGGCGGTCTCGACGCCGTTCCAGTCGACGCTGAGATTGTTGGCCTTGAGAAATTCGGCGAGCGCCGCCAGCAAGGCCTCGCGGTCGACCGCGTCCTCGCCCTTGCGCGCGGTGAAATCGTCGAGGAACGGGAAATAGTCGACCCTGCACTGCCGGTAGGGTGTCTGCACCGTCAGTTCCTCGACCACGCGGAAGCGCGAAATGCCGGTGAGCTCGAGAATGTAGCGGCCATCACCGGATTCGGCGAGCTGCGTGATGCGGCCGACGCAGCCGACGCGAAACAGCACCGGATTGTCCTCGTTCGACGAATGCGTCACGTCGGGCTGGATCATGCCGATCAGTCGGTGACCGTCGCGCAGGGAATCGTCTACCATCGCAAGATAGCGCGGTTCAAAAATGTTGAGCGGCATCTGGCCGCGCGGCAGCAATAGCGCGCCGGCGAGCGGAAACACCGGAATGATCTCAGGAAGCTCGGCGGGCCCGCGATATTCGGCGTTAATCGGCATCAGCTGCGCGCCTTCAGTTATCGATATCTCCCAAAGCGCGATGCGGCGGAATCGCAAAGCCGTCGCGCTTCAGATGGTCGGTTGAACACGGTCCCTTCCGAAAGCCGTTTCGCGCATCATGTCCACGCGGCCCTTCGGGCCGGATCACGCGTTCCCGGCTCTCACGAAAACAGGATCGTCGAGAGCCGCTTTCGTCCGTCGATGGTGGACTCGTCCGCCCCGCCCCAGGCCTCGAACAGCTGCACGAGCTGCTTGCGCGCGCCGTCCTCGTTCCACTTGCGGTCCCGCTTGACGATCTCGAGCAGCTGGTCGGTCGCTTCCTTGCGCTTGCCGAGCGCATTCAGCGCGGTCGCGAGATCAAAACGGGCCTGGTGGTCGAGCGGGTTCGCCGCGACCTTCTTTTCCAGCTCCGCGACCGGGCCGACCGACTGGGCCTGTTCGGCGAGGTCGATCGCGGCCTGAACCGCCTTCACGGCCGGGTCATTGCGCTTGGACTCCGGCACCATCGCGAGCGTCTGCTTGGCCTGCTCAATCGCGTCGGTCGTGACGTAGCATTTTGCGAGGCCCGCAAGCGCCGGGATGTTGGTGGCGTCGATCGCAAGCGCTTCGGCATAGATCTGCGCGGCTCCGGCCGGATCGCCTTCGGCGAGCACGGCGTCCGCCTCCTTCAGGATGTCCGCGATGTTCGGCTCGCCGGCGGCGGGGACGCCCCTGGTCAATTTCTCGATGAAGGCGCTGACCTGGCTCTCCGGCAGAGCACCCATGAATCCGTCAGCCGGCTGACCGCCGACGAAGGCGATCACGGCCGGGATCGACTGAATTCCCATTTGACCAGGAATCGCCGGGTGTTCGTCGATATTCATTTTGACCAGCTTGACCTTGCCCTTGGCGGCCCGCACCAGCTTTTCCAGGACGGGGGTCAGCTGGCGGCATGGTCCGCACCATGGCGCCCAGAAATCGATGAGGACCGGCTGGCGCCGCGATTCCTCGATCACGTCCTTCATGAAACTCTGAGTGGTGGTCTCCTTGATCAGATCGGGTGTTACCTGCGGTGTCGCGCCGCTGCCCTGCTCTACTATGGTCACGGGGGATCCTCGTCCGATGTCTGGAATGGACCGCGTTCTAGCACGGCCCGAAAACATGTTCTTGGAACTTCCGCTCCTTAGGTGGCGGTTTGCATGAAAATTTCAATTGGTTCGGCGGCGCCTGATCGCGGCCCAGGGAACCTCGGAGATCGGGTGGCGCGCGCCGCAGGTTTCGCGCCAGGCTGCCGGTCATCGATGCTCATGCTAGGAGCGCCCAATATGGCGAGAGCCTATTACAGCACCATTTTTCGCGAGCCGGCCCCGGAGATCTGGAAAATCATTCGCGATTTCAACAACTACCCGGTGTGGGTCAACGGTGCCGGCGAGAGCCGGATCGAAGATGGCAAATCCGCTGATGCGGTCGGCGCGATCCGGCAGGTGCTGTACCAGGGCAGGTGCATCCGCCAGCGGCTGCTGGCGCTATCCGATGTCGAGCGCTCTCAGACCTACGAGTTCTGCAGCGAGCCGTCGCTGCCGGTCACCTCGTTCCAGGCCACCCTGCGTGTCACGTCCGTCATCGATGGCGATCGCGCCTTTGTCGAATGGTGGGCCGATTTCGATTGCGAACCCGCCCGTCACGACGAACTCGCCGGCACGCTCCGCGGCTGGTTTGCCCGATGGCTCGAATCGCTGCGGACGGCCATGGGTACTGGAACCGGCCACGAAGCCGTGACCAACCCCAAATTGGTGCCCCCTTCTGCGTGATTTGGGGGCCATTCTGCGCCGTGGGTAGCGCTTTCGGACGATTTAACCGCGTTCGGACCGTCGTCTGACTGTTGCATTCAAGGTCGGCATTTGGCATAGGTCTCCCCGTTGCCGGCGCCATGGTCGGCAGCACACCGGATGCGGGTGTAGCTCAGTGGTAGAGCACGACCTTGCCAAGGTCGGGGTCGAGGGTTCGAGCCCCTTCGCCCGCTCCAATTTTCCTCCTGACATCGTCACGCCGGGAGAGCCGCGATCTCGCCTTCGGGATCGAGATGGGCAGGCCGCCAGCCGAGCTCGGCTCTCGCTTTCGCACCGCTCAGCCGCTGGTCACGGGTATAGCCTCTTGCTCACTCGCCAAGTTCGCCGGCGATCTGATCGGCGGAGACGATTTGTGGCGTCTGGTTCGGTCGGCCGA
>NZ_JAFATE010000599.1 GCF_019244115.1 Bradyrhizobium sp.
CTCGGCACCGGAGCAAGACTGCCCACGGCCCTGGCCGGCAGCGCAAGGCCCGGGCCGGCGATGCCGCGGCCGCGCCCGGGACTTTTCAATGGCAGTGCGCTGATCGGGATTGCGTTCGGACAATTGAGCGCGGCGGCGTTGGCCCTCCTTGCACGCCGGTCAACGGACCTGCGCATCACGCCCTGGCGCATGATTCTTGCCGAGGGCCTGCAGAAGGAGGGCCTGCAGGAGATGCCGCAGATCGAAGGCCTTGTGACCGCCGCCGATGATCCGCGGCTCTCCATCAACGCCTGCACCGGCGCACCGGCTTGTCCGCGTGCGCATGCCGATACGCGTGCGCTTGCAACCGCGCTCGCGCCACATCTCGGTGCCGGCGCGAGCCTGCATGTCTCCGGCTGTGCCAAAGGCTGCGCGCATCCGGGCATCTCGGCGATCACGCTGGTTGCGACGGACGACGGGTTTGATCTCATCCGCAACGGTTCCGCGGGCAACAAACCGCTTGTGCACGGGCTGACGCGGGACCAGCTTCTCGCTGATCCCTCCATGCTCGCTGGGGTTTTCTGATGCCCCATGTCTATGAGATCGACGGTGCGGCGATCTATAAAAGATCGTTCGCCACGATCCGTGGCGAGGCGGACCTCGCGCGCTTTTCGGCTGACGAGGAACCCGTAGTCGTGCGCATGATTCACGCGGCCGGAATGGTCGGGCTCGAAGCCTTCATTCGCTTCACGCCGGACATGGCGAAGATCGCGCGCAGCGCGCTCGAGAACGGCGCGCCGATCCTGTGCGACGCGCGCATGGTCTCCGAAGGAATTACGCGCACGCGCCTGCCCGCCGACAACGCCGTGATCTGCACGCTTGACGATCCCGCCGTCCCCGGCCTTGCGCGGGTCATGCGCAACACCCGCTCCGCCGCGGCGCTGGAGCTCTGGCGACCACATCTTGCAGGCGCCGTGGTCGCGATCGGCAATGCGCCGACGGCGCTGTTTCATCTGCTCAACATGCTGGAAGATGAAACCTGTCCGCGGCCCGCCGCGATCATCGGCTGTCCCGTCGGCTTCGTCGGCGCGGCCGAGTCCAAGGCCGCGCTGATGGCAGCGCCCCCCGCGCCGACGCTGTCGGTCGAAGGCCGTCTCGGCGGATCGGCGATCACAGCCGCGGCCGTGAACGCGCTTGCAAGCCGGAGCGAATGAACATGGGGCGCATCATCTGCTGCGGCCTCGGGCCGGGAGATCCGGAGTTGATGAGCGTCAAGGCCGACCGTACCGTGCGGGCGGCCACCCACATCGCCTATTTTCGCAAGAAAGGCCATCCAGGCCAGGCGCGCCGCATCGTCGACGGCATGCTGGCCCCGAGCGTAAGCGAAATTCCGATGGAATATCCGGTCACCACGGAGATTGCCTTCGACAGCCCGGACTATGCCCGCCTGCTCGCAGGCTTTTACGACGCGTGGGCCGCGCGCCTCGCCGTGATCGCACGCGAAGCCGATGTGGTCGTGCTGTGCGAGGGCGACCCGTTCTTCTATGGCTCCTTCATGCATCTCTACACGCGCCTTCGGGCGAGCGCGGACATCGAGGTGATCGCGGGCATTCCCGGCATGGCCGGCTGCTGGAACGCGGTCGGGCGGCCGATCGCGCTCGGCGACGACGTGATGACGGTGCTGATGGGCACGCTGCCCGAAAAAGAGTTGGAGCAGCGTATGCGAACCTCCGATGCGCTCGTGGTCATGAAGACCGGACGCAATCTTGCGAAGGTGCGACGCGCGCTGGCCGCCGCAGGCCGGCTTGGCGAGGCCTGGCTGATCGAACGCGGTACCATGCCGGGCGAACGCGTCACCCGGTTGAGCGAGGTCGATGCCGCCGAATGCCCATACTTTGCGATCGTGCTGGTGCATGGGCAGGGCCGTCGCTTGGAGTTTTGCGAATGACGGGCTCGCTGACCATTGCGGGCTTGGGCCCCGGCGCCGAGGCGCTGATCACGCCGGAAGTTTCCACCGCGCTTGCCGAAGCCACCGACGTGTTCGGCTATGGTCCTTATGTCGTGCGCGTACCGGCGCGTGAGGGTTTGACGCTGCATCCTTCCGACAATCGCCAGGAAGCGCGGCGTGCTGTTGATGCGATGCGGCTCGCTTCCGAGGGGCGTAGCGTGGTGATCGTCTCGTCCGGCGACCCCGGTGTTTTCGCGATGGCCTCTGCCGTGTTCGAGGCCCTGGAAGACGCGCCGCATTGGCATTCGCTGCCGATCCGCGTGCTGCCCGGGGTGACGGCGATGCTGGCAGCCGCCGCGCGCGCCGGCGCGCCGCTCGGTCATGATTTCTGCGCGATCAACCTCTCCGACAATCTAAAACCGTGGAAGACGATCGAGAAACGGCTGCGGCTTGCGGCTGAGGCCGACTTTGCCATCGCACTCTACAATCCGCGCTCGGTAAGCCGGCCCGATGATCTGGCGCGCGCGTTCGAAATCCTGATGCAGGCTGGCTGTGGTGCGCGTATCGTGATTTTCGCCCACGCGGTGACGACCGCGGAGGAGCGCATCACATCGTTGCCGCTCTCGGAGGCGATAGCCGAGATGGCCGACATGCGCACGCTGGTCATTATCGGCAATTCGCTGACGCGCCGCGTCGGCAGCTGGATCTATGCACCGAGACGCGCATCATGACTAAGCCAGGCCAGCACCTCGTCGACACTCGCGACCCGCGGCCGCTCCGCAAGCTCAGGCCGCGCGATCATGATCACGGGAAGGCCGAGTTCGCGCGCCGCATCGATCTTGGCACGGGCGCCATCGCCGCCCGCGTTGCGCGCCACCAGCCATTCGATGCCGCGCTCACGCATCAGCGCAAGATCGCCTTCCTGCGTGAAGGGGCCGCGCGACACGATCACCTCGGCGTCGGGCAGGGGCAGCGCGCCGTCAGGCGCATCGACGAAGCGCAGCGTATAGGCATGCTGCGGCCTTTGGGCAAACGGTGCGATGTGCTGGCGGCCAATGGCGAGGAAGACGCGGGCGGGGCGTTCGGGCAGCGCGGCAACGGCGCCCGCGATGTCCGCGACCTCGATCCAGTGATCGCCTGCCGTTCTCGTCCATGGCGCCCGTTCCAGCGCGAGCAGCGGCACGCCGATGGCTGCGCAGGCAATGGCGGCATTGCGGCTCATCTCCGCGGCAAACGGATGCGTCGCATCGACCACATGCGTGATCGCGGCCTCGCGGATGAAGTTGGCAAGACCGTCTACGCCGCCAAAGCCGCCAACGCGCGTCGGCAGCGCATGCGGAAGCGGGATCTGGGTGCGTCCCGCATAGGAATAGATCGCGTCGATTTTTGCGCGCACGAGCGCTGCGGCAAGCGCGTTGGCGTTGCCCGTTCCGCCCAGAATGAGGGCGCGCGTCATGTCTGATCCCTCTGTCGCCTGGCTGACCATCATCGGTATCGGCGAAGATGGCCTCGCGGGGCTGTCGGAGGCAAGCCGAAAGGCGATCAGCAAGGCCGAAACCGTGTTCGGCGGCAAGCGACATCTGAAACTCGCCGGGATCGGCGATCGCGGAAAAATCTGGCCGGTGCCGTTCGATGCGAGTGGCGTGCTCGCCTGCCGCGGCCGTCCGACCGTGGTGCTGGCATCAGGCGATCCATTCTGGCACGGCGTGGGCGGCAGCCTCGCGGCGCAACTGGAGAAAAGTGAGTGGACCGCGCATCCGGCGCCGTCGACCTTCTCGCTGGTATCAGTGCGGCTCGGTTGGCCGCTGGAATGCGTGAACTGCCTCGGCCTGCACGCGGCGCCGTTCGAGCGGCTGGTGCCCGTGCTGTCGCGCGGCGCGCGCATCATCTGTCTGGTCCGTGATGGCAAGGCGGCCGCCGATCTCGCGCAATGGCTCACGGCGCACGGGTGGGGGGCGTCCCGGCTTTGGACCCTGATGGCCTTGGGCGGCGCGCGGGAAACCATCCGCGAGACGCGTGCGCACAGCTACGTTGGCGACGACAGCGCGGACTTGCTGGCAGTAGCGATGGAGGCCGACGGCACAGCTGGTCTGCCGCGCGCCTCCGGGCTTGCCGACGATCTCTTTGCCCATGATGGCCAGATCACCAAGAGACCGATGCGAGCGCTCGGGCTCTCCGCGCTGACGCCACGGCGAGGCGAGCGCTTGTGGGATATCGGCGCTGGTTCCGGCTCGATTTCGGTCGAATGGGCGCTGGCCGGCGGGACTTCGGTTGCGATCGAACGGCGAGAGGATCGCGCCGCCAACATCCGCAAGAACGCCTCCGCGTTTGGCCTTTCGCATCGAATCAAGATCGTCAATGGTGAGGCGCCTGCGGCGCTCTCAGGCCTGGAGAAGCCTCACGCCGTCTTCATCGGTGGTGGACTGGATGTCGGGATGTTCAATGGGCTTTGGCCGCTGCTGCCGGAGGGCACGCGCGTCGTTGCACATTCGGTGACGCTGGAGACCGAGGCACTTCTCGCGGACCTGCAGCTCCGGCATGGCGGCCATCTGATGCGGATCGAGATCTCCCATGCGGCGCCGCTCGGACGGCTGCGGGCTTGGGAGGCGGTGCGGCCCGTCGTGCAGTGGGACGTCGTGAAAGCGGGAGAGGGCGCATGACCGTGCATTTCATCGGCGCCGGACCGGGTGCCGCCGATCTCCTCACTTTGCGAGGGCGCGATCTGATCGCCGCCTCGCCGGTCTGCCTGTATGCCGGCTCGCTGGTGCCCGAGGGCGTGCTGGCGCATTGCTCGCCGGGCGCGCGCATCGTCAACACGGCGCCGCTGTCGCTCGACGAGATCATGGCGGAGATCGTCGCGGCTCATCGGGACGGCAAGGACGTGGCGCGGCTGCATTCCGGCGATCTGTCGGTCTGGTCGGCGATGGGCGAGCAGCTCCGGCGTCTGCGCGCGCTCGATATCCCCTACACCGTGACGCCCGGCGTGCCTTCGTTCGCGGCGGCAGCCGCGGCGCTCGGGACCGAACTCACGCTGCCGGGTCTTGTGCAATCGGTGGTGCTGACCCGCACGTCTGGCCGCGCGAGTGCGATGCCCGAAGGCGAGCGGCTTGCGGCGTTCGCCGCGACCGGCGCCGTGCTCGCGATCCACCTGTCGGTGCATCAGCTCGACAAGGTGATCTCAGAACTCACGCCGCATTATGGCGCCGATTGTCCGATCGCCATCGTCTGGCGCGCGAGCTGGCCCGATCAGCGCATCATCCGTGCGACGCTCGGCACGCTGGACTCGTCGCTTGGGGCCGAACTCGAGCGCACGGCATTGATCTTGGTCGGCCGCACGCTGGCCGCGGAGGATTTTGCCGAGAGCCGGCTCTATGCCGCCGATTATGACCGCCGCTACCGGCCGGTCGGCGCCGTGCCGCGATTTCCGGAGGCGTCCTGATGGCGAAAGCTCTGGTCGTTTCCGCGCCGGCCTCCGGGGCCGGCAAGACGACGCTCACCCTCGCGCTGGCACGCGCCTGTCGCGATCGGGGCCTGGCCGTGCAGTGTTTCAAGAGCGGGCCCGATTATATCGATCCTGCTTTTCACAGCGCGGCGACCGGACGGCCGTCCGTCAACCTCGACAGCTGGGCGATGCCGCGTGCGATGATCACGGCGCTGACCGCGCGGGCCGATGATGCCGACCTGGTCCTGGCCGAGGGCTCGATGGGGCTGTTCGACGGTGTGGCGACGGAGGGCGCCTCCGGCACCGGCGCCAGCGCCGATATCGCCGAGATGATGGGCTGGCCAGTGCTGCTGGTGCTCGACCCCAAAGGCCAGGCGCAGACGGCGGCCGCCGTTGCCACGGGGTTGCGCGATTTCCGGCCCGGCCTGCGCGTCGCCGGCGTCGTGCTCAATCGCGTCGCGAGTCCGCGCCACGAGGACCTGGTGCGGCGCGCGATGGCGGGCGTGAACATACCCGTGCTGGGCGCGCTGCCGCGGCATGCGGCGATCGCACTGCCGGAGCGGCATCTCGGCCTGGTGCAGGCGGAAGAGCAGGCGCGCCTCTCCGATCTGATAGCGGAGGCCGCACGGCTGATCGCCTCACATGTCGATCTCGACGCGCTGCTCAAACTGGCCGAATGCGACCGGGCTGCACCGCACGTCACGTCGGTCATGCGCGTCAGTCCGCCCGGCCAGCGCATCGCGCTGGCGCGCGATGCCGCCTTCTCCTTCGTCTATCCGCACATGCTCGAAGCCTGGCACGCTGTTGGCAGCGAGATCATGCCCTTCTCGCCGCTCGCGGATGAGGGGCCGTCCGAGACGGCCGATGTCTGCTGGCTTCCCGGTGGCTATCCGGAATTGCATGCGGGCAAGATCGCTGCCGGCCGTCATTTCCGTACCGCGCTGCGCGCCTTTGCCGAAACGCGCCCGGTGCATGGCGAATGCGGGGGCTATATGGTGCTCGGATCGGGTTTGGTCGACGCCAACGGAGAGCGGCACGACATGACCGGACTGCTCGGGCTCGAAACATCGTTCGCCAAGCGGCGCATGCATCTCGGCTATCGCCAGGCCGAGCTCAAAGCTCCGATCCCGGGACACCGGATGGGCGCGCGCCTGCGCGGCCATGAATTCCATTATGCCTCGATCCTGGCCCAGCCCGATGTTCCGCTCGCGATCGTGCGCGACGCCAATGGGGCCGATGTCGCCGAGACCGGATCGCGTCGCGGCCATGTCAGCGGCACCTTCTTTCATCTGATCGCGGAGGCGGCGTGAGCGGTTTCGTGTCCTTTGTCTCGGCCGGCCCCGGCGATCCCGAGCTTCTGACGCTGAAGGCCGCGGCGCGGCTGCGCGACGCCGACGTCGTGCTCTATGACGATCTCGCCTCGGGCGCCATTCTCGACCATGCGCGCAAGGGCGCGAGCCTGATCTCGGTCGGCAAGCGCGCCGGCCGCCCCTCGGCGAAGCAGGAGCATGTCAATCGGCTGCTGATCGACTATGCGAAATCGGGCGTTCGGGTGGTGCGGCTGAAGTCGGGCGACGCCGGGATCTTTGGCCGGCTCGAAGAGGAGATTTCTGCGCTGCGCGAGGCCGGCATTGCTTACGAGATCATTCCGGGCATCACCTCCGCTTCGGTGGCGGCGGCAACCGCCGGCATTCCCTTGACGCGGCGGCACACCTCGCGCCGGGTGCAGTTCATCACCGGCGCCGACGTGACCGGCGAACTGCCGCAGGATCTCAATTGGGCGGCCTTGACCGATCCGCTCGCGACGACCGTGGTCTACATGGGCAAACGAACGTTTCCGCTGCTTGCCGCGAAGCTGATCGAAAAGGGCCTGCCGCCCGAAACGCCGGCGCTGCTGGCCGAATCGCTCGGGCATGACGACCAGAAACTGCTCCGCACCACGATTGCGCGCCTCGCCGAGCAGCTCGCCGAGGGCTCGGCGAGTGCGACCGCGGTGATCCTGTTCGGCGCGCTGGCCGGCGAGCGGGCATGACGGCGCCCCATACCCTCTCCTTGATCGGCATCGGCTGCGGCGATCCGTCCCAGCTGACGCGCGCGGCGATCCGCGCCATCAATGCCGCCAACCTGATCCTGATCCCGCGCAAGGGTGCTGAAAAAGCCGATCTCGCCGATCTGCGCCGGGCGATCTGCGCAGAAGTGCTGACCAATGCGGCCACACGCATCGTCGAGTTCGATTTGCCGGCGCGCGGTGCCGAGCGCGACGATTATAAGACCGGCGTCGATGAATGGCATGACGCGGTCGCCGTCGCCTGGGCGGAGCAGATCGCCGCGCATCTCGGGCATGAAGGCCGTGTCGCGCTTCTGATCTGGGGCGACCCGTCGCTCTATGATTCGAGCCTGCGCATCGCGCGCCGGCTTCGACCGGAGCCGTCAATCGAAGTCGTTCCCGGCGTCACCGCGATCCAGGCGCTCTGCGCCGCGCATGCACTGCCGCTCAACGAGGTCGGCGAACCATTTTTGGTTACAACCGGCCGGCGGCTGCGCGAGCGCGGCTGGCCTGAGGACGCCGACACGGTGGTGGTCATGCTCGATGGCGGAACGGCGTTTCAGTCGCTCGACCCGGCGGGCCTGCACATCTGGTGGGGCGCCTATCTCGGCATGCCCGAGCAGATCATTCTGTCCGGCCCCCTTGCCGCCATCGCGACGCAAATCGCCGAGACGCGGCGCAGCGCGCGCGAAAGACACGGCTGGATCATGGACAGCTACATCCTGAAACGGACATCGGCCTGAGCGACCAAATGCAAGACATGCTTCCCGAATGGGTCTATCGCGATTGCCCCGGCATCTCACTTCCTGATCGCGACGCGGCGCTGGCCCGTCAGGCGGAGCTGACCAAGCCCGCCGGGGCGCTTGGCCGGCTTGAGACACTCGCAATCGGGCTCGCCGGCCTGCAACAGCGCGAGCGGCCGAAGGCCGAGCGCGTGCCGATCATCATCTTCGCCGGCGATCACGGCATCGCCGCGCAGGGCGTGTCGGCCTATCCGCAGGAGGTCACGATCGCGATGATGGCCAATTTCGCCTCAGGCGGTGCGGCGATCTCGGTGCTGGCGCGCGAACTCGGCTCGCCCCTCGAGGTGGTCGACGCCGGGACGCTGGCCGAAAGCCCGCTGCCCGGCATCATCACCGACAAGCCGCGTCGGGGCACGCGCGATTTCAGCAAGGAGGAGGCGCTCGCGCCGGCCGACGTTGGCTTTGCCTTCGCCTGCGGCGAGCGCGCGGTGACGCGGGCAGCCTCCTGCGATCTCCTGATCCTCGGCGAGATGGGCATCGGCAACACCACGACGGCGGCGGCGATTGCCGCCGCGCTGCTCGGGACGAGCCCGGATCGTCTGGCGGGCAGTGGCACCGGCCTCGATCCGGCCGGGCGCGACCGAAAGGCTCGGGTCATCGCCGCCGCGCTTGCCCACCATGATCTCGGCGCGGCAAACGCGGCCGTCGAACGGGTCTTGTGCGCGGTCGGCGGGCTCGAGATAGCAGCTATGTCCGGTGCCATCATAGCCGCCGCGCAGCGGCGGATTCCCATCTTGATCGACGGTTTCATCGTCTCTGTCGCCGCGCTTGCCGCCGTGCTGCTGAACCCGTCGTGCCGGCCCTTTCTGATTTTTTCGCACCGCTCCGCGGAACAAGGCCACCGCGTGGTGCTTGATGCCTTGGAGGCGCGGCCGCTGCTCGATCTCGATCTGCGGCTCGGCGAGGGCTCGGGCGCAGCGCTCGCTCTGCCGCTCGTGCGGCTAGCCTGCGCGCTGCATAACGGGATGGCGACATTCGCCGAGGCGGCGGTTCCGGGGCGGAGCTGATCGCACTCTCTATACGAGTATCGCGGTGCGGCGACATCCTGCAGTAACCCTATCAAGAAGTCGTTCTGGAATTGCGCCGCGATCACCTTAAATACGAGACGAGTTTTTTAGTCGATTTTCAGGAGGCTGGGATGTTCCTGAAAGGCATGTCCCTTGCTGTGTTAGGCACGTTGCTGGCGGCCGCCGGCACGCTGGCGGCCGGGTATCGTCCGGACGACTTCTTGACCCTCGACCTTTCCAAGGCGGTGCTGTCGCCGACGCCGCTCGGGCCACGCAATCAGTTTGTACCAATGCCGGTGCAGGCCAAGGTCGATTTCAGGAGTGATTCCAGGAGCAATGGCAAGCCGGAGCCTAGCTACGTCTCACGGGCGCGTGTGACGCCGCTGCGCACCGCGAGAAGCCATCAAAACCCGCTGCACACATTTGCGCCGCTGCATGCCTTTGCCGAGAAGCGCCGCGGCGCGGCGCGAGCAAGGCTTGCGCATCGCCATGGCAATCCGCTCGATGCCCATGCACAGGCCGTGGACCACCGCATCCGGACCTGGCCCTGCAGGTCAGGGGGCATCTGCAACTGGAAATGGGTGCCTATGGCGGAAGAGTGAGATGTTCGGGCCGCCTCTAACCCGAGCTTGATTTTGCATTCGGTACGCTTGCGTCTTATCACCGGCTTCCCGCGCCTTCTGGGCTTGTGGGCCATCTTCCGCGATCCGCTCTCCAGGGAGTTCTCATGGAAAGCCTGCACACCAACGGCATCAGCCTGCCGCGGCTCGGACTCGGCACTTTTCGCATGCAGGGCGAGACCTGCCGCGCGGCGGTCGAGAGCGCGCTCGCCCTGGGCTACCGGCACATCGACACCGCGGAAATGTACGGCAATGAGGAAGCCATCGGGGCTGCCATCGCTGCGTCCGGCATCGCGCGGAGCGAACTGCATGTCACCACAAAGGTCTGGCATGAAAACCTCGCGCCGGCCGCGATTCGAACGGCGTTCGATGCCAGCCTAAAAAAGCTCCGGCTCGACCATGTCGATCTTTATCTCGTGCACTGGCCGTCGCGGCAGATGAACTTGCCGGCGATCTTCGAGACGCTGATGAAGTTGAAGGAGAAGGGCCGCACGCGTGCTATTGGTGTCGCCAACTTCACGACCGCGCTCTTGAAGACTGTGGTCGAGGAGATCAGGGCGCCGATCGCGTGCGACCAGGTCGAGTATCACGTGATGCTCGACCAGAGCAAACTCCTGACCTATCTCAGGGCGCACGCGATCCCGCTGGTGGCCTATTGTCCGCTGGCACAGGGCCGCGTCGCTGCCGATCCGACGCTCATTGCAATCGCCCGCAAGCACAACGCGACCGCCGCGCAAGTAGCGCTGAAATGGCTGCTCGATCAGGACGGCATCGCGGCGATCCCAAAGGCGTCGCGCGCCGAGAGCCAGCAGGCCAACCTCGGCGCATTGAAGGTGAGGCTCGACGACGCGGACCGCAAGGCCATCGCGGCCCTGCCCAAGGACCGCCGTTGCGTCAGTCCCGGTTTTGCCCCCGCATGGGACTAGCCAGCGTGGCGCCTAATCGCCGCACCTGAACTGGAGTGGCGTCGGCTGGCCGGTCGCGGTGATCCTGCCGTGCTTGATCGAATACGCGCCGCCGCGCGTGCGGTTGTAAATCGCCCGGATCCCGCCGTCCGGCAACCGCGTCAGCCCCAACTCACGCGTTTGCCTGAGCTGCGGAAAATAGATCCGCAGATTGAGCTGGTTGTCGCCAGAGATATCGGCCGCGATCACCTCGGCATTGTCTTCGGAGTCGCCGAAATCGCGATGCAGCACGAGCTTGTTGCGGCCTGTGATCTGATAACTCAGCACCGCGCCGCGATCGTGATCCGGGGGGATGCGGCAGTCGAGCGACCAGCGTCCGATCAACCCCCATCGGCTCGCGGTTTCCGCAACCGTTGCCGCCGATGCCGCAGTCGCACCGGCGAAAAGGGCGATCGCCGGCAGCAGCCGGGCAACACACGCATTCAACTTCCGCACCCCTGTGTCGCGTCGGCCAGAAGCAGCTTTTGCATCGCGTCATCGCTGCTGTCCAGCCACGATCGGCGGCTTGCTTAACGCTCTCTCTCGGCGCATTCTCGTGGCATAAAACAACCGGGGGAGGAATGCCATGACCGCGCTGTCGCGCCGGAATTTCCTTGCGCTCACGGGTGGCGCAGCCGCCGCGCTTGCAGGCCGCGCCGAGGCTGCGATGGGTCCGAGCGACAAGTTCGACCTCGTGATCAAGGGCGGCGACGTGCTCGATCCGAGCCAGCAGCTTCGCGGACGGCGCGATATCGGCATTCGCTGGGGCGTGGTCGAGGCGGTCGAGGAGGCGATCCCCGCCGAGCGCGCCACCAAGATGATCGATGCCACCGGCAAGCTCGTAACGCCCGGTCTCGTCGACCTGCATTGTCATGTCTATCCCTATGGCTCGGCGATCGGCATTCCCGCGGACGAACTGGTGCAGTTCCAGGGCACGACCACCGTGGTCTCGGCGGGCGATGCCGGCGTGAACAATCTCGCCGCGCTGCGCCGCTTCATCGTCGCGCAGACCCGGGCGCGGATGTACGCCTTCCTGCACATCGCCAACAACGGCCTCTCGGCGTTCCCGGTCGCCGAACTCTACAACATCGATAATGCGCAGGTCGAAGCCTGCGCAATGGGGCTGGCCGAAAATCCCGATTTTTTGCTCGGCGTGAAGGTCAGGATGTCGGAGAACGTGATCTTCAAGCACGGCCTGGAGCCGCTCCGGCGCGGCATTCAGGCCTGCGAGATGTGCGGCTGGCCCGCGAAAATGATGGTGCATATCGGCGGCGTCGAGACCAAGGAGCTGATGAGCGACATCCTCAATCTGCTGCGGCCCGGCGACGTGCTGACCCATTGCTATTCCGGGGCGCCGAATCTTGCGGGCGTCTTCACCAATATCGTGCAGGACGGCAAACTGTTGCCGGCGGCGCTCGCCGCCAAGCAGCGCGGCGTGCTGTTCGATGTCGGCCATGGCGGCGGCAGTTTTGATTTCACGGTGGCGGAGGTCGCAATCCCCGCGGGCTGCACGCCGGACACCATTTCCTCCGACATTCACGTGTTCTCCGGCAATTCGCCGGGTATGCCGTTCCTGCCGAACGTGATGAGCAAGTTCCTGGCGATGGGCCTGCCGCTGGAGCAGGTGGTGGCGATGGCAACCATCAATCCGGCCAAGATCATCAATCGCGCGCCAAAGATCGGCACCCTGCAGGTCGGCGCGCCGGGCGACGTCACGATCATGGACCTGGTCGAAGGCCCGGTGACCTTCGTCGACACCCGCAACAACAAGCGCGATGGCAAGCTGCTATTGAGGCCCGTGCAGACCGTGATCAATGGCGTGCCGTTCGGGCGGCCGTATCAGGCGCCGTTCGCGGTGCGCTAAAGCACACTCACGCGCGGGCCTGCTCGACGTTGGCGATCCTCTCGGGCACGCCGAACTCGCGTCGGCAGATGTCGGCCAGCACGGCGACGCCTTCACGGATCTTCTCGACCGAGGGGTTCGCAAAACACAGCCGCAGGCGGCTTTGCGAATGGGCCTTGTCGGTGGACCATTCCGGCCCCGGATTGAGGGCGACGCCGGCGGCCAGCGCAGCCTGGTACAGTTTTAGCGTATCGACATGGTCGGGCAGTTTGACCCAGAGGAAGATGCCGCCCTTGGGCGCCTCGAATTCCGCCGCCGTGCCGAACTGTGCGTTGAGCGCCTCCATCAAGGTGTCGAGTTTTGCGCGCAAGCCACGTGTCAGCTTCGGCACATGGGTCGAAAAATGCGGTGAGCAATATTCCGCCAGCACCATCTGCTCCAGCGCGCCGGAGCCAGCGTCGGTCTTCAGCGCCAGCATGCGCGACAGCATCTGCCAGGGTGCGACGATGAAGCCGACCCTGAGCGCAGGCGCAATCGATTTGGAGAATGAGCCGATATGGATGACGCCGCCATTCGTCGCCATCGCGTAGACCGCCGGCGGGCGCTGTCCGTCCGAGATGAGATCGGCGTAGCAATCGTCCTCGAACACCGGTACGCCAAATTCCTGTGAGAGGGCGAGCAGTTCGGCGCGGCGTGCTTCCGGCATGATGGTGCCGGTCGGGTTCTGCACCGTCGGAATGGTATAGATGTATTTTGGCTTGATGCCGCGGCCGCGCAGCTCCGTGAGCGTTGCGGCCAGCGCATCCATCCGCATGCCGTCGCGGTCGAGCGGAATGCCGACCGCCTTGACGCCAAGTCTACCAAGCCGGGTCAGCGCGCCCTGATACGTGTCCTGCTCGACGAGCACGGTATCGCCGCGCTCGAGCAGCGTGTGGTTGACGAGGTCGAGCGCCTGTAGCGAGCCGGACACGATCAGGATGTCGTCCACCGTCGCCGTGATTCCGGCATCGCGGCCCAGTTTCGCGGCAAGAAACGCGCGCAGCGGACGATAGCCCTGGGGTCCGTGCGCCAGTCCATAGGTCGCGAGCGTCTTGCCCTCGCGCCTGAGCACCGCACTGGCGGCCGCGATCAGCTCATCGACGGGGACCTGCTCGGGATCATTGTTGCCGCCGACGAAGGAGAATTTTGCCAGCCCGGTCCATTTCGCCGCCGGCGGCGGCAGCCCCGCCGCGAGCAGCGGGCTGAAGTCGAATGGGGCCGATGTCATGTGAGGTCGCTCCCTTGTTTTTGCTTGGCGGCGATCTTAGACAAATCTCCAAGCCCTGTCCTTAAGCGCTGCTCCACTTTGGCGGCTGTTCTGCCCTGCGGAATGCAAGGCCCTAGCGCCAGACCGCCATCCCGGCTAATGCACCGGGCGAACTAATCGAGAGACGCGAGACAAATGCCAAACACGGTTCAGGAAGTGCTGCAAGCCTTTGCCGCCGGCGAGCTCGTCGTCGTCACCGACGATGAGGATCGCGAGGGCGAGGGCGATCTGATCGTGGCGGCATCGCTGTGCACGCCGGAAAAGATGGCCTTCATCATCCGCCATACCTCCGGCATCGTCTGCGCCCCCGTCACCACGGAGGATGCGCGGCGGCTGCGGCTCGATCCGATGGTGGCGCACAACGACTCCAGCCACACCACCGCCTTCACCGTCTCGATCGACTACAAGCCTGACGGCGGGACCGGCATTTCGGCGGAAGAGCGCGCCTCCTGCTGCCGGGCGCTCGCCAACCCGAATGTCGGCGCCGGCGACTTCGCGCGGCCCGGCCATATCTTCCCGTTGATCGCGCGCGACGGTGGCGTGCTCTTGCGCTCCGGTCATACCGAGGCGGCCGTGGATCTGTGCAAGCTCGCCGGGCTGCCACCGGTCGGCGTCATCTCAGAGTTGATGAATGACGACGGCACCGTGATGAAGGGCGAGCAGGTGAGTCGCTTCGCGCTCGCCCATAATCTCAGGCACGTCACCATCGCCGACCTGATTGCCTATCGCCAGGCCCGCGAGAAGCTGATCGAGCGGGTGTCGACCTTTACCGTCGAAAGCCCGATCGGGCCGCTGCAGGGCTATGCCTATCGCTCGCCGTTCGACGAGATCGCGCATGCGGCCTTCGTCTATAACGGTGTCGGTGACGGCAGGAACGTGCTGACGCGGCTCCATAAGCCCAATATCGTCAAGGACCTGTTCTCGGGGCCGGCACGGATGCAGGCGGTGCTGCAGCATTTCAAGCGCGCGGGGCGCGGCGTGCTGGTGTACTTGCGCGACGGCGCGGCCGGCGTGCCGGTTCAGCCAGTCGCGCAACCGACATCGGCGGAGGCCGACCGCAACCGGCAATGGCGCGAGGTCGGGGTTGGCGCGCAGATCCTGCGGGATCTCGGCATCACGTCGATCCGGAACCTGACCTCATCGGTGCACGACTACAAGGGACTGTCCGGTTTCGGCATCGAGATCGTCTCCAACGAGCGGCTTGAACTTTAGCGGTTGTCATTCCGGGGCGAGGCGTCAGCGTCGAACCCGGAATCGCGAGATTCCCCGGTGCTCGTTTCACTCGCGCCCCGGAATGACCTCATAACCCCGGAATGACCTCATAAAGAGCGCGCGTGCAAACTGAGACCATGCATTGCACTTCCTTTGATCACGTTTTATTTTGTCAACTAATTCCGTAGACAGCCAAAAGGAATTTCTCATGAGCGCGCGCCCTCAGGCCAAGGACAAGCCGTCGTCCACGGCGAGCTTCCAATGGGACGATCCGTTCATGCTCGACGAGCAGCTCACCGAGGACGAACGGATGGTGCGCGACACCGCACGTGCCTATGCGCAGGACAAGCTGTTGCCGCGCGTCACCAAGGCCTATCTCGAAGAGAAGACCGACCGCGACATTTTCCATGAGATGGGCGAGCTCGGGCTGATCGGTATCACCTTGCCGGAAGACTATGGCTGCGCCAATGCGAGCTACGTCGCCTACGGACTGGTCGCGCGCGAGATCGAGCGGGTGGACTCCGGCTATCGCTCGATGAACTCGGTGCAGTCGTCGCTGGTGATGCACCCGATCTACGCCTATGGCGACGAGAACCAGCGCAAAAAGTATCTGCCGAAGCTGGCGACCGGCGAATGGGTCGGCTGCTTCGGCCTGACCGAGCCGGATGCCGGTTCCGATCCCGGGGGGATGAAGACCCGCGCCGAGAAAGTCTCGGATGGCTACCGGCTCAGCGGCAGCAAGATGTGGATCTCCAATGCGCCGATCGCCGACGTGTTCGTGATCTGGGCGAAATCGGCGGAGCACAACAACCAGATCCGCGGCTTCATCCTCGAAAAGGGCATGAAGGGGCTCTCGGCGCCGAAGATCGCGGGCAAGCTCAGCCTGCGGGCATCGATCACGGGAGAGGTCGTGATGGACGGCGTGGTGGTGGGCGAAGACGCGCTGCTGCCCAATGTCTCCGGCCTGAAGGGGCCGTTCGGCTGCCTCAACCGCGCGCGTTACGGTATTTCCTGGGGCGCGATGGGTGCCGCGGAAGACTGCTACCACCGCGCCCGGCAGTACACGCTCGACCGCAAGCAGTTTGGCCGCCCGCTGGCGGCCACCCAGCTCGTGCAGAAGAAACTCGCGGACATGCAGACCGAGATCGCGCTCGGCTTGCAGGCGAGCCTGCGCGTCGGCCGGCTGATGGACGAGGGCAAGATGGCTCCCGAGATGATCTCCATCGTCAAGCGCAACAATTGCGGCAAGGCGCTCGACATCGCACGCATGGCGCGCGACATGCACGGCGGCAACGGCATATCCAGTGAGTTCCACGTGATGCGCCATGCGCAGAATCTGGAAACCGTGAACACCTATGAAGGCACCCACGACGTCCACGCATTGATCCTGGGCCGTGCCATCACCGGCATCCAGGCGTTTTCGTAAGCGTTTGATGGACACACCGCGATCGCATCATTCTCCATTGTCATCGTCCGCGAAAGCGGACGATCCAGTATTCCAGAGGCCTATCTGTCCAATCTCGAACGGCTGTGCTTGCTGGATACCCCGCCTGCGCGGGGCATGACGATCGAGTGTGGGGGGTCCCATGGCCGACGACGACATCCCGTTCAACCGCAATTTTCCGCTTCTGCCCGGCGTTGTCGAGGAGGTGCGGCCCGGCGTGCGGCGCATCCTGTGCGACAATCCAAGCCCGTTCACGTTCACCGGCACGGTCAGCTACATCGTCGGCCGCGGCAAGGTCGCGATCATCGATCCCGGTCCTGACAATGAGGCGCATGCCGCCGCGCTGCTCGATGCGGTTCGCGGCGAGAGGGTGAGCCACATCCTGGTGACGCACACCCATCGCGACCACTCGCCGAACACCGCGCGCATCAAGGCGGCGACCGGCGCGACCGTTTATGCGGAGGGGCCGCATCGGGCCTCACGGCCGCGGTTCGAAAGCGAGAAGCACAATCCGGAGTCCGGCGCCGACCGCGACTTCAGACCGGACGTCACACTCGGCCATGGCGACGTGATCGAAGGCGATGGCTTCCACCTGGAGGCCGTGGCTACGCCGGGCCATACCGCCAACCATCTCGCCTTTGCCTGGCCAGAGCGGAAGCTGTCGTTCGTCGGCGATCACGTGATGGGCTGGTCGACCTCGATCGTGGCGCCGCCGGACGGATCGATGATCGACTACATGGCCTCGCTCGAGCGGCTCGCGGGCCGCGAAGAGGATCTGTACTTCTCGGGTCACGGTCCGGAAATCCCGGAAGGGCCCCGCTACGTGCGATTTTTGATCAGGCACCGCCAGGCGCGCGAAGCCTCCATCCTGCACCGCCTGAGCAAAGGCGAGGCCGACATCCCGACCCTGGTGCGCGCGATCTATATCGGCATCGATCCGCGCCTGATGACCGCCGCCGGCTACTCGGTACTGGCGCATCTGGAGGACCTGGTGGGGCGCGGCATCGTCGCGACCGACGGCGATCCGGTGATCGGCGGGACCTATCGGCTGGCGGCCACCTGACGTGATTCCATCGCTTTGATTTCATGGCCCGCTCGCTGCCACGATCTTGCGCCAGGCGTCCGGTGTCAGTGCGTAGGGGCCAGTGCCGCCCTTATGAAACCGGCGGCAAAGTGATGGATTGATCAATGTCGCAAGCACTGCGAGAACGACCGGGACAGCCGCAATCGGATCGCCACCCACCGGAGTCAGTTCCTCCACCGCGTTGTTGTACGCGCCGCGCCCTCGCAGCGCGGCCATAAGCTCGCTCAGCACGGCACGGCGCGATCCGTGCAGCGCGGCGCCCAGGACAGTCAGGAGGAGCTGTCGCGACCGCACGCCGGCCCGTCCCGCCGGCAGCATCGGCGGATGGCGGTCTTTCGCAAGCTCCAGCATGGCGCCGACGAGGTCGACGCCGGCGAGCTGCGCGTTGATCGGCTCGACGAGCCGCGGGTTGATGTCGATGAACGATGGTCCGTCGTCGCTGACGATGACGTCCATAGAGATCGGCCCGTGCCAATCGAGCGCGCGCACCAGCCGCTCGATGTGCCCTGCAAGTGCCGGCAGCGCGATGCTCTCCTTGACCGCGGCGCCGCCGCCGATCCCCTCGGCGATGCGCAGATTGGCGTGATGCGCTACGAGCCGGCCGCGGTCGGCGAGCGCCTGCACCATCGCCAGCGGGCCCGTGGCTTGGCTCTGGACCAGGAGCGGCTCGCTGTCGAGGCCGAGCGCGGCGGCTGCGATGACAAGTTCATCTCGCGAGGTGGCACGGCGTACGCCGGTACTCGCCGTCGCAATCGGTCGCTTCACGAATACGGGAAACTGGGTGATGTCGGCTAGCTCGTTCTTGCTTTGCACGACGACGGAAGCGGGTTGTGGGAGGCCGATCGCCTGCAGGGTGCGCCAGGCGGCGATCTTGTCCTGCACGCGGTGCAACGCCGTGAAATCCGGCACCACGGTCGCAACCGCAAGCTTTGCCCGCAGCGCTGAAAGCACCGCGACCTGCTCCTGTGTCGGCAGCAGCACGTCGATGCTGCGCGCCGTCGCAATCCGATTTGCGGCGTCGAACCATTTGAGCGGATCGTCGGCAAAACGCGGCACCTTGTGGAGCGCGCGGACATGGCGGGTGAAACGGGTGAGGCAGAGCGGTGTCGAGGACAGGATCTCGACGTGATGGCCGAGCGCGCCGAGCCGGGTTGCAACCTGGCGCGAGGTCAATCCGGATCCCTCGCTCAGGAGCACGCGCATGGCGCTATTTCTTCACCGTCTTGGCCGGCAGTTTTGGCGGCGGCGGCGCAGGCTTGCGGACCGGCTTGTTGGCTTCGTTGTCGGCCGCGGTGTTGAGATCGTCGATGAATTTCGTGACACGCGCGGCATTGCTGCCGAGGTCGCTCTCGAAATAGCGCGAGGAGGAGCGGATGTCGACGCGCGAATCCTCGCCATCGGCCGAGATGCGGATCGAGACATCCTCGCGAAAACCCATGATCGGGGTGCGCGCCACCGCCTCGATCCGGCCGGGCAGGCGCGGCTGCGGCGCCCGCTCGTCGATGATGAGCCATTTACGCTTGTTCACCAGCCGTTGCACGATCTGGTAGGCGCGGTCGGCGGGGATTTCCAGCTCGACCGGTTCGATGTCCGGATAGGCGACGCGCTGCTGCTCGGCGGAGTAGAGGCCGGCGTAGACGGCGGTGTTGGTGCCATCGCCGCTGCGCAGGCGTGCCAGGGCCTCGAAGCGCGGCGGATCGATCGGATCGGTGGTGATGTCGTGAATTGCCGGCAGCTTGCGGTACTGCAAAGCGAGATAGGCCGGATAAGCGAGCACGACCGCGTCGATCAGGAACGCCAGCAGGATGCGGCTCATGCCGCGCGTGCCGTTGCGCCAGATCGCCACGAAGGCGCCAAGCCCGATCAGGATGGACAGGGCGGCGCAGGCCAGCGCGCCGAAGAAGGTCGTGATCGCCGGCTTCATCTCCAGAAAGCCGAAGCGGACGATGATGATCGAGACCACAGCCGCCACCACCGAGAACACCGCGAGATTGCGGGCCCATGTCGCCAGGCTGGACACGGGCTCCTCGAGATAGGAAGCGGAAAACCTGCGGGCCATCGGTTGGGAACCAAATGAGGCGCCGGAACTTCGCGGCCGGCGGGCTAGCGGGCCCGTTGAGACCACGACAGCGCATCAAATTCAAGGGACTTTGGCGGGCCTGCGCTAGGCGGGTAAGGGGGCGTCTGGACGCGCGAGAGAAACGCGCCCATCACCGGTCGCCAGCCTTTTCAGTCTCACGCCGCCGCGTTCGGGAAGCGATATTCCCTGAACTGCTCGCGCAGCGCGGTCTTCAGGATCTTTCCGGTCGCCGTGTGCGGAATGCCGTCGACGAAGGCGACATCATCGGGCATCCACCATTTGGCGATCTTGCCGTCCATGAATTTCAGGATCTCTTCGCGGGAGACGTTCTGTCCCTGCTTGAGCTGCACGATCAGGAGCGGGCGCTCGTCCCATTTCGGATGATAGACACCGATCACGGCGGCCTCGGCGACCGCGGGATGGCCGACCGCGAGATTCTCCAGGTCGATCGTGGAGATCCACTCGCCGCCCGACTTGATCACGTCCTTGGAGCGGTCGGTGATGCGCATGTAGCCGTGAGCATCGATGGTCGCGACATCGCCGGTGTCGAAGAAGCCGTCCTCGTCGAGAATGTCGGCATCGACGCGATAATAGGCTTTTGCCACCGCCGGGCCCGCAACCTTGAGGCGGCCAAAAGTCTTGCCGTCCCATGGCAAGTCCTTTCCGGCATCGTCGGTGATCTTCATCTCGACGCCGAAGGGCGGATAGCCTTGGGTCTGCAGGATGTCGAGCCCGGCCTCGCCGGCAAGCTCGGCGAAGGGCGGCTTCAGCGCCGCCAGCGTGCCGATCGGGCTCATCTCGGTCATGCCCCAGGCATGGCGCGGGCGCACGCCCATGTCCAAAAATGCCTTGATCATCGAGCGCGGCATTGCGGAGCCGCCGCACACCACCGTGCGCAAATGCGGCAGTTTCAGATTGTTGGCGGTCATGTGCTGCAGCAGCATCAGCCACACCGTGGGCACGCCAGCGGTATGGGTGACCTTCTCGGTCGACAGCAGTTCATAGACCGACGCGCCGTCGAGCTTGGCACCGGGGAACACCAGTTTGGTGCCCATCGACGGCGCGGAAAACGCGATGCCCCAGCTGTTGGCGTGAAACAGCGGCACCACCGGCAGCATGGTGTCGGCGGCGTTGGCGCCGAGCGAATCGCCGGTGTTGGCCATCAGCGCGTGCAGCACGTTGGAGCGGTGCGAGTACAGCACGCCCTTGGGGTCGCCTGTGGTGCCGGAGGTGTAGCACATCGCGGCCGCAGTGTTCTCGTCAAAAGTCTTCCACCTGAAATCGCCATCGGCTTCAGCGACCCAGTCCTCATAGGCGACTGCGTTCTTCAGGTGGGTCTCCGGCATATGCGCGCGCTCGGTGAGCACGACATAGCGCTCGACGCTGGGGAGCTTGTCGGCGATCTTCTCCAGGATTGGCACAAACGTGATATCGGTCATCACGATGCGATCTTGCGCATGATTGATGATCCAGGCGATCTGGTCCGGAAACAGCCGTGGATTGACGGTGTGGCAGATCGCGCCGATGCCCATGATGCCGTACCAGGCCTCCAGGTGGCGCCAGGTATTCCAGGCGATGGTGGCGACGCGGTCGCCGGGCCGGATGCCGTCACGGTCGAGCCGCTGCGAGACTTTCAGCGCGCGATCATGGATTTGCCGGTAGTTGGTGCGATGAATGGGGCCTTCGACCGACCGCGTCACGATTTCCTGGGTACCGTGAATTCGCGCCGCGTGCTCGATAATCCGATGACACAGCAAGGGCCAGTCTTGCATCAAACCAAGCATACGGACGTTCCTCCAAGGTGTTGTTGCTTCGGGTATCAGAGGGATTTGGCATGAATGTTAGCGCGGCGCGCCGAGGCCGCAAATGGCCTTATTGCCGCTTCTTTCTTAGGCAGTCGGCAGCGCCTGCTGTCGTGCTGCTCGCGCTTGCAGCAGCGGGCGCGCCGGCTGCGGCACGAAGGGCCACTCATGCCGATATCGGGCCCCTGCTGCCGGCAAAAATACCGCTGCCACAGCCGCGGCCCGCCGAGGCGCCCAAGAAAGACAAGGATGCGGATAAGGCCGCCACGACCGACGAGGCGGCGCCTGCTGCTCCTGACAAGCCGACCCGGGAGGAGGCGGGCAGGCCGGCGCAGCCAGACAAGCCGGCGCAGCCAGACAAGCCGAGCGCGCCGCCGCAATCGGCTTGCCGGGCCGCACTGACCGAGGAGATCGCGATCGCGCCGAGCATTCCTCCGATCCATGGTCCGGGCGCCTGCGGCGGCGAAGACCTTGTTCGGCTGGAGGCGATCGTGCTGCCCGACAAGCACAAGGTCGCGGTGACACCGCCGGCGACCCTGCGCTGCACGATGGCCACGGCGATCGCCGACTGGGTGCGCACCGACCTGGTTGTGATCGCGGACAAGCTCGGCAGCGAGCCCGCAGGACTCGACAATTATGATTCCTACGAATGCCGCGGCTTCAACCGCATCCCCGGGGCGCACCTGTCCGAGCACGGCCGCGCCAACGCGCTCGACGTGCGTGCGATCAAGCTCGCCGATGGCCGCGCGATCACGCTGACCGACCGTGACGTGCCGCGCGAGCTGCGCGAAGAGGTGCTGCATTCGGTATGCGCGCGTTTCATGACCGTGCTCGGTCCGGACTCCGACTGGTATCACGAGGAGCACATCCATCTCGACCTGTCCGAGCGGAAAAATAACTACCGCATTTGCCAGTGGGACGTGCTCGATCCCCTGCCGAAGGTCGCGCCTCTCATGCCGGCCGTCCGCCCCGAGGAGGCGCCGCCGCGCGAGGTCGCGAAGCGGGAGGAGAAGGACGGGAAGGGCAAGGCGGACGGGGACGGCGCGCGCGCGAAGGAGGCGCCGGCCGACAAGGCCGATGCGCCGTCTGAGCCGACCGGAACGGCGTCTCAGGATGCCGACACGAAGCGCGACGACGAGACCAAGCCTGCGCCGCCAGCCAAGCCTGCCGCGTCGACTGCGAACAAGAGCACGAAACAATCGCGGCACAAGGCCAATAACTCACGCAGGGGGAGGTGAGTCCCGCGCTATCGCCGCGTTGCAGGCGCTCACTCGGTCCAAAGGCGGGCAACCGTGCAAATACCGCAACAAAAAACGCCGGCTCCCGCCGGCGTTTTTTCCCCAAGTCACCCATTCCATCTTTGGTTCGGCCGCGCTCCCCCGAGCCTGACCAACCCCCTCCGTCTTTACTGCATCAACGCGACGCCGCCCTGCAGCGCCATCTGCGAATTGTAAGGCGAGTCGCCATGGTGCGGTTCCAGTACCACGACAATCGTGCCCATCTTGGCCCGGCTGTAGAGATCGATCACGTCCTCGTTGGTCATGCGGATGCAGCCCGAGGAGATCGAAGCACCAATATATTCCGGCTGATTGGTGCCGTGGATGCGGAACAGCGTGTCCTTGCCGTTGGCATAGAGGTACATCGCGCGCGAACCCATCGGATTGTCCGGACCCGGCGGCACGAAGGTCGGCACGCCCAGCCGCTCGATCTCGCCCTTGGTTGGGTGCCAGGCCGGCCATTCGGTCATGGCGCCGATTTTGGCGATGCCGGACCACGCCATTGCCTCTTCGCCGACCGTGATGCCGTAGCGGATCGCCTTGCCGCCATCCATCACGTAGTAGAGGTAATGATTGTCAGAATCGACGACGATGGACCCGGGCGCCTCTTTCCGATGGTATTCCACGATGGCGCGCCGGAACGGTTCCGGAACCGGCGTCTTCACATAAGACACCTTGGCCAAAAACTCCTTGTCCCGCGGTTTGAAATTGGCGGTGTTCGTCGCCTCATAGGTCGTGGCCTGCATGCAGCCCGACAACATCAGGCCGGCGGCCAGGATCGACAATTTCACCTTGAGCGACGCCATAGGTTCTATTCCAATCGACAGAATTCCAATCGAAAACCTCAGGTAACAGCCCCCTGATCATAAGGCCGTACCCGCCACGATTCCGTTAAAGCTATTATCGTTGAAAGCGCCCGATCTTCCAGCGTTTAAAGCCGTCTCCTGCACTGCAAGACGCCGACTGTATCATTTTTGCCTCAGGGCCTCAGGGAAGGCCGGATTCTGCGGCAAAACCGCCACAGGTTAGCAAAACGCCGACACGTGCCAGCCACCCGTGCGCCGTAAACACCAAATGACCGGTTAATGTGATCGTCATCGGCTCTATGTCAGAATAACTCACCTTTGTGGGCGCCGGCCGAACGAGGGCCAAGCTTCGGAGTTCCTTGCTTATGATTTCGGTGTTCCTGCCCTCCGAGAGTTCCCTGAAAAAGCTGGCGATCGAGGATGTTTCCGCGCTGCCCGAGAACGCGGTCTGGGTCGACCTCGTCAATCCGACCCAGGCCGAGGACAAGGCCGTCGAGCGGCTCGCCGGCATTGCGGTCCCGACCCGGGAGGACATGCAGGAGATCGAGATTTCGAGCCGCCTCTATATCGAGAACGGCGCCCGCTACATGACCGCGACATTGATGTGCCATTCCGACACCGACATGCCGCGGACCACGGCGGTGACCTTCATCCTTGTCGGGCACCGCCTGGTCACGGTGCGCTACGACCTGCCAAAGCCGTTCGCCCTGGTGGAGACCAAGCTCGGGCGCGCCTGTTCGGCCGGCATCACCGGCGAGATGGTGCTGATGGAGCTGCTCGACGCCGTGATCGACCGCTGCGCCGACATTCTGGAGCGGATCGGTGCCGACGTCGACCAGGTCAGCCATGAGATCTTTGAGCCGGAGAGCGAGCGCCATGGCCATGCCAAGCGCTATTCGCAGATCCTGATCGCAATCGGCCGCAAGGGCGATCTGACCTCGAAAGTGCGCGAGAGCCTGGTTTCGATCGGCCGCCTCGTCGCCTTCCTGTCCGCCGTCATCGAGGGGGTGAAGTGGACCAAGGACATGCGCGAGCAGCTCAAGACCCAGCAGCGCGACGTCGCCTCGCTGACCGACCACGCCTCCTATCTTTCCAACAAGATTACCTTCGTGCTCGACGCGATGCTCGGCGTCGTCAATCTCGAGCAGAACAACATCATAAAACTGTTCTCGGTGATGGCGGTGGTGTTGATGCCACCGACCCTGATCGCCTCGATCTACGGCATGAACTTCAAGGACATGCCGGAGCTCGGATGGACCTACGGCTATCCGGTGGCGGTGGTCGCGATGATCGCAGCCGCCGTGGTGCCGTACTACATCTTCAAGCTCAAGAAGTGGCTGTGAACACGGGAGAAGGGCGGTTTATTGTGGGGGCAGGCGAACGCGATGAAGGTCAAGGAGGTCATCCGGTTGCTTGAGGATGAGGGATGGTTCTTGGTAGAGACACGTGGAAGCCATAGGCAGTTCAAACATCCGGAACACCCGGGACGGGTTACCGTGGCGGGCAAGCCATCTGACGACGTTGCGCCGGGAACGTTGAACAGTATCCTGAAGCAGTCTGGTCTGAAGGAGCGGCGCTGATGCGCTACGCAGTCGTGATCGAGAAGGCTGACGGAAACTATTCGGCCTATGTGCCCGACCTCCCGGGTTGCGTTGCGACCGGCGATACTATCGCGGAGGTCGAGGAAGAAATTCGCGCGGCGATCCGCTTTCACATCGAGGGTCTCGCGGCTGACGGGATTGCTGTTCCGGAGCCCACCAGCATCGCCGAGTATATCGAGACCTGAAGCGCAGGGGCCTGCTTCCCCCATCGCGCTACCGGCCGCAAGCGCGATCAATGACCGTAAACCATGCCTGTCGAAGCGCCGTTCACCAAGTCTGCAGGCCGCGGTTCTCAGGTAAAATTTGAAATGTGTCCAAAACTATTGCGCCAGGCTTTGTCTGCGATAACGCCATGACAAGAGTCGAGGAAAGCAATGGTTGAGAAACGCCTAACAGCCCGGAACGTCGTGGACTTCACGCGTTATCGCACCGGGCGGACATGCGAGGCGCTCGCCTTGTCGGGACGGTTCTGCCGTCATTGCGGAGCCGCCCTGATGGAGGGCGAGCGCGAGGAGGAATGTTCCTCGGCATTCAATGTTGACGAGGCCAGGCTGCGCTGGCAGGCCGCGCAGATCCTGCGCTCGTTGATGTGAAAGGCCGCTCAATCCCGCCGCGCGATTTGCGCGGTCGACACCACGACCTCGGTGAGAGTGCCCTCGCGTGCGAATCGCGAGAGCCTTTGTTCGACATCGGCGAGCATCGCATCCATCCTGTCGCCGAGCGCGGCCGGCGAGGAGGATGAAAAGGTGAGCAAGCGGCGCGCAAGCCGCGCCACGCCGACCTCATGCGCGGTTTCGACGGCGATGGTTTCCGCCGCGTGAAATCCGCTGCCCGTCAGCACGCTCGCAAGCTCGCGATGGGCGCGCTCGCCGCGGCGCGATTCCGTCCACAGCTTTGGATCCGACCAGGCCCGGCGCGCCGTGCTGTAGGCATCGAGCCACGCGTTGCGCCCGTCCTGTGCCGGGAAGGATGCGCAGACGGCTATCACACCGTCGGCCGCCGCCAGGCGCCGGAACAGCGGGCCAAGCGCGGCCTCGTCCATCCAGTGCAGGGCGCGGCCGATGGTGACGAGATCGAAGCGTCCGATCTCGGCACCGAGATCCTCGGCCCGGCCCTCGATCAGCGTCAGTGCTTGCCCCTGACGCGCCGCCGCCGCGCGCGCGGCTGCGAGCATTTCCGGCTCCGGATCGACGCCGGTGATGCGGCCGACGTAAGCGCCAAAGCCGAGCGCGAGCAGCCCGGGCCCGGTTCCCAGATCGATCAGCGCATGCTGTTTCGAAAGGTTGAGGTTTTGTGCGACCGTTGCGAAGAACGCGGGCGGATAGGGCGGCCGCAACTCTTCATAGAGGCCGACGGTGCTGGCAAAACGTCCCATGATGTGCGCTTCTAGGGCATCTCAGGGATCGCGGCCAGCCTGCGCAAATCACGTTTCGATGGTGGCGATCAAACGAGGGTCTGGTGCGCCCCCGAATTGAGTCGATGAACAAAACGTCGCGCGGCGAGGTTAGACTGGCGCCGCGGCAGGATCGCGACCACAGGAGTTTCCCATGCGCATCGAACCGGTGTTTCTCTTCGATCTCGACGGCACGCTGGTCGACAGCGTCTATCAGCACGTGCTGGCCTGGAAGACGGCGCTGGACGCGGAAAACATCGATCTTTCGGTGTGGCGCAT
>NZ_JAFATE010000654.1 GCF_019244115.1 Bradyrhizobium sp.
AAGTTGTTGAAGAGATCCAATTCGCTCTTCACGACGTAAACATTGGCCTTCCACGAGCCGGCGTCGTCGCTGGCAGCCCATCGCGCCGACATCGCGAACCGACTGGTGTTGCCGCCGTCCGTCGGGTCCTCCGAGCCATAGAGGCCGATCTGGCCCGAGGTGATGGCGCGCTGCGGGACCTGGTCGGTCGAATTCCAGCTGTTCGAATAGGCCATGCCGGTGATCGTAAAACCGTCGAACGCCGTGCCCTGGCTATAGCGCACCAAACCGTTCACCTTGCGCACGTCGTCGGGGCTGACCCATGGGCCGCCATAGGTACCGGCCTCGCCGGCAACGAGCAGATGTCCATCGCCAACCTTTGCGGAATCCATCCCAAAGATGCGGCGATACCCGAAGCTGCCGGCCGTGAGCTCGGCCATCGCCTTGGGGACGCTGTCGACCAAGCCGATGTGCAGATTTCCGGCCGAGCCGAAATCCCCTTCGTCGGCGAAATACGGTCCCTTGCGCACGTCGACCCGATTGACCGTCTCGGGCATCAGCCAGTTCAGGTCGGAATAGCCCTGACCATGCGCGTGGGTGCGCATGTTGATCGGTACGTCGTCGACCGAGATCGCCATGTCGGTGCCGTGGTCGAGATTGTAACCGCGCAGAAAATACTGGTTGGCTTTGCCCTCGCCACTGTGCTGCGTGACGATCAAGCCTGGGGTGGCTTCGAGAAGCTCGCCCGGCCGCGTCACGGGACGCGCGTTGAGTTCGGTGCCGGTGACCGTCGTCTGGCTGGCCAGAGTCGGCGCGGCGGCGGGACCGCCTGCGATGTTCGGCGCGCCGGAAGGCGGAGCCGGCGGCCCAGCCACAGACGCCGTTGGTTGCACCGATCGGTTTGCCTCTGTTGCGCGTTTCTGTCCGGCGCGCGCACTCGGCCGGCGGCGCGCCGGAGCCGCCTCATGGGCCGTCACGGTCGGCAACACAGTTCGAGTAGCCGTTGACGCGTCCGCGGGTGCGGCCTCGGACGGATTTGACGGCGGTTGCTCCTGTGCCACGACCGGCTCTTGAATGGACCAAATGAAGACCACGGCCAATACCGACCGAAACACGATTTTCGACACGCCGCCCCCGGAGTATCGGAAGACAAACAACGCCGCCCACGTCCGCCATCCATGATCGCGGTTCAGGAATGGTGCCGTCCTCCTGCGAGATTTTTATAAAATAGAAATCCCAGGGAGTATGATGTCAATCAGAAAACATCATACTCATTGTCGCATGTGAAAATCGCCGTGCGCGGTGTGACGATGACCCCAAAAGCTCATACTGTCGTCGTTGCATATGTCCGCCCCGGCGCCCGTATTCTTCCTGACGCGCGTTCAGCTCGCTTACCACGCGAACGTCAGCCGCTCCTCCGCGCATGCACATGGGCGTGCCGGTGCGCCTTCTTCTCCCCGTGAGCGTGGACCTCGGACTTGATCTCGACCGGCATCAGGACGAGGCGGCCATGCTGCACCCCCCGTTGCGCGATAACCTGGTCGGAGAAGCGCTGGACCTCCTCGGTATCCCCTTTGAGAACCGTGACCTCCATGCAACTGTCATGATCCAAATGCACATGCAGGGTCGCATGCGATAGTTCATGGTGAGCGTGCGAGGCTTGGACGAGGCGCTTGGCGAGCTCGCGCACCGAGTGATCGTAGATATAGACCAGGGCGCCCACACAATGTTTTGGGCTTTCTCCCACATCGAGCGCGGCCTGTTGGATACCTGCGCGCGCCAGGTCTCTGATCGCCTCGGAGCGGTTCTGGTAGCCGCGTTTTTCGATGATCCGGTCGAGGTCGACCATGAGGTCGTCGTCGAGCGTGATGGTCACACGTTGCATGGGGTGGGGCCTCGTAGGTCGCGCCGGCAGCACGAAGCAGCATAGCAGCCGATGGGATGTCGACCAAATATCGGCGAGTCAGGATCGCCCGGTGTGCGAAATGCGACAGGGCGGACTCCACGCGCGCCGGCTGTGACCCATCGGCCTGGCTGCCGTTGTACCGCTATTCCCGGCCAAGGGGACTTGATCAGGCTGGCCTACCGGGCGGCCCGGCGTACTCGCCTGCGCTGGTCTATTTAACCGCTGGCGGCTTCGGCATGGAGGCATAGACATCCCCAGGGACAAGGATGAACGTCATCACGGTCGGTTTTTCATTTGGAGTAAACGGACCCGGCACCTCGTGTTTGACGGCTGGAATGCTCTGGAGATAGGAGGCAATGGCGTCCTTGTCTGCATCTGTCAGGTGCGCGAAAGCCTCCCAGGGCATGATTGGCGCCAGCTCTCGGCCATCTGGACGCTTCCCGGCGGCGAAGGCCGTAATGATTTGCTCTTTAGTCCAACTGCCTAGACCTGTTTCCTTGTCAGGGGTGAGATTTCGACCAACGAAGACGCCAGTAGGAAGAGACAGGCCGACATCGGACCCGCCGAGGTATTGCGCCATATCTGGTTTTCCAAGAAAATATCCCGGAGTGTGGCAATCATGACACCCGCCAAGATTGACCAGGTATTTTCCTCGCTCGATTTGCGCTTCGTCGGCAATCGCGGGAGACACCAAACCAATCAGTGCAATTAACATAGCAAGCATAGTCTTCATGGCTGTCCTCCTCTGGGTGCATTTGCATTGGGCCGCCGCCCCCGAGCAGAGCGAGAGGTCGCCGCAGCTAAGCAAACGTCACAATTTTTCCGCTGAACGCCCCTCCGTTTCCATTCCAGAGCGCAAACAGGATACCCCGCTTTCTGCTAGGATGTGTGAAGCGGCTCACATGGCGATGAGCAGATTGACGCGGGGGAGAAGCGCCAAATCAATACGAGCGCCGACAGTACCCGTGGCGGAGTTGCCGATCACGGGAGCGGGATAATCGGGAAACACGCCCGGCATCGGCGGCACGTTGCCGATGTAGCGGTTAGCCGAGCGGGCTAGACCAAATGTGCTTACCGAGGCGCTTAGCAACAATCGAAGCTGATTATCATCCGTACCAAAGACGAATTTGTATGCCTGCTGGACGACTTGGTTGTTTACGGCCGCGGCTAGCTCGTTCGGAGACATAGACTTGAAGAACTCGAAGGTCTCCTCGGACTTCGTCGCAACAAACAAACGGCGAGGGAGATCGGCAGAACGATATGTGCATCTTGTTGGATGAGACCGTTGGACGTGATTACGGGACGGTCGGAGGTCAGTAACGGGTACTTGGCTGTCCGAAGCGTTACGGTCTGCCACCTAAAGATGCTAAAGCGCCAACTACGCGCTTGCTCCGAACCAGCTCAGGTAGGACGCGGACAGCTGGTACTTCAACAGGTTTCTTGAGGAAAGTTTCTTTGTACTCGTCGAAAGTCAGTGGATCGCTTACGCCTCGGATATTCGGATAGTCATCGCGAATGTGTTCTAGAACTTCGGCGGGATCCAAAGTGTTCAATTTCTCTCTTATACGATCCAAGTGCTCGGGGTTACGAACGATCACCGACCGCCATTACCCCGGCTCGAACGGACCCGGCTCAGAGAAGCCCTCGATCGATTCGACCTTTGCGTAGTTCTCGGCGATGCTCTCGGGTGTCAGATATGGATCGTAGAAGCCGGGTCCCATGACGATAGCGATACGTTGGATTGCTCCGGCTTCCACGTTGTAGATGCGGTTCGTCTCCAAACAACCGTCGCTTGCCAGCCAGACGATCGCTGGCGCAACAGCCTCAACCGGCATGGTGGCTTCGCTCTGTTTCAGCCAGGCGGGATCCGCAACCGCCGCTGGGTGCATCCTCGTGTACCCGTTTGGCGAAATGGTGTTCACGAGAATGCCGTGCTCTGCACCTTCAATCGCAAGAATGCGCATCAATCCGACCACTGCGCTCTTGGCCGCCGCATAGGTGGCTTGGCCACGCATGCCGAACAGGCCGACGACTGACGTCGTGAGGATGATCTTGCCATGCCGCTGTGCGACCATGTGCGGCCAGGCAGCCTTCACAGTGTTGACGGGCCCACCGAGGTGCACGCGCCAATAGTGATCAAAATCATCAAGGGTGGCGTCCTTGAATGGCTTGCTTCCGCAGATGCCAGCGTTGTTCACGAGAAGATCGATTCTCCCGAAATGTTTGATGGTCCTCCCGATCAAGTCACGGCCGCCTTGAGGGGTGGAAACATCACTGTCATTCGCGGTTGCTTCGCCTCCGCGTGACCGGATGAGATCGGCGACCTCTTCCGCTATCCCGGAGTCCTTGCCGAACCCCGATACGTTGGTCCCCAGGTCGTTCACCACGACCCGGGCGCCTCGCTCGGCGAGAAGTTCGACGTACGCCCGCCCCAGCCCGCGGCCTGCCCCAGTCACAACCGCGACCTTCCCCTCCAACGAAATTCGTTCGGTTATCTTGCTATCCTCCTGTGGGGAACCAGAACGCGGGAGGGCCCGCGACCGTCGGCTTCGCCCAGCGCACGGCCGTCGAGGCCAGCTTTCAGCGACCTGTTCCCTTTTCGCCACTGCCAAGAAGAGCCGGACATTGAAGCGCGCCCGGTCCCTTGGACATTCTGACTGGCAAACGCGTCCGAGGGCTCGGAGGGCCCTCAGATCGCCTCCTTTGACACCCCACTTTTTCGCGAGCCTCGCGATTCTGCCAGCTTGCTCCGCCATTGCCGGCCGGTACGCCTCGCGTGGCGTGGAATGTTTCCGAGGCTCGCTCGATGAGCCACGACGACACTGAAGAAAGACTGTCGGGAACGGTAGCAGCATCGCCAACACAGGGCAGCCGCGTAAGTCACGCTGGGGAACCGCCCGCCACGTTGTCAACAATCAAGTCCGTGGCCTTCACCGGACGGGTACGCAGCATGACAAAGGCGGGTCGGATCAGCCGGCAGCTTCGCGAAGAGTGCTACCTAAGTCATCGAGCAGATCGGAAAGGGCCGTTTCTCGCAACCGATTTGCCCGTCGGGCAGCGTCGGACGAATCTTGTCAAGCTTCCGCGGCAAAAATATTTCTGTTTATCGGAATGTAGAATCAGGAGTATGGTCAACCCGTCCCGCCTCGGCCATGAGGGGCGTATGCGCTATCGTCACGAAACGTGAGGCGGGATGCGATGGCCGCGATGGCGACGCGCACGATGTCTAGTGCGGACGAACGGCGCTGATGCGGACGGCGAAATCGTATGGTCCTGGCCTCCCGACGCTGAGGCCAAGTTCGCTGGCGTGACGAACGCCGCGAACGACGGGGGCAAAAAAGCCCGGTCCCCGGGGGGAGTACGTATAAGCCGTAAAGCCATCGCGCAGGGAATGCCGGATGATTTGGCTGCACCTGTGGTTCCTTCCCCGTGCTTTTTCACTGCACGGGGGCCATGGGTGAGGCCTTCACCCGGCATTCCCTGCGCCCTCTTGGTTTCGGAGGGACGGAGTTTTCGCAAAGCCCGGGCGAGATCGCGCCGCGGAAATGCTGATCCTTGTCCTCATCAACTATCGACAGGTCGAATCCGAAGCCGGGTGGTCCGGGTCGCGGTTCTTGCCGTGCCGAATCAGGGATGGGGGCTGGGTAGATGCGGGGTGCCAATGTCAAAGCCCCTGCGCAAGCACACAGAGCGTTGCAAAAGCCCCAATCTGATCCAAGTCGCGGGCTAGATTTCGGGCATTCTATCTGCCTCTGATTCGGCGGACCAAACGCGATTTGCGAAGGGATGTGGGTTATGGGATTTTTCAAGCGTGATGTTGCCCCGGTCGAACGC
>NZ_JAFATE010000902.1 GCF_019244115.1 Bradyrhizobium sp.
CCTCGAGCTGATGCGTGACGCTGTAGAGGCCGAGATATTGGCCCGTCTCCGGCATGAACAGCTCCGGTGCAATCGCCAGAGCTTCCAGCGCGGTAAAGACCTCGGAGTTCTTGTTGGCGTCGAGCGCGAGGATGCGGCGCTGCTCGATCAAGGCGCGCGCCAAGGGCTTGGTGAACAGCCGCTCCGGCAGGCGCATGTTGAAGGGCTCGCTCTTGCCCTCGTTGCCGGCCTCATCCTTGGCCGTCAGCGTCAGCGTGACATCGGCGCCGGCATAGGGATCTTCGCTGAGGTCCTTCACGGTCTGACCGACGCCGTTGCGGGTGCGGGCGTTCGGCAGCACCAGCGGGAACTGCGGGGCCGTGTAGAGCGGACGCGGCGCAGGAGCGGCTTCCGTACCTTCAGCGGGACGTGCTGCGAACTGAGCATGGGCTTCGGTGACGCCGTAATCGTCCTCGATCTTGTAGGACATCTGCAGCGAGCCGCGCGCCTGCCGCTCGGGATCCTTGGCGAGCGAGATCGTCGGCGGACGATCAGGTGTCGCGGTGAATTTCCATTGCGGCTGGCCGGAGGGCGCGCGCACATGCACGGTGCCGTCGCCGGCAATCGCAAAATGCTTTTCGTCGGTGCCCTTCGGAGCCTCTCCGGTCGGGGCGGCCTCGGTCACTCCGCCGCCGGTGATGACGTCGAGCGTGCCGCCGCTGGAGCGCACGATCAGCGTGCTTCCGACCGGCACCGCAAGCGGCCCGCTCGCCGGCAGCGCCGCCTCCTTGCCAGCGGCCGACAGGATGATCGGAGGTTTTCCGGTGTAGAGCGGCGGCGTCACCCAGGCATCGACCCGAAAACTCGCCGGCGCGAACACGCCGTTCCAATCGACGGCGGACGCCACGCGCGCCGCGCGCTCATCGCCCGCCGCGACATAGGCCGCGACCATCAGCACGGCGACCAGCGCGCGGAGCGCCCAGGGGTCGTGGAGCACGAGCCGCGGCGAGGGCAGTCCGGCGCGAATCTTCTTGATCGAGGCGAGCGTGCGTTCGCGCTGCGCCTGCCACAGCGCCTGCGACACCGGATCCTGGCTCTGCAGCGTATCGGTCAGCGTGGTGGCGGGACGATGGCGGATGCCGGAGCCGCGATCGAGCCGGCTGAGCGCCTGATCGCGGCCCGGCCAGCGAAACCGGGCGAGCGGAACGAGCGTGGCGACGGCGGCGGCCGCGAACAGAATGACACCAGCGGCCCGGGCGGCGAATGGCAATGCCAGCCAGAACCCGGCCCATGACACCGCAAGAAACAGCCCGACGAGCGTGAGCAGCCGCGCCAGAGGCGGCCAGACACGTTCCCACGCAATCGCCAGTTTTGCCCGTTTCAGGGCCTGCGTCAGCTTCAATCGCGCAACGGAATCGCTCTGCTGTGCAGGCGCCGACGGATCAGGTGTCATGCCGTTCAATAACTCTCCAGAGGCCCGGCAAATCAACCTAACACAACGGCGGCACTGAGGCACCCGTTCCTGTACGTAGTCCCGCCCGTTTGGGGCGCATAACACGAAGGAGTGACTGGCGCGCATCAACCCCGTAACTTTGCGTGGTCGCGACCAAAAACACCCCGAGGAGACCCCGATGGACCAGAAAATGCACGACAAGGGCCTTGAAATCCGCAAAGCCGTGCTTGGCGAGGCCTATGTCACGAACGCGCTGAAGAACGTCGACGACTTCAACCGGCCGTTCCAGGAGATGCTGAACGAGTATTGCTGGGGCGCCGTGTGGGGCCGCGAGGAACTGCCGCGCAAGACCCGCAGCATGCTCAACATCGCGATGATCTCGATCCTGAACCGGCCGCATGAGCTGCGCGCGCATCTGAAGGGCGCGCTGACCAACGGCGTGACGCGCGAGGAGATCCGCGAGATCCTGATGCAGGTCGCGATCTATGCCGGCATGCCGGCGGCGGTCGACAGCTTCCGGATTGCGCGCGAACTGTTCGCCGAGCTCGACAAGGCTTGAGGGCGGCCGCCATGGACATCGGATTCATCGGCCTAGGCCGAATGGGTTTTCACATGGCCCGCCGCCTGATCGAGGCGCAGCACCGGCTCATCGTGTTCGATACCAGCAATGAAGCGATCCAGCGGCTGGTGGCGCTTGGCGCCACCGCCGCGTCATCACCGAAAGACGTCGCCGACCGCGTCGAGACCGTGATGGCGAGCTTGCCGTCGCTGCAGGCGTCGCTCGAGGTCGCAACCGGCGCCGACGGCGTGATCGAAGGCAAACGCGTCAAGCGTTTCGTCGATCTTTCCACCGTGGGCTCGCAGATGGCGGTGCGCATCCACGATGCGCTTGGAGAGCGCAACATCGTGCAGCTCGACAGCCCGGTCTCCGGCGGCGTGGCCGGCGCCGAAAAAGGCACGCTCGCGGTGATGGTGTCGGGTCCGCAGGCGGACTATGAGACGGTCAAGCCGGCGCTTGCCGTGCTCGGAAAATTGTTCTTCATCGCCGAAAAACCGGGCGCGGCGCAGACCATGAAGCTCGCCAACAATTTTCTGTCGGCGACCGCGATGGTCGCAACCTCCGAGGCGGTCGTCATGGGCGTCAAAGCCGGGCTCGATCCCGCGGGCATGATCGACGTGATCAACGCCGGCTCCGGGATGAACACTGCGAGCCGCGACAAGTTTCCGCGCTCGGTCTTGCCGCGCAGCTTCGATTTCGGCTTTGCCACCGCCCTGATGGTGAAGGACGTGCGGCTGTGCCTGGACGAGATGAAATCGCTCGGGCTCAGCATGGAGGTCGCCGAGGCGGTCGGCCGGCTCTGGGAGACCGTCATCCGCGACGAGGGCGCGGAAAGCGATTTCACCGCCGCGATCAAGCCGATCGAGAAGGCCGCGGGTCTCGTCGTCGGCGGCAGCAAAGGCGGCGGTCAGAAATGAACGGCGTGGCCCACGCTGATCTGGCCTTTCAAACGAACAGGTCGGCCACGATCAAGAAAATCCCGGCCTGTGCGATGGTCCAGCAGATCGGCCGCACACCGGCAGGCGCGAAGGCATAGGCAGGAACATAGAGCACGCGACCGATCACGAACACCCAGGCCCCGATCGCCGACAGCGATCCCGCGCGACCCGCGGCATGCACCAGAAACAGTGCAGCCAAAAACTGTGGAAAGATCTCGAGCAGATTACGGTGCGCGCGGACGAAGCGTCCGCTGAGGCCTTTAACCTCGCGCGGCTCGTCACGAGGACTCAAAACCCAGTCGCCGCCGAGCTGACGAAGTGTCAGCACACTGGAGAGGGTCAGCTGAACGACCGCCAGCAGCATGGCCGCGGCCAGAGCCCACAGATCGGCTGTCATGGGTGTTAGTGCCAGCCTTCAAGGTCGCGCGTCCCCCGCGCCCCGACCGCGATCAACCACAACATCCACAGGTCTGCAAGAGGCCGCGCCGCTCGACGCGCCGGGATCGGATTGCTAAGCCGCTGCCTCGCGGGGAGCGTTTGAGTCGAGACATGACCGTTGCGATCGAGATGGGACACACGACGGCGGGCAGTCCTGCGACTTTGGATCTCGAAGAACTGCTTGCAACCCGCCTTCTGGTGCAGGGCAATTCGGGATCCGGCAAATCCCATCTGCTGCGCCGGCTCTTGGAACAGAGCGCGCCGTGGGTGCAGCAGGCCATCATCGATCCAGAAGGCGACTTTGTGACGCTGGCCGAGCGTTTTGGCCACCTCGTGATTGATGCCGCGGACCATACCGAGCGCGGTCTTCAGGTCGCGGGCGAACGCGCGCGCATCCATCGCGTCTCCACGGTGCTCAATCTCGAGGGGCTCGACGCCGAGAACCAGATGCGGCGCGCCGCCGCCTTTCTCAGCGGGCTTTTCGACATTGCGCGCGACCATTGGTACCCGATGCTGGTGGTGGTCGACGAGGCGCAGCTGTTCGCGCCGGCGGTCGCCGGCGAGGTGTCGGACGAGGCGCGAAAACTGTCGCTTGGCGCGATGACCAACCTGATGTGCCGTGGCCGCAAACGCGGCCTTGCGGGAATCGTCGCAACCCAGCGGCTGGCAAAACTCGCCAAGAACGTCGCGGCCGAGGCGTCCAATTTTCTGATGGGCCGCACATTCCTCGATATCGACATGGCACGCGCCGCGGACCTTTTGGGCATGGAGCGACGACAGGCCGACGCCTTCCGCGACCTGGAGCGCGGACAATTTATGGCGCTGGGCCCGGCGCTCTCCCGCCGTCCCCTCGGACTGCGCATCGGACCAACGGACACCAAGCCGCGCAATGCGACCCCGCGGTTGATGCCGCTGCCGGAAGCGACCCTCGAAGACGCACGCGCCATCATCCTGGCCGCGCCGCCGCCCGAAACTGTCAGGCCGCAGCGCCGGCCGTCGCCGGACCTTCTCGACCAGCTCATGGCGGCGAAATCCGCGGGCCTCGAAGCTCCCGCGGCGGTCGAGCGGTCACTCGGCGCCGAGGAACTGGCGGAGCGGCGTGAGCGCGTCGACCGTGTTCTGCGCGCCATTCTGGCCGAGCCCGACGCCGGATTTCGTGCCATCGGCGTGCTGTTTCAGGAGTTCGTGGTCCGCTGCCGCATCGAGGGACTCGGCTCCGATGTGCCTGATCTTGCCGACTTCCGCCGCATGCTGACGCGCGCCCGGGCCGGGCTCGGCGCCAATCCGGCCGCCGACGAGGCATGGCACGATGTCTCGCTCCGCGCCTCATGGCTGCCCGAGGACATGCAGGGCGTCTTCATGATGATCGCCCGCGCGGCGAAGGAGGGCTGGCCGTGCCCGAGCGATGCGGCGATCGCCCGCGCCTATGGCTCACGCTCGCTGCGCCGCGCGCAGCGTCTTCTGACCTATATCGAGGAGCAGGGCCTCATCGTGTGCCAGCTCGACGGCACCGGCCGAAGGACGGTGACTCTCGTCGAACTCGCCTGGGCGACCGCGCCCGGCGACCCCAATGCCGACGACGCGCCGGCCGAGCAAGGCTGCAGTTCGCCGCCATGATGTGAGGCGTGCACGGAGCCGAGTGCTTGCGCGCCGTGCCCCCGAGCACAATCTGCCATGGGCTGGTATGCGAAGTCTCGTCATCGGCCGGCGCGCCGACTCGTTGGCTTTGCCGACCCAAATGAGACGAGCCACAAAAATGAGAGGAGAAGCGCATGGATCGCAGGCACTTTCTCACCTCGGTGATGGCCGTGCCACTGCTCACATTGGCGTCGCGGATGTCTGTTAGCGCGGCTGCGCCCGAGATCGGCGGAACGCTGCGCCGCTTGAGCGAAGCCGGTCGAGGCGACAATCGGGCGACCTTCATGCCGGACGGCAGCACGCTGTTGTTTGCGTCCAAGCGCTCGGGCCGATCTCAGATCTGGGCCATCGATCGCGACGGCAATCAGCCGCGGCAAATCCACCAGAGCACAGGCAACGACTATGGCCGCGTCGCGCCGAGCGCGGACGGCAGCCGATTGTGCCTGAGCTCCGATCGCAGCGGCCAGAACCTCATCTATGTCCTCGATCTTGCGAGTGGCCGCGCAACGCCCGTGTCGGATCCGGCATATTGGAGTTTCGGCCCAACCTGGTCGTCACGCGATCTCATCGCCTTCTTCTCGCGCAAGGGAGGCAACGTGCTCAACGTCTGGACCGTGCGCGCGGATGGATCTGAGCCGCGGCAGGTCACTGATCTGGCGGGCGAGAGCCGACAGCCCTGGTGGTCACCCGACGGCGCAACGCTGGCATTTTCCGCCAACGTCGGGACCGGGACGTTCGACGTCTGGCTTGCCGAAGCCGATGGATCGGAGATGTGGAGGATCACGGACGGCGGCAGCTTCGAGCAGCCATTTTGGAGCCCGAACGGCAAGCAGATCGCGGTCTCAGCAAACATAGGAGAGCCCCATCGGCGGATTTACGTGATGAACGCTGACGGCTCCGATCCGGCGCCAATCGGCCAGCCCGCGAACGTCGACAACGTTCATCCGGCCTGGTCGCCGGATGGACGCAGTATCGTCTTCACCTCGGGTACGGAGGCCAATGGAGCGCTCTATATCTTCGATCTGAACGACCTGCCTTGACCGCCACAGGCCTAGCCAGTGTAGGGTGGGCAAAGGCGCCCTTGCGCCGTGCCCACCATCTTTCCGCGAGCGGCAATCTGCATTGGGCGAATGAGCTTCGCATAAGTCTGCCACCTGCGCCTGCCGCGGGCTTGAGTGCGTTTGCATTCCATGCGCATGTAAGACCATGGGATCGTCGAAAGAGAGTGCAATGATCGTTCATCGCATCGCAGCCTTCACCAGCGGAGCACACGGCGGAAACCCTGCGGGCGTCGCCCTTTGCGAGGAGCTTCCCGACGCCGGCACGATGCAGGCTGTCGCTGCCGAGGTCGGCTATTCGGAAACCGCGTTCGCAGCCCCGGCCGAGAACGGCTGGCGAGTCCGGTATTTTGCGCCTGAAGTCGAGGTGGATTTTTGCGGACACGCAACCATCGCGCTTGGAGCCGCGCTCGCGCAGCGCGAAGGTTCTGGCACGTTTTCCCTGGAGCTCAACCGCGCAGAGATCACCGTCGACGGCTACCAGTCGGCTGCGGGTTGGGGCGCCTCGTTCCGGTCGCCGCCGACGCACAGCCGCAACGCGCCGGCCGCGCTTGTCGCCTACGTATTGGCCTTGTTCGGACTGACCCACGGCGACCTCGATGAGCGGATACCACCCGCGATGGCCAATGCGGGCCCCGACTATTTCATTTTGGCCTTGAGAGATCGCAGCGTCCTGAGCGCCATGCGTTACGAACTCGAGCAAGGCCGCGACCTGGCGCGGCGCGAAGGGATCATGACCTTCAACCTGCTCTACGCCGAAACACCAGAACTGTTTCACGCGCGCAACCCGTTTCCGATCGGTGGGGTGTACGAAGACCCCGCCACAGGGGCCGCGGCCGCAGCGCTCGGCGGCTACCTTCGTGATCTCGCCTGGCCGCACCCGGGCCCCATCGCGATCCAGCAGGGTGAAGACATGGGCGTGCCTTGCCGCCTGCAGGTTGACATCGTCGGGCAGCCCGGCGCGCCCGTCAGAGTCTCCGGGAGTGTCCGCGCGATCCACGAGGCCGCCACTGCACCCTGATGGTCCACAGCCATCACCGCGCGTCATTGCGAGGCGCGCTTGCGCCGAAGCAATCCAGACCTTTTCCGCGGGAGCGATTTCTGACCCTCATCCTTCGAGACGCGCGCAAGAGCGCGCTCCTCTGCTCATGACGCCGTAAGTCTAGTCCACACCGCGCTGGCGCTCGCGATAGGCCCGGGTCTTGATGCGGTTGCCGCACAAGATCGACATGCACCAGCGCCGCGTCGCCGGTTTTGAGCGATCGAAGAACACCCGCCGGCACTCCTCCGCTGCGCACATCTTTAGCCGGTCCAGGGACCCATTTCGCGCGCCATCGTAGAGCTCGGCCGCGAGCACGGACAATCCTGCAAGCGCATCATCGCGGACCGCGTGGAGGCGTGCGCCGGCCTCGCCGCCGAGTTCGGCATGAAGCGGGAATGCAGCAATCGCCGCGTTCAGCGCCCGCGCTGCACCCTTGTTCCGGCGCTCCGCGGGATCGTGCTGCAGATAGTCCCGCAAGCTCGCGCGCAAACCCAGGGCAATCTCGAACAGCGCAGGCGTCACCTTCGCGCCCGCAGCTAGCAGCTTGCGCTGCGCCATCCAGGCCGCGAGGTCGGCCGCGCCTGCCAACTCGTCATGCCTTTGGTGCGGCACGCCGTGATGCGTGAAGTGCCGCAGATCGAGCGTGTTGGCGAAATCATAGAGATTGGCCAATGCGTCGGGAACCTGGAACTGGCGCGACTGCTTCGACATGCAACACCATTAAATTATTTTTGCTGGTGATTGCAACAGACATCTGTATAATGCGTTTACTGGTGTCTCATTCGACAGGAGACCATCATGAGCACCCTGAAAACCCGCGCGGAACCGCGCCTCTTCTACGGCTGGTGGGTGGTCGCAGCCGCTTTCGCAATCACCTTCCTCGGTTTTGGCAGCGCCTATACCTTCAGCAACTTCCTCGAGCCGTTGCAGCGCGACTTCGGCGCCTCCCGCGGCTCGGTGTCATCGGTGTTCTCGCTGGCAGGGTTCCTCTATTTCGGGCTCGGGATCGTCAGCGGCCCGCTGGCCGATCGTTTCGGCCCCCGCCCGCTCGTGGTGAGCGGCATGGTCCTGCTTGGCCTCGGCCTCGCACTCGCCGGCGCCGCGCAGAATCTGATCGAGGTCGATGCGGCTTACGGGCTGGGTGTCGGTCTAGGCATGGGCTTTGCCTATGTGCCCGCGATCGGCGCCGTGCAGCGCTGGTTCGTGCGACGCCGGGGCTTTGCCTCCGGGCTTGCGGTAGCCGGAATCGGCGTCGGCACGCTGGTGATGCCGCCGCTGGCGTCACTCCTCATCGCCAGCCTTGGCTGGCGCGGCGCCTATCTCGCGCTTGGCGCATTGTCCTTGGTCGTCGGCTGCGGCATGGCGCTAATGATCGAGAACGATCCGCATCGCCGCGGGCTCAATCCCGACGGCGATGCGTTCGCGCCGTCATCCGCTGAGGTCGGCGGCACCACAGTTGGCGAGGCGATCCGATCCGGGCGTTTCATCAGCCTCTACGCAGCCTGCCTGATCTGTTCGTTCGGCGCGTTCGTGCCCTTCGTCCATCTGGTGCCGTTCGCCAGGGATCACGGCATTACCGCGCAGGTCGCGGCGCTGCTGCTCAGTGTCATCGGCCTCGGCAGCACCGCCGGCCGTTTCTTCCTCGGCACGATTGCCGACCGCGTGGGCCGCGAGCGTTCGCTCATGATGATGTATGCCGGCATGGCGGCGTCGCTCGCGGTCTGGGCGCTTTCGGCAAACCTCTGGTCTTTGACGGCATTCGCGGCCGTTTACGGCGTATTTTATGGCGGCTGGGTGGCTGTACTGCCGGCGGTTGTGACCGACTATTTTGGCGGGCGCTACGTCTCCGGCATCATCGGCGTGCTCTACACCAGCGTCGCCTTCGGTACTCTGATCGGCCCGAGCGCGGCGGGATTTGCCTACGATCTCAGCCACAGTTACGAGCTGCCAATCGTCGCGAGCGCCGCGAGCAATGTTCTGGCCGCACTCATCGTGGCGCTGATGCTGCGCGCGGCGGCCTCACCTGAAAGAAGCACGACGTGACGAGGCCGCCGTCGAACCGCGCGGCGCTCCGCTCCCCTCCCCCTCGCGGTCGGGGGTGGGAGTCCCTCGGGGTCAGCTGGTCGTGTGGTACCCCCACCCCAGCCCTCCCCCGCGCGGGGGAGGGAGCGCACTGCCGATGCGGCACCAATTCAGACCGACTTCATCCGCTAGACTAGGTCCGGAATTGGCGACTGATTCGCCCGGCCTAACCGAAATCGGCCGGTCGCCTCGGGAAAATGCTTCGTCTGCCCGCATCCGGCACAAAAATTTCGTTTAAGAAAAAGCAATGTTCGCAATGTGATGCAACGCTGATGCATCGTCCAAGACCCGCTGCCCAAATTTTCCTCTTCCGTTTTCCAGAAACATGTGATTATGTCTCCTCATTCCGCCTCGATGCAGAGGGCGTATCGCGATCGTCACGAGACGTGAGGCGGGGTTGCGGTGGACGCGTTGGCGACGCGCACGGGTTCTTCGTGCGGGCGAACGGCGCTGATGCGGACGTGAAGGCGTGTGGTCCTGGCACCCCGACGCTGGTGTCAAGTTCGCGAGATGATCTCGCGGGCGATGGGAGCAAGAAAGCCCGGTTCCCAGGGAGAGCGCGCGATAAGCGTTAAAACCATCGCGCAGGGAATGCCGGATGATTCGGCTGAACCTGTGGTTCCTTCCCCGTGCTTTTTTTACTGCACGGGGGCCATGGGTGAGGCCTTCACCCGGCATTCCCTGCGCCCTCGTTTTCGAGGGTGAGCTTGAAGTCAGCAACTCGGGCGCGATCGCGCCGCGAGAACGCTGAGGCTCGTCTTGGAAATTGCTCGTCACGCTCTCCGCTGTCTTGCCCCGCTTTAAGCGGGGCATCCAGTATCCCAGAGACGGCAGTGCTTGAGCCGATAGCCCGCGGCGTACTGGATCGCCCGGTCGAGCGGGGCGATGACATCGGAGTAATGCGTCACCGCGCAGGGACGGGCACCGCCAGTCCGGTAGGAGCCTGCCACTCACAGCCACGGCGCAGGTCTGTCCAGCGCGATCAGCTCCTCGACCTCGATGCGCGGGCGGACCACGGCATATTGATCGTCCTTGACCAACACCTCCGGCACCAGCGGCCGCGTGTTGTAGGTCGAGGCCTGCACCGCGCCATAGGCGCCGGCCGTCATGACGGCCAGGAGATCGCCGGCCTTCGGCTCGGGCAGCTTGCGGTCGAGCGCGAGATAGTCGCCGGTCTCGCATACCGGGCCGACCACATC
>NZ_JAFATE010000029.1 GCF_019244115.1 Bradyrhizobium sp.
CGCGGCCATGACCGGCTGGATAGCCCGGGCGCATGTTCGCGCGATCGCCACTTTGCCGATCGCGCGGTGCACGATGCCGCGGAGCGGGCGTGGCTGAAGCATTTCGTCGAGGGCTGGCTGAAGCTCGCGCCGACGGTGCGGTTTGCGCAGGCGGCGGAGTAAGTTATGGTAATGCGGGAACCCCGGTCAAAGGCGCCCGAGCGCCAAGCAACAAGCGCTTCTTTGCAAAGGCGCGGCCTGAATGTAACTTGAGATATTTTTCGAATTCGAGCGCTTTGTACTTGTCTGGAAAGGCGCAATACCAGACCAACTTCCAGGGCTTGAACTTGGCGGTATGGCTTGATTTTCCAGAGTTGTGGTCCGGTATTCGCTGCTTCAAATTCTCAGTCGCGCCGACGTATTCCTGGTCAGGGAAGTCAATGCTGCGGATGATATAGACTACCACATCTGCAATTACGCCCGTCTTCGCCCTGCGGGCTTCGCCGGGCACGCCCCCACCCTTCGGGCAACGCGCGGCTGCGCCACGCGTAGCCCGAAGGGCGGAGCGTGGTGGAGCCAGGCGGGATCGAACCGCCGACCTCATCATTGCGAACGATGCGCTCTCCCAGCTGAGCTATGGCCCCATCGCGGCTGCCTCATGGGCAAACGGCAGCCGACAACCGGCGCCATTTAAGTCCGGCCCAAGTCCAAGTCAAGCAAGGCCAAGTCAAGAATGGCGGGAAACCATGGGCGTTTCGTTAGGGATGGCGCCTGAGTTCCCTTGTTTGGACCGGGGGGAACCGATATTTAGCTCTGGCTCCCTCGCCGCTTAAGGCTTGCGTCGGACACGGAGCGCCCATGGTGAAATCCGCGATCCGGAGCAGAGCCGTCAGTCATGCGTGCCGTCCTCGACATCATCATCATCATCCTCGATCTCTACACCTGGCTGCTGATCGCCTCGGCCATCCTGTCCTGGCTGATCGCCTTCAACGTCGTGAACACTCGCAACCAGTTCGTCGCTGCGGTGGCCGAGTTCCTCTACCGAATCACCGAGCCCGTGCTGGCGCCGGTCCGTTCCGTGCTGCCCAATCTCGGCGGGCTCGATATCTCGCCGATCATCGTGATCCTGCTCATCATGTTCATCGAACGGGTGATCGCATATTACATCTATCCCGTCGTCTTCTGATCCTTACATGGATGGCTCCCTGGCGCATCTCTGATACCGGCCTTACGCTCGCACTCAGGGTGACGCCGCGCGGCGGCCGTGACGCGATCGATGGCGTCGACACGCTCTCCGATGGCCGCAGCGTGCTGAAGCTTCGCGTCCGCGCCGTTGCCGATGGCGGCGAGGCCAACCGCGCCGTGACGGAGCTTCTGGCGAAATCGCTCGGCGTGCCGAAGGCATGCGTACGGCTGGTATCCGGGTCGGCATCGCGCTTGAAGCAGGTCGCGGTCGACGGCGACGGCGCAACGCTCGCGAACGCGCTGCAGGCGCTGACATCGGCGAACACCCGTTCATGACAGATGAAGGATCAAGATGACGGCCCGGATCATCGATGGAAAAGCCCTAGCCGCGGAACTGCGCAATCGCGTCGCCGCCGAAGCCATCCGCATCAAGCGCGATCACGAGCTGACGCCGGGACTGGCGGTGGTGCTGGTCGGCAATGATCCGGCGAGCGAGCTCTATGTTCGCAGCAAGCACAGGCAGACCCAGGACGCGGGCATGGCCTCGTTCGAGCACAAGCTGCCCGCCGATGTCGCGCAGGATGATCTGCTGGCCTTGATTGCGCAGCTCAACCGCGACCCGGCCGTGCACGGCATTCTGGTGCAGCTGCCGCTGCCGAAGGCGCTCAACACCGAAGTGGTCATCAACGCGATTGATCCGGCGAAGGACGTCGACGGCCTGCATCCGCACAATGCGGGCCGGCTCGCGGCCGGGTTTGCCGCGCTCTCGCCCTGTACGCCGCTCGGCTGCATCATTCTGAGCAAGACCGTGCATGCCTCGCTCGAAGGCATGAACGCGCTCGTCATCGGCCGCTCCAATTTGGTCGGCCGCCCGCTGCTGCAGCTGCTGCTCAACGAGAATGCGACGGTGACGATCGCGCATTCGCGCTCGCGGGATCTGCCAAACCTCTGCCGTCAGGCTGACCTGGTCTACGCCGCGGTGGGGAAGCCCGAGATGGTGCGCGGCGACTGGATCAAGCCGGGCGCGACCGTGATCGACGTCGGCATCAACCGCATTCCCGCTGATGGCGGCAAGACGCGGCTGGTCGGCGACGTCGCCTTCAAGGAAGCGGCGGAGGTCGCGGGTGCAATCACGCCGGTGCCGGGCGGCGTCGGGCCGATGACGGTGGTCTGTCTGCTGGTGAACACGCTGCGCGCGGCCTGCGCGATTGCGGGGCTGCCGAGGCCTGCGGTGTGAGTTCTCCGTTGTCTGGGTGGGATTCAAAGCACACACCCATGTCATCCCCGCGAAAAGCGGGGATCCAGTACGCTGCGGCCCATCGGCTCGAGCACGGGCGCCTCTGGAATACTGGATCGCCCGGTCAAGCCGGGCGATGACAGCTAAACACGAGGCTCGCGCTGCCGCGGAACGACGGAAAGCTATTTCCTCGCGCGCGCGATGCCTTCCTCGATAAGCTTGAAAGCGTCTTCGGCCGAGCCCCAGCGCAGCACCTTCACCCATTTGCCGGCTTCGAGATCCTTGTAGTGCTCGAAGAAGTGCTGGATCTGCTGCAGCGTGATCTCGGGCAGGTCATTGTAGCTCTGCACCTTGCTATAGCGCTTGGTCAGTTTTGACGAGGGCACCGCGATGATCTTCTCGTCGCCGCCCGCTTCGTCTTCCATCAGCAGCACGCCGACCGGACGCACGCTCATCACCGCTCCCGGAACGATCGCGCGCGTGTTGGCGATCAGCACGTCGCAGGGATCGCCGTCACCCGAAAGTGTGTGCGGGATGAAGCCGTAATTGCCCGGATAGCGCATCGCCGTATAGAGGAAGCGGTCGACGACCAGCGTGCCGGCTTCCTTGTCCATCTCGTATTTGATCGGCTCGCCGCCGACCGGCACTTCGATGATGACGTTCACTTCCCGTGGCGGGTCGACCCCGATCGGGATCGCGTCGATGCGCATGAATGGCTCCGTAAGGATTTTATTGGGGCGATCGATTGCGCCTCCCGCTCCCATCCGGCAAGGGATCGAGACTGCGTCAAGCACCGGACCGTATGATTGCGGGCCGGTTGTGCGCTCGATCGCGCGGCGAATCAATGGGATCTGGAAAGAAACGCCGCCGTCGGTAAACGGCCGGCAGTTCGGAGCCTTAGTTGGTCCAGGCGAAAGCCACCTTGTCCAGCGACTTCGGTCCGAACCGCTCGGAGGAGCGGGCGACCATGCGGCCGCCCAGCGTGCGGTAGAATTCGGTCGCAGGCTCGTTGTC
>NZ_JAFATE010000076.1 GCF_019244115.1 Bradyrhizobium sp.
GAGCGCGGTCTGCTCCCCTCCCCCTTGCGGGCAGGGCAATCGCATATGGCGTTTGAACGCTGGCGGTGCGCTCCCTCCCCCGCTTGCGGGGGAGGGCTGGGGTGGGGGCGTCGTGCGAAAAAGGCTGCAGCGGAGGCCAGGGCGGCCCCCCCCCCCCGCGCAAGCGCGGCGACCTCCCCCGCCAGCGGGGGGGGCAAACGGAGAGAGCGCCACTCATATGCGATAGCCCTGCCCTTGCGGGGGAGGGGTAGGGAGGGGGGTACCCCACGACAGATCGGCGTTCTTGGCACCCCCACCCCCAACCCTTCCCCGCAAGGGGGAGGGGAGCGCACCCTCCGCACGGCACCGGCTCGCGCGAGACAGACGAGCGCGTAGCCGTGCGCATCGTGGGGGGACGATTGCGAGGCCGCAACCTCGCCTCACCTTCATCGCGCGACATCCGCCCGACCGCGGACCGCCTGCGCGAATCCGTTTTCAACATCCTGACGCATGCCTATGGCGATCCGATCGCCGGCGCGCGTGTGCTCGACCTGTTTGCCGGCACCGGCGGGCTCGGCATCGAGGCGGTCTCGCGCGGCGCCGCCTTCGCGCTGTTTGTCGACAATGGCGCGGAGGCGCGCGCGCTGCTCCGCAACAATGTCGAGGCGCTCGCGCTCGGCGGGGTGACAAAAGTGTTTCGCCGCGATGCTACCAATCTCGGGCCGGCGCATCCGGTCGAACCGTTCTCGCTCGTCTTCCTCGATCCGCCCTATGGCAAGGGACTGGCCGAAAAGGCGTTGGTTTCATTGCGTGATGGCGGCTGGCTCACGCCGGGTGCGCTGCTTGTCGTTGAGGAACAGACGACCGCCGCGTTCAAAACGCCTGATGGTTTCGAGGAGCTGGAGCGGCGCGCCTATGACGACACCGAGTTCGTGTTCTTGCGGATTCTGTAGCCCACCATCCCTCCGCGACCGTTGGCGACAATGGTTGGCACGCTGCGCTTTGCCCAGCCCTACCGCTCGTCATCGTCGCCCGAACAGCTTCTCGACGTCGGAAAGCTTGAGCTCCACATAGGTCGGCCGGCCGTGGTTGCACTGGCCGGAATTCGGCGTTGCTTCCATTTCGCGCAAGAGCGCGTTCATCTCGTCGGGCTTCAGGCGGCGGCCCGCGCGCACCGAGCCGTGGCAGGCCATGGTGGCCGCGACATGCAACAGCCGCCGCTCCAGCGGCAGCGCTTCGTCCCATTCCTCCATGTGCTCGGCGAGGTCGCGCAAAAGGCCGCGTGCGTCGGTCTTGCCGAGCAGCGACGGCGTCTCGCGCACGGCGACCGCGCCGGGTCCAAACGACTCGATCGCAAGCCCGAATGAGGTGAGCTCCTCGGTGCGCGCGAGCAGCCGCTCGACCGTCGCTTCATCCATCTCGACGATTTCGGGGATCAGCAGGATCTGTCGCTCGACGCCGCTGCGTTCCAGCGAGGCCTTCAATCGTTCATAGACGATGCGTTCATGCGCGGCGTGCTGGTCGACGATGATCAGCCCGTCGCGGGTCTGCGACACGATGTAGGTCTCGTGGATTTGCGTGCGCGCGGCGCCCAGCGGGCGATCGACGAGGTCGGTGTTTGGCGCGTCCTCGAAGCGCACATCTGCACTGGGTGCACCGACGTCGAACGCGGCCTGGTCGCGCTCGGCCAGCAGCGGCGCGGTCGCGCCTTCGAACGACGCAATCGAACTGACCGGAAACGACGGCGAGCGCCGCCAATCCCAATTGACATTGTTGCGCGGGGGGAAGGCCGGCCGGAGTGCGGCGATGGCGCTGCCGCCGTCATTGGCGGCGGTGCGCTTGCCCTCGCGCGCCAGCCCATCCTTCAGCGCGTGCACGATCAGGGCCCGCACCAGCCCGGCGTTGCGGAACCGCACCTCCGTCTTTGCCGGATGCACATTGGCGTCGACCTCGCGCGGATCGAGCGTCACGAACAGCGCGACGACCGGATGGCGGTCGCGCGGCAGGTAGTCGGAGTAGGCTGCGCGCACCGCGCCGAGGATCAGCTTGTCGCGCACGGGGCGGCCATTGACGAACAGATATTGCCCGAGCGCATTGGCGCGGGTGAGCGCGGGCGCCGCGGCAAAGCCCTCGACCGCGACGCCATCGCGCTCGGCGCCCACGTCGATCGCATGCTCGCGAAAGTCCGCCCCCAAAATATCGCCGAGCCGGGCGAGCCGGCCGGGGGCGCCGGGCAGTGCCGCGGCCCAGGTGACGGGAGCCCGCTCTTCGCCAGCCAATGTGAAGGCGATCTCGGGCCGCGCCATCGCCAGCCGCCGCACCACGTCGCGGATCGCCTCGGCCTCGCTGCGCTCCGATTTCAGGAATTTCAGGCGTGCCGGCGTGGCGTAGAACAGATCGGCGACCTCGACCCGCGTTCCCAGGCCGAGCGCTGCCGGCATGATGTCCGACTTTGCGCCACCCGCGACCGACAGCGCCCAGGCGTGGGCTTCGCTCTTCTGGCGCGTCGTGATCGCAAGCTTTGCCACTGCGCCGATCGAAGGCAACGCCTCGCCGCGAAATCCCAGCGTGCGAATCTGCAGCAGGTCTTCGTGGTCGAGTTTTGAGGTCGCGTGCCGTTCGACCGACAGTGCGAGGTCGGCACGTGTCATGCCGCTGCCGTCGTCGGTGATGACAATTTTTCGCCGGCCGCCGCCTTCGGTGAAGATGTCGAGCCGGCTCGCGCCGGCATCGATCGCATTCTCCACCAGCTCCTTGACCACGCTCGCAGGCCGCTCCACCACCTCGCCGGCGGCGATGCGGTTGACGACCTGTTCGGGAAGCTGGCGGACCGGCATGAGTTCTGATCGGCAATCGATTCGACACGCTGTCGCATTCTAGCCAGTGTGGCGGAAAATGTACGCGACAGGAACTACAATAGCGGCACGCCTCCTGGCGAATCAGCAGCTCAGGACGTGTCCTGATATCCTGTCATCGACCCGAGCACGCAGCTGTGAAGGTGGAACCTTCACTGTATACGATCATCTGCTCCACCAACATTGTGAGGCCGAAAATCAAGACGTACGCGCGGCGAGAGTTTGATGCGGAACATCATGCGTGCTTGATGGACGATCCAGGTCATACCTGTGGACGCGCCACTGACCTCTCACTTCGTCATGGCCGGGCTTGTTCTTGCACAAGCGCGGGCATGACGGCTGAAGCCGTTGCTATCAGTCATCAAAACCGCGGCCGCGACGCGCCTTGATGTCGCCGCGGCGTTTCTTGCCTTCGAGGCGGCGCTGCTTCGATGCGTGTGTCGGTCTGGTCGGCCGTCGCGGTTTTGGGCGCTCCATCGCGGCGCGCAGCAGCTCGAGAAGCCGCTCGATCGCGTCCGCGCGATTGCGCTCCTGCGTGCGGAAGCGCTGCGCCTGGATCACAATGACGCCGTCTTTGGTCATGCGTTGGCCAGCCAGGCGCTCGAGGCGCGCCGCTGCGTCGCCCGGCAATGCGATGCGGCGGGTGTCGAGGCGGAGCTGCGCCGAGGTCGCCACCTTGTTGACGTTCTGGCCGCCTGGGCCGGACGCGCGGACGAATCCGATCTCGATGTCGTTCTCGTCGATTGAGAGGTCGCGCGTAATCCGCAGCATGGTTACACCGGTGGTCCGTTGGAGTCGGTGCGCAACATAGCGGTTTTGCGGAGAAGTCGCTGCGATAGCTCCCTCTCCTTGCGGGGAGGGAGGCCTAAAACTCCGAGCCTTCACGAAGTACCTCCCTCCGTCCCCTCGCTCCCAAACGGGGAGGGGAGGAGAGAGTGCAAGGCAGAGGTCGATATCAATCCGCCTTGACCGGTGCGGTTGCAGCCGCCGGCTGCGCGACGGCCTGCGGGGCACGGCCGACCACGACGGTGAGGAGGTCCTGCCCCCACAGGCGTCGCGCCGCCTTCTTGGCGTCATCCAGCGTCACGGCATCGATCATGGCGTTACGCTTCTCGATGTAGTCGATCGGCATCCTGTCGAGCTGATATTGCAGGAGCGCCTGGGCCAGCTTCGCGGAGGTGTCGAGCTGCAGCATCTGCGAGCCCTTCAGGTAGGACTTGGCCTCGTCCAGTTCCTCCTGGGTTGGGCCTTCATCGGCGATCCGGCGCACTTGCTGCTCGATTGCCCGCAGCGTTTCGCCGGCGCGGTCGGCGCGCGTGCCAGTATTGCCGATGAACAGCGCGGAGTGCTGCATCCAGGAGAGCGCGCCATAGACGGAGTAGGCGAGCCCGCGCTTCTCGCGAACTTCGTGGTAGAGCCGCGATGACGGGCCGCTGCCGCCCAGAACCTGGTTGACGACATAGGCGGCCATGAAATCGGAATCATTGCGCATGATCCCGGGGCTGGCGAAGCTGATCACAGTTTGGGGAACGTCGAGCGGAATGTAGGCGCGTTGCGGAGGTTTTGCCGCGATGATGTCGGGGACTGGAACGAGATCGGCCTTGGCTGGCAGGCCGCCGAAAGTCAGGTCCAAAAGCTTGCCGAGCGTGCCGGGGTCGATGTCGCCGACCACGGCGATCTTCAGCGTGTCCCTGGCGATGACGCGGCTTTTGTAGGCCTTCAGGTCGTCGACCGTGACGCTCGGCACACTGTCCAGCGTGCCAGAGGCCTGGTGACCATAGGGATGGCTGCCGAAGGCGAGCTCCAGCAATTTGCGGCCCGCCAAAGACGAGGGACTGCTGGTTTCGCGTCGCAGGTCGGACATGATCTGGGAGCGGACGCGTTCGAGATCGTCCTTGTCGAAATGCGGCGAAGTCAGTGCCGTCCTGAGCAGCTCGAAAGCCTCCTCCTTGTTGTCGCGGAGCATGCGCAACGATCCGCGGAAGGTGTCCCGCGACACGCTGAAGCCCAGGTCGATGGCACGGCGCTCGAGACGCTCGTGATAGGTCTTGGAATCGAGATCTCCCGAGCCCTCGTCCAGGAGATCGGCGACCAGATTGCCGACGCCCGGCTTGTCTGCAGGGTCCTGAGAGGCGCCGCCCGCAAAAGCGTATTCCATCGCAATCAGCGGCACGGTGGCATCCTGCACGAACCATGCTTCGATGCCGCCGGGGGAGATCAGATGCTGGATCTTTGCTGCAGCCTGCGAGGGCGTTGCGGGCAGCAGCGCAGCCGTGAGCAGGATGGCGATCGCCGCGATGTGCCGCGCGAGGCTCGGGTGTTTCTTCACGAACGCTTCTCCTCGTGCTTCGCGGTCACGTCCTTGATCAGATAGCCGGTGACGGAACGTTTCTTGTCCAGCCATTTTTGCGCGGCCGCGCTGACCTGTTCGGCGGTCACGGCGCGAATGCGGTCCGGCCAGCTGCGGATGTCCTGGATGCCCAGACCAGTGGTGAGCGCGCCGCCATACCAGCGCGCCAGCGTGGCCTGGTTGTCCTGGGCGTAGATCGCTTCCGCGATGAGCTGGGTCTTCACCCGCTCGAGGTCCTCCGCGCGTGGCGGGTTTTGCGCAAGCCCTGCGATCAGGTCGTCGACGATCCGCTCGACGTCGGCAAAGGCGACGCCCGGTTTCGGGGAGGCCGAAATCGAGAACTGGGTCGCGTCGAGCGAGGTCGAGGAATAGGCCGCGCCGGCATTGACCGCGAGCGGACGATCGACCACCAGCGCGCGGTACAGATACGAGTTGCTGCCTGAGCCCATCAACTGGGCCAGCACCTCCAGCGCCGCGCTCTCGCCCGGGGCGGCGGTGGTGGCTGAGGGCACGAGATAAAATCGCCTGACGGTCGGCTGTTCGACACGCCGATCGGATAGCGTCACGGTGCGCGGCGCAACCGGCTCCGGCTCCTGCGGACGG
>NZ_JAFATE010000091.1 GCF_019244115.1 Bradyrhizobium sp.
CGGTCGACATCGTCGCCATAGGCGGTAGCGCGAAACAGGCTCTGCTCGCGGTCCTCATAGTCTTCAACCGGCTTGCCCTTTGGCGGCGGCAGGCGGCCTTGATAGATGTCGCCCTTGGAGCGCAGGAAATCGATGGTCTCGGCGACCTTGTTGTTGCCGTCCTCGATCAGCGAACGCTCGGAGAAGAACACGTCGTGATGGATGTTGAGGGCGGCGAGATCGCCCTTGATCTCGTCCATCATCATCGCGATCGCCTTGGCGCGGACGATCGGCAGCCATTGCGCCTCACTCATCGTGCGCAGCCGATCGCCGTATTCGGTCGCTAGCATCTCGCCGACCGGCTTCAGATAGTCGCCGGGATAGAGCCCCTCCGGGATCGCGCCGATATCCTCGCCGAGCGCTTCGCGATAGCGCAGGTACGCCGAGCGCGCGAGCACATCGACCTGGGCGCCGGCGTCGTTGATGTAGTATTCGCGGGTGACGTCGCGGCCTGCGAACTGCAACAGGCTGCACAGCGCATCGCCAAACACGGCGCCGCGGCAATGGCCGACATGCATCGGCCCGGTCGGATTGGCCGAGACATATTCGACATTGACCCGGGGCGCGTCCGCCGCCGACCCGCGGCCATAAGAGGTGCCTTCTCGCAGCATCGTGCGCAGCGCCTCGACCCAGGCGACCGGCTTCAAGGACAGATTGATGAAGCCGGGACCTGCGATGTCGACCTTGGCGACCAGGTCCTCGCTGCGCAGCCGCGCGGCGATCGCCTCCGCGAGATCGCGCGGCTTCACCTTGGCATCCTTGGCGAGCACCATGGCGGCGTTGGTTGCCATGTCGCCATGGCTGGGATCCCTGGGCGGCTCGACCACGACGCGCGACAGGTCGGTTTCCTCGGACCATCCGCCGGCCGCGGCGAGATCGGCACAGATCGCATGCACGCGCGCCTGCACGTCGGCAAACAAATGAAGTGAGGGGGCTGGATTGAGCATGGCCGCGCCTAACGCAAATCCGGGGTCGAGTCAAAGAGCCTATGGTGCTCGGTCAGCGCGAAGCGGTCGGTCATCCCGGCGATGAAATTGCCGATCAGGCGGGGATCCACGGCCTCGTTGGCGACCCCGGCGCAGCCGTGCGGCAGCCACTCGGCCGGCAGCTCTGACGGATCGCGCTGATAGCGGGCAAACAGATTGCTCACGATCTCCTCGGCATCCCGCATGATGCGCATGACCCAGTCATGCCTGTACATCCGCGTCTTCAAAAAGGCCTTGATGGCCGCCTCCTCCGCCGCGACGTGGTCCGGGAACGCAGCGAGCTGCGCACCATGCTTGCGCACGGCCTCGACGGAGGCGGGCCGCGCGACTGCGAGCCGCCTGCGCGTTTCATCGAACACCGCCCCGATCAGATAAGAGATCAGCTCGCGCACCAGTTCGGCGCCGCGCCTGTCGTCGTCGAGATGCGGATAGCGGCGGTCGATGTCGGCGATCATGCGCGCCGTGAGCGGCATCTGTTTCAAATCGTCGACACGGAACAGCTGCGCCCGCAGGCCGTCGTCGATGTCGTGGGCATCGTAGGCGATGTCGTCGGCGATCGCCGCGATTTGGGCCTCGAGCGAGGCAAAGCTCCAGAGCTCCAGATCGTAGGCGCGATCGAATTCCGCAATGCCCACCGGAATCGCACGGATCAGCGGGCCGTTGTGCTTGACGATCCCTTCGAGCGCCTCCCAGGTCAGGTTGAGCCCGTCGAAGGCGGGATAGCGGCGCTCGAGCGCGGTCACCACCCGGAGCGACTGGGCGTTGTGATCAAAACCGCCGGCGTCCTTCAGGCAGGCGTCCAGCGCCCGCTCGCCGGCGTGGCCGAACGGCGGATGGCCGAGGTCATGCGCCAGCGCCAGGGTCTCGGTGAGGTCCTCGTCGAGGCCGAGCTGGCGGGCCAGCGCGCGGGCGATCTGCGCCACTTCGAGCGAATGGGTCAGCCGCGTGCGGTAGTGATCGCCCTCGTGGAACACGAACACCTGGGTCTTGTGCTTGAGGCGGCGGAACGCGGCCGAGT
>NZ_JAFATE010000221.1 GCF_019244115.1 Bradyrhizobium sp.
TTTGGCAGGTGGAATGTCGTTTTCGGCGATTGCCAAGGCTCTCAACCAGAAATTCGGGACCAGCTACACGCGCAACGCGGCGCTCAGCAGGAGCAAGCGCATGGGCCTGACCGGGCCAGCGCGGGCGGAGAAGCGGCCGGAGCGGATACTCGATGCCCAACCGGCGGGTCGGAAACGGTCCGGGACGGATGGGAAGGCCAGGGAGGTTCTGATCCCGGAATCGCCCGCGCCGGCCTCCCCGGAGTCAGCCAAGCCGGTCAGGTTGCGCTGCATCGGGATCAGCCCGCGGCTGGTTTCACTGCTCGAACTCAAGCCCGCCGACTGCCGGTACCCCTATGGCGGGGACAAGGAGGGGGAGCCGATCGTGTTTTGCGGCCATCCGCGGCGGGAGGGCTCGAGCTATTGCACGCCGCATTTTCATCTGACGCAGGCGCCGGAGGCGCAGTCCGAGCGGCCGGCCGGCCGAGTCCTGCTGCGGCTCGTGGAAGCGGCCTGAGCGCGGTTTGGGCTCGCGATGTTTCGTGCCTCCATTTGGATCGATAGTTGCAAAGGAAAGAACGTGACAAGGACCAGGCGTAACAAATCGTACCGGCTTTCGAAGGTTCATGATCGGCGCGCGGGCGATCTGCCGCGCAATGCCGAAGTCGTCGCGGTTGAAGTGGATGATCCGCTGGCAGTCGAGCCCGGCGAGAAGATCGTGGCGCTGCGGTCGATCCGCAACGATCCGCTGGGGCGGCTCCATTCACATCATCAGCTCGACGAGGCGCAGTTTCGGGCCGGGCGGGCCTTCCAGAGCGACTGGGAACGGGCCGAGCGCGGGCCGCAGGCCGTTGATCCCGGTCGGGACTATGTCGACGGCGTGCAAGCGCGCGAGCCGGTCACCGACAGCCAGCGCAAGGCCGTGCTGCGGCTCAATCGTGCGGAGCGCGAACTTGGCGCCGACGGCTCAGCCTTGGTGCATGATGTGCTGGTCAGGGGCATGACCATGGAACAGGTCGGGCAGCGGCGCGGCGTCGCCAGCCAGCGCTGGAAGGACTATTTTTCGCGGCGCTTTTGCGAGTGCCTCGACCGGCTGGCGCTGGTCTACGGTTTCGCGACCGACAGGAAGCAGGGTCCGGTCACGGGTCCGGGGCGTTCTGGAGCGCCTTGACGCGTTCCCTTGCCGTTTTCAGATCGATGCCCTCGCGCACGCGCAGCATCGATACCGCATCGATGATGCGGCCCTCTTTCACAAGCATGTGGATGGGATCCGCGGCGGCCGGACGTCGCCTGTCAACGAAGATCGCATCAAGCACGGCCTCGCGCATCGCCTCATAACGTTCTCGGCTCGGTTCGTAACCTGTCGTCAAAGGCACGGCCGCCGATTTCGTCATCAAGCCTAACCGGCAGGAGGGCGCAGCCGGATCGTCAGGCATTGGCTCGGTTTCGACCCTGGCGTCGATGATGTCGTCGAAGCCGAGCTGCATCCGCGTCAGCCGCAGCACATCAAGCCTGCGTATGACACAGGTGCGCGCAACCTTGTCAAAGGCCACGTCGGTCGCACGGAGAAACGCCAGTGCAAAGATGACGAACAGCCCTGCGGAAACCAGCAAGCCGGGCTCGCGATCGCGGACCACACCGAACCCGAGGAGCGCGGCGGCGGCGAGGAAAATCGCCGACAGCCAGAGCGTCCGATCACGAAGCGCAAGACGTGAAGGTGTATCTTCCGAAATCCGCATTGTCGGCTTGGTGCAGCGGTGATTTCCGAGAACCGGCGAAAGCAACCCGATTTAGCATGACGTGATTCGCGAAGAAATGCGGACCGCAACTCATGCTTACGAAGGCCTTGAAGGAATGCCCCGGGCGGACAACGAAGACAACGAAATCGCTTCCATTTTTCCGTGATATGATCAGAACGGTGCCTAGAACCCGCCGGCGCTGAAGCGAAGCGGCTGCACCACGTCATAGGCCGCCTTGGATAGCGGCACGGCATAATCGACCGTCAGCGGACCGAACGGCGAGGCCCAGGTCAGTCCGGCGCCGACCGACGAGCGGACGACGTTCTTGGACGCGATCAGCGCGCCCTGCGTCGGCCCGTTGTAGCCAAAGACGCTGCCGGCATCGACAAAGACCGAGCCTCGCAGGCCATATTCCTGCGGAATGCCGGGAATCGCGCTCTGCAGTTCCGCCGTAGTCGCCCAATACATGCTGCCGCCGACATTATCCATCGTCGAGCCGGGGGTGAGGTCGCGCGGTCCGATGCCGTTGACCGCGAAACCGCGCACCAGGTTCGGGCCGCCAAAGAAACTGTTCAGCAGCGGCACCTGCTGGCCGCCCCAGCCGGTGATGTAGCCGCCTTGGCCGCGGACCATCGCAGTCAGGTCACTGTTGATCGACTTGTAATAACGCAGGTCCTCCGTCGTCCGCAGGAATTTGACGTCACCGCCGAGGCCGGCGAGATCCTGCTGCAACTGGGAATGGAAGCCATCCCTCGGCAGCTTCTTGTTGTCGAGCGTGCTGTAGGTGACGGTACCGCCGATCGACGATACGAGCTGCGGCCCTGCCGCTGCGGCCTGGCGGATCGGTAAGGACACCGCGGCTGCGTTGACGGTTGGTGGGAGCGTGACGTTCTGGTCGTAAAGCGAATAGCGCCACAGCACGCTGGTCTGTTCGGTGAGCGGCGTGCCGAGCGAGAGCGCCCCGCCGTAAGTCGTGGTGCCGTAGGATTGATAGGGACTGACCAGCGCCTGCCTGCCGTACAGTTCGACGCCGGCCGCCATGCGCGTGCCGGCGAAATAGGGCTCCGACGCAGAGAGGTCGATGCCGCGCGTGTATTGGCCGTAGGTCACGGCGGCCTGGACGCTGTTGCCGCTGCCATAGAAATTGCGCTCGCTGACCTTGACCTCGCCGAGCCATCCATCCTGGGTCGAGTATCCGCCGGACACGTTGAAGTCACCGGTCGACTGATCGACCGTCTCGACCTCGAGGATCACCCGATCGGGCGACGAGCCGGGCCTCGTCGTGATCTTGACGGTCTTGAAATAGTTCAGATTCTTCAGCCGGCGTTCGGCGCGGTCGATCAGCGTCTTGTTGTAGGCATCGCCTTCGCTGAGGTCGAACTCGCGCCGGATCACATAGTCCCGCGTCCTGGTGTTGCCATGGATCTCGATGCGCTCGACATAGGTCCGCTGACCCTGGTTGATCGTAAAGGCAACGTCGATGCGTTGCGTTGCGGAATCACGGGTCAGGCGGGGTTCGGCATTAGCAAAGGGATAACCGAGCTTGGCCATCTCGGTCGCCAGCGCGTCGTTCGACTTGTCCAGCGCGCTGCCGTCGAAAAGCGCCCCGCTGCGCACCACCGGCACGCCGCGAAGCTTGTCCGGATCGAGCCCGGGCACGTCGCTGGCGACGCTGATGCCGCCGAAATGATAGAGCGGGCCCTCATCGATCGAGAAGGTCAGCGCAAAACTCTTGGTGGCCGGATCGTATTCGACAACGGGAGCGGCCACGCTTGCGTCGGCGTAGCCATGGTTGCGATAATAGAGGCGGATCTGCTCGCGATCCAGCTCGACCTGGTCGGGATCATAGACGTCACCGCCCATCAGAAAGCTCAGCATCGAGCTGGTGGACGTCTTGATGATGGCCTTCAGTTGGCGTTCGCCGAAAGCGCGATTGCCGACGAACGCGATCTTCCGCACCGTGGCCTTCTTGCCTTCGGTGATGGTGTAGACAAGGTCGACGCTGTCGTTGCCGCGATCGATCACTTCGGGCACGACGATGACGTCGTCGCGCCCGACATGGCGATAGGCATCCATGATGCTGACGACGTCGGACTGCACGAAGGCGCGCTGCAGGCCGCCGCGCGCCTTCGCGCGAACCACCTTCGCAAGATCCTCGTCCTTGATCTTCTTGTTGCCCTCGAAGGCGACGCGGTTGACGAACTTTGCTTCGGTCAGGTGGACGACGAGGCGCGCGCCGGCGCGCTCGATCCGGACATCATCGAACTGGCCGGTCGCATACAAGTCCTTCAAGGCGGCATCGAGTGCCGCGGCATCATATTGTCCTGCCGGCGAGGCATGAAAGTACGATCGGACCGTATCGGGGTCGACGCGGCGGTTGCCTTCGACGGCGATGGCGTCGGCGGGCTCCCCCGCTGCCGCGCACACCGGCGTTGCCAGCATCCCGGCCGAGGCCGCAACGAGCACCAGCATCGCAAACCTGTCTATCCCCCGTCGGCGGCCCGGCATCTGGCGTTCGGTCCTTACGTATCCGTCCTCTGCCTGCACGGCGGGATCGAAGTGCCTGCACGGGGCGAAAAAATGTCGGGCCGGGGGTGACTTGGGGGCGAATGACCAGCGCTGCCACAATTTTGACGCGAAGCCGCATTGGCCATTCCAAGAAATGTCGCATAGCCGCTGCAAATGGCGTCTAGCGACATACCATTTCGTACGGGGGGGCCCGTGTCTGAACATGGGAGCATCATATGCGTTTCCCAGCGCTCGCCGCTGCCCTCCTGATCCTCATTCAGCCCGCGCGCGCGGCGGTCGATTCCCAGATCGATCCGCACACCTCGCTGGGCGTGGTGCAGCAGTGGATCTACAATTATCGGGCCAAGCCCGATTATGCCCATGTGCCCGCGGCCGTGCGCGTGATGTTCCACTCGCAGACCTTTAAAGAGCCGGAGAACGCCGGAATCTATCTCGGCTTCATCGCCGGAGCGATCGCGTCGAATCCGGCGAAGGCCGAGCAGCTGGTCAACAGCTTCTTCCCGGTGCCGCCGGAGGACGAGTGGGTCATCGTTCGCGCGATCGCCTATTCGTCTCTGCCTGAATGGCGCACGCTGCTGCGCAAAGTTACGCCAAAGATGCCTGGCCGAAAGGTGATGATCGACGCCTACCTCGACGGCACCTTGCCGATCCTGACCGAGATCCGCCTGGAGGAGGAAAAGCCGGGCATGATGGACAAGCTGCGCGGCGCTTTCACGCGCAATCCCTTCGCCAAGGAGGAGAAGAAGCTCGACACGAGCATCACTTATGCCGGTAACCAGGATCTGCTCGATACCCTGTGGGGATACTATTTCGCGACCGGCTCGCACGTGCCGATCATGCGCATCGTACAGATGCTGCCTTGGTCCAAGAGCCGCGACACCGTCGACAAGCTGACCGTCGGCAGCATGGCGCGCTACACGCTGGCGAGCTATGCGGTGCGCGATGCGGAGCTGCGCGAGTTTCTGCGCAGCGAGCTTCCCCGGCAGCCCGATCCGATCAAGGCGCCGCTTGCCGAGGTGATCCAGGCGGCCGACACCGTTCAGCTCGGCGCTGTGCGCAAGGACGCGCTGGCCGCGGTGGACGAGTTGAAGACCAAGGGGTCGGATTCGCGCCGCAATCTCGACATGTGGGGTCAGGTCGGCGTCGGTGCGATCGCGCTCGGCTGTGTCTCCGCGGCTGCGCTCGGCGCGGTCGCGGTCGGCATCCCCTGCGTGATCGGCGGCTCCGCGTCGCAGGGGCTGTTGTCGTTCTGGGAGAAGCAGCAGCAATAGCCGACATCAAATCGGCATGAAGTACAGGAGCGGTCTGGCTCATGTGCTAGGCTTTTCCGATGAACTCTCTGTACAGGCAATCCTTCATCGGCCTTCTGGTCCTCTTTCTGGTGATGGCGTCCCTGATAGTCCTCGGCGCGGGAACGTTCCGCTACTGGCAGGCGTGGAGTTTTCTCACGATCTATTTCGCGGCCGCCTCCGCGATGACCGTCTACCTGATCCGGAACGACCCGGCATTGGCGGCGCGGCGGATGAGCGGAGGGCCGTGGGCGGAGCGCGAGCCGGCGCAAAAGATCATCATGTCGCTGGCGTCAGCTGGATTCATCGGTCTCATCGTTGTGCCGGCGATCGATCATCGCTTCGCCTGGTCGGACCTTCCGCTCTATGCAGTCGTGATGGGCAATGGGCTCATTTTGCTCGGCTGGCTCGGCATCTTCTTCGTGTTCAGGGAAAACAGTTTTAGTTCCGCGACCATCGAGGTGTCGGCGGATCAGAGGGTCGTCTCGACTGGACCTTACGCCTGGGTTCGCCACCCGATGTATGCGGCCGGTCTCGTGATGCTGTTCGGCATTCCGGTTGCGCTCGGCTCGGCATGGGGTGTGCTCGTGGTCGTTGCGATGCTTCCAGCGCTGGTCTGGCGGCTGATGAATGAGGAGAATTTTCTCGCAAGGAATCTGCCGGGCTATCGCGCGTACCGGGACAGGGTGCGCTATCGGCTGGTGCCGCTGATCTGGTAGCCGCGCTTGCAGCGCCGGAGCGTCCGAGCATGACCGCCCATCCGACGACGCACGCCGATAAGACAGCCGCATGACGGATCGTACCCCGGCACCTATTGCGCCCGACGCTGCACCGGGCGTAGTTTGCCACGCCAAGAGCGTCGGCCGCGTGATGCATCCAGTTGCTGACGGGCGGAGAATTGGAGGACTTGGTGGCACTCGTTGTCGTTTTGCTGATCCTGTTCTATCTGCTCGTCTCTGTTCGGATCTTGAGACAATACGAACGCGGTGTCGTCTTTCTGCTCGGCCGTTTCGCCGGCGTTCGTGGACCGGGGCTGGCCCTCATTTTCGTCCCCATTCAGCAGATGGTGCGGGTGTCCTTGCGCACGGTCACGATGCAGATCCCGTCGCAGAAGATCATCACCCGCGACAACGTCTCGATCGATATCGCCGCGGTCGCTTACTACCACATCACCGACCCGGAAAAGGCCGTGATCGCCATCGAGAACGTCTACAATGCGATCAGCCAGATCAGCCAGACGACTGTGCGAAACGTGGTCGGACGTTTCAGTCTCGACCAGTTGCTGTCGGATACCGCCAGCATCAATGAACAGATCAAGAATGTGATCGATCTGCACACAGAGCCATGGGGAAGCCAGGTCACGGCGGTTGAGATCAAGGATATCACGCTGCCCGAGAACATGCAGCGTGCCATGGCCAGGGAGGCGGAAGCCGAGCGAGAACGCCGCGCCAAGATCGTCGCCGCGGAGGGCGAATATCAGGCCGCTGTGAAACTCGGCGAGGCTGCCGACATCATCGCGCAGCATCCGGTGGCCCTGCAGTTGCGCACCTTGCAGACTATGGCCGAGATATCGATCGAGAAGAATTCGACGATCATTTTCCCGGCCCAGTTTATGACCACGGTCCAGGAAGCGATTGCGGCGCTGTCGCGGGATACCGCGCAAAGGTAGATCTGCATGCCGGTGTGCGGAAAAGAATTGCCGAAGCAGAGGCCGTAAAAATCCGGGTCTTAAGAGATGCCGGCCTTGGTCTGGTTGGGATGCACCGGCTCGCGGTGAATCTCGACGCCGGATTCGTCGATCACGACGATGAACAGCGCGCGATCGGTGATGCGGGGATCATGGCGAAGCCGTCGCGCCAGTTCCTTGCTGTGTTCGATCGCGCCGCTGGCAGTTGCGAATTCGAGCCCGGTCCTGTCCCGGCTCGGAATACCGTCCTTCATGTCAAAGTAATAGGTTCGCATCTTGATCCTTGCAGTCACCGATCCTGCAGGATGGAGAAGCGCGATACCATCGCGACTTCTGCAGCCCATCCACCCACCTCTATGTGAGTCGCATCCATTCGACGCGACTTGCATGGAACAAGTTGTGAAATTCGGCAGGATCATGGCAACAAACGGTCGCGGCCGCTACCCGCTAACCGCAGACCGCCATTTTGCTCAGTTCTTGCCAGCCCGGCAGGTTTCCGGGCGGCCACGGGACTGACGACATGCGCTTCCGGGCAGGCAGGCCCCGTTTGCGCATGTCGTCATCAAAGCCACCCGCCAACCTGTTGAAGCCAGAGGAGCTTTGGATTTGACTTTCGCACCACGACATTTGTGGTGGACAGGGCAGCGAGCGTCAAACCCGCTCCGCTAGTTTGGCTTGCTGTGATGGTTGTTATTTGACATACTTACAACCTCCTCGGGTTCGGCGCGATCGATCTCGAGGCGGGCCATACGAAGTATCAAGGTCGCGGTTGTCAGGCCGAGGCTTTCGGCTTCGAGGGCGACACTGTCGACCTTTCGTGCAAGGCTCTCACGTCTGCTGAGAAATGCCATTAACGTTCCCTGTCAAAGGTGCGAGATGAGCGATCCCACAATTATGGCGGAGCTGCACAACAGGCTCGGAGCCCCATCGAGCGAAGCAGTGGAATGCCTTCGGCTTCTGAAGGCATTCCTCAGGCTGAAGCCTCGCCAGCGATTCGAGGTCGTCGATCTGGTCGAGCGGCTTGCAGCTGGCGACCATGCCTCCGGCAAACCGCTGTCCTGATTCCGAATCTCGTCACCCGCAGGCCGCAGCGGCGAGTGGCGGCCGCGTCGCGATCGCATAGATCGCTCCCCCCTCCAATGCTTCGGATTGATGAAGGGTCCCGGCCGGCAGCAGGATCGTATCGCCGGCGCCGCAGATGCGTTCACCATCCTCCCATTTGAAAACCAGCTTGCCGCTGATGATGAGCAGGATCTCGTCGACCGGATGCGTGTGGTAATGATGCACCTTGCCGGCAGCATCCCTCTGCAGTTCGACCGAACCTTGCGTGGGAAGCAGGTCGAGGATGGCGGGATCGATCGAGAACTCGCTTCTGTCGGCTGGAATGATCGTGGTCATGCGGCCTCCTCCTTGTTCTCGATGTGATGGCATTTGTGTTGCGCAAGTCTCATGAACGGACACTTCGAGAGGCCTTCGTTGTCGTCGTACAGAAAGTATTGCTGGTACTCGCGCCCCTCATGATCGCCATACCGCCCCAGCAGGGGCGAGGGACTCGTGCCATCGAACGGAATGAGTCTCCTGCGAACCTCTGCGAATGCGGCCTCGGCCGTCTTTTCGGTGCCGAGTATCTTTTCAAAGACCCAACGGGGCTGAAAGGTCAGCATGAAGGCGCTGGAGCGCCGACTCTGCCGCAACACGTGAGCGGGTGTACTGCAGACCACGAAAATTGGTTCTCCGGCGAACGAGAATTCCCACAAGGGATCGTCGAGCTGCTGCGGTATCGCATCGGGCCAGGGGCTCTTGTCGATGCGCGCCAGCAAATCGAGCGTCAGCCACAGTTTCCGATAATACGCGTCCATCGCCTGCACAGGGCCCGGTCGGGTGAAGACCACGAGCGAGGTATTGGGGCCATGCGATCGGCACTCGGAAACGAACAGCGCGAGTTGCTCGCCGAGGATTTCAATATCAAAGGGGTCGAGAAACAGATAGCGCAGTTGGTCCTGACGGTAACCTGTCACGCCGAAGATGCACGGAAAGGGCCTCGCTTCACTCGACATCTGCGCTTCGAATTCGGAGAACAGCACGCTCTGCCAGCTGCTGACGGCAAAATCGGCGTGAACCTCACCCTTCCGGCAATACAAACGCGGCATGCGGTCCCCTCCATTATGAATGAACCATCAATTTGCTCCTCATCATCATGGGCCCGATGAGACCGGGCAGCGACATGAGCAGCAGAATTCCGATGAGGGTGCCGAAGCCTGTGTCGGTCACGGCTGAGACACCACCGGGTGCGGTCCCATCCGAGGTCTGGCTGACCGCAACCATTGCGAACGCGATGACCGGCTGCGATATGCCCGCAAATAGTCCGGCTGTTGTCGTATTGACGGATGCGCCGGTGCCGATCAGGTCCGCGGTGTAGAGCCTCTTGGTGCATTTCAGAACCAGCGGCACGGTCCCGCCGGCAACAAGGCCGAGCACCGTGAATACGGATCCGACGTAGAGGAAGCCCAGCACGTGACACAGTGGCGGCAGTAGAATGGCGATCAGAAGCATTCGCAGCAGGCAGATGCGGATCAGCGCGGTGTCGAGTCTCGCCGCCATGCGGTCAGCGATGTGGCCGAGAAAGATCGATCCAACGGCGTTGCCGACCATGAAACCGAGCAGGGGAGCGCCGGCCGTGGCGGCAGACATATTGAAGATGTGCGCGACCATCGGGATTCCCCACACGCCCGAGAGAGTGGTGACGACCGCGAAATGCGACGCGAAACTCATCGCGCATCCCCAGTTCGCCGGCTGCGCCAAAGCGCGCCGAGCCGAAACGATCACGCTCCCGATCATCCGGTCGTTTCGCGCGGCCGGATCCGGCCTCAGCGTCATCGAGGCCAGACAGAGATTGGCCAGTCCGACGCAGGCAATGAAGATGAAGCAGGCGCGCCAGCCGAAGCCGGACACGGCAGCCGCGAGCGGGGTCGTCGCCAGCACGCCTCCGACATAGCCCGACACCTGGGAGATGCCCGACATGATGCCGAACCGCTGATCGGAAAAACTTTGCGCGACGAGCTTTAGCAGGGCAGTGAAGACCAGGGCGTCGCCGCAAGCGACGATCAGCCGGGCCACGAAGACGTCGAGCAGGCTAGGCGCGAGTGCAAAAGCGGCGCTGCCAAGGGTCGACGCCGCCAGGCTGCCGAGCACAACGCGCTTGACGCCGTAACGATCGACCAGCAGGCCGGCCGGAATCTGCATCAGCGTGTAGCCCCAGAAATAGCTCGAGGCCAGCATGGCGACGCCGCTCGCGTCGGTATGGAAGTCGGCCATGAAGCTCAGGCTGACGGACTGCGGTGATACCCGCTGCATAAACGCGATTGCGTAGGCTGTCGCGACCGTCGCCCAGGCAACATATGACCTGTCGAGGAACCGGATTCCGGTAGCGAGTGTGGCTTGCCTCTCCGATATGGTCATCACACTCTCGCATAGCCAACTGAGAACAGGGCGTCGGCCGAATCCGGAATCAGCCGCAACATTGCCCCCTCCACGAGAGAGGCTGTGCCGTGATAGGACTGCCGCTGATGCTTGATGTGGCCGTAAGCGCCGCGCATGATCATCCCCGGCAGCTCGAGCGCCTTCCCGGGATAGAGCGAAGCGCACATCTCGACGCAGGCGGCCTGCAACGAAGCATCCTGCGTCTCGCTCAGGAGCGAGGGTGCAACCTTGTCGCAGATCTTGGCGTTCGCCGCCCAGACGATCGGATTGCGCGTTCGCCACCCATAGAGGACGCTGGCTTCACCCTTTTCGGCGGCGCCTGACCGTTTCAGCACCTCCGAAGTGAAGAAGCCATACAGGCCGCGCCCCTGGTGGGCCGGCAGGACCTCGGTCCCGCTGCGGTAGATGGCGCGGCAACCGCCGACATCCAGCATCCGATAGACCGAGAATGCGACCAGCGCTTCGCGATCGTAGACGAGGATGAGGCTGTACTTGCTCTCAAACGGGGATGAGACCACGGTCCAGTGCGGCTCGGCGGCTTTCCAGTTGATCGCGATTATGCCGTTCATCGCGTCCATCACCGGTTGCCGGTGGGACTGGTTGATTTGGGAAGCATCGGGGAAGCTGTAGATCGTGTAGTCGGGCCAGGGAGAGGGGGTTTGATAGGAACCACCCAGATGCTGCAGCATGGCACAACCTCAAGCTTCTCGAAGTCGACCTATACAGCTACGGGTCAAACGGCCTAAAGGACAATATGCCCTCGAATTCTGCCAGAGGCCGTCGCTCCCCAGCCGGCGAAAACCTCGCGACGAGACGCGTCGCGATGGTCGTGTTTCCCGGCGTGACCCTGCTCGACATTTCAGGGCCGGCGCAGGTCTTTGCCGAGCTGCGCGAGATTGATCTGTCCGGCGCCAGCTATTCGCTGTCCTACCTGTCGAGTGCGGGTGGATCGGTGCCGACCGATGTCGGCATGATGATCGATACTGCCCCGATTTCGGCCGTTCGGCCGCATCAGGTCGATACGCTCGTGATCCCCGGCGGTCCCGGGGTCTGGGTTCTCCGGCAGGACGCGTCTCTGATGAACTGGATATCGCAAACCGTGCTGCGCGCACGGCGGGTGGCGTCGGTCTGCCTTGGCGCGTTCGTGTTGGCGTGGGCCGGAGTGCTGCATGGCAAGCGCGCGGCAACGCACTGGCGCTATTGTCCGAGATTGCAGGACAACTTTCCCGAAATCCGGGTCGAGCCCGATGCCATCTTCGTCAGGGATGGTCGGGTCTGGTCATCCGCCGGCGTCAGTGCCGGGATCGATCTGGCGCTCGCGATGATCGAGGAAGACTTTGGCCACACGGTTGCGCTCGACGTCGCCCGACGCCTGGTCGTGTTCCTGAAGCGTCCGGGCGGCCAAAGCCAGTTCTCGACCGTGTTGGCGGCACAGGCCTCGGATGTGGAGGGACGCTTCAGCGCGCTTCACGCCTGGATCTTGGAAAACATCGCGAGCGACCTCAAGGTGGAAAAACTGGCGGAAATGGCCGGGATGACGCCGCGGACATTTGCGCGAACCTATGTCAGCCGTACCGGCATGACTCCGGCCAGTGGGGTCGAGGCGTTGCGTGTGGAGACCGCTCGGCTGCTGCTCGAGAGCAGACAGGTTGGCGGCGTGGTCGAGGTCGCCAAGCGTGCAGGTTTCGGTGACGACGAGCGGATGCGTCGCGCCTTCATCCGGCACCTTGGCGTATCGCCTTCCGAGTACAGAAAGCGCTTTTCGCGCTGAGTTGGTCCGCAGGGGATCTGCTTCCGCATTGCCGAAAGGCCGCGAGCGATCGGCGACGACCGGTCATTGCGCAGCACCAATATAAACACACGAGAGAGACGGCGTCTCGCAAATGTGCTAATCAAGGCTAATATTGGAGGAGTGCGCCCATGATCGAGCCGAAGCTGGAAGTCCCGAACGAGCTACGCGACCTGGCGGAGAAGACAATCGACCAGGCCGAGAAGGCTTTTACGCTGTTCTTCGACGCCGCCAGCAAGTCGATGGCTGCGGTTCCCGGGGCCGGAACGGAAATCTCCAAACAGGCTCTTTCATTCACCGAACAGAACCTGAAATCCGCGTTTGAACACGCGCGGAAGCTCGTTCACGCGACGGATCTGCAGGAAGCGATGCGCATTCAGTCTGAATTCCTGCGGAGTCAGTTTACCAGCGCCGGTGAGCATATGCGAAACATAACGGGCGAAGTGATGTCCGCCGCTAAGGACCTGACCAAGAGCAAATCGTGACGTGGCACCTCGTCGGTCCAGCGTTGCGGTCGACGCGTGACGCAGAAGCTGCCCATAATATGGTCTTGCATTTGCCTCACGCGCGGAATTTCAATTGCCGCGCAGGTCCATGGTGAGCCACCGGTCCGGTTCGGCCGCCGTTCGCCATCCTTTCTGCTGGTCCCTGTCGGTCCCCGGCCGGCAGGGATTTGCATTTTGAACGATGCGAGCCGAAGCGCGATGGTTCTGGGCCGATGCTATCGCGCCTCAGTTCCGAGCATGAGTCCATCGGTTGTCAAAGGCGTGCTTCCGGCAAATGGTGCGCACGCGCGCGGATCGGCCTCTACTAGAGCGGCGAGCCAGCAAGGCCGGCGGCTTCGCCGCGGCTCAGCGGAAAACACGGCATTTTGGGTGCGGGTCCAACTGGAAGAACCTCACGTTTTCGGGCATGAAGTCGGTTCTGCGGTCGATTGCCGCGAACGGAGGGCACATCGCCGCTCACCTGTGCCTGGTCAGGCGAGACCACATATCAGGAGGCACACCAGCGCCTGGCGAGGTCGGCACCGTGGTTGGCGGCGGCCGATGCGGCCCGCCCCAATCCGGCACGGCCGCGAGCAGAAGGCAGGCATGTGCCGTGATCGCACGCGTCCGGTTCTCCCGTTTCCTTGAATTTGGTGCGGAATTGTGGAGCGCATCGGTTCGCCCGCGGATCATCCGCAACATGAGCCGGGGAAATGCTGCACTTCCAGCCGCGTGGCAATGAACCTCAGCGCCCGCAAAGTGCGCTGAATGAGGCGGCGAGCTTGGCGCAGCATCGGTTTCCCTCGTTCGACATGAGATCCTTACGATGGGGAAGATGACTCAGCGGCTGGGGCGAGGTCTTGATCTCAAATCCTGCCGGGCCGCTCCCGTCGTGCAACGCGGGATTTCCATATCGACGTCCGGCGTGCTCCGCGTGAGGCGCGCGATCGCGCTTCGAGGCACTACAGCACTTCCCGGTCATATTGGACCACTCCAACATGACCGGGAAGCGTCGTCGATTCTGGTGCCGGTGCATGTCCTTGTCGGCGAACCGGGTGCCACTTCGCGGTGACACGCGCTAGGGATGGGAATTGGTCTGCTTCTGCGTTCTCAGCGCCGCGTCGATCTTGCATCGAACGCGCCGAGCGGCCAATGCGGCCAGTCTCGTCTGAGTTCGGCCAGTCTTGATGCTGCTGTCGAGTTCATACCGCCACTCCCAGATGTCGGGTTCGGCGGTTGCAATGATCGTGTATTGAATACCCCTGTGAATCACCAGCAAGCCCTCCCTCGTCGAACCCAAAGGGCTTCTGCCTGTTCAATCAATCCGGGTAACTACGGACTAAGATCAACTCGTCGCGAATCTCGAAAAGGACGTTGCGGAGCTGCTCAGAAACAGCGTGTCTCGCGCCGGTCCGGGCAAAGCTTCAGCGCATTGGAGACCGAAAACAACAACCGCGCGCTGCGCCGCTCGTTGTCCGGCGCACGGTAGCTGAGCGGGAAGGCCACGCCGATATCGGCCCGCAGATCGTCCCAAAGGAACAAGCGGACGCCGCCGCCAACCGAGGTCAGCGAAATGCCATCGTTCACTCCGTAGCCATCGTTCCAGGCGACGCCGGAATCGACAAAGCCGTAAAGCTGGTAGCCGTTCAGATATTGAAGATTCGGCCTTTGATCGAAGCGCAGCTCGAATGAAGCGGCGATTCCGTTGTCCCCGCTGGTCTCGCCGCTGCCATAGCCTCGCCCGAATGCCGCTCCGCCGAGATAGAATTGCTGGGACGTGAACAGCGGCCCGGAGGCTGTCTGGCTCGCCGCCGACAGTTTCAGCGACCATGCATCGGACAGCGTCTGATATCGGGTGAACCAGACATCAAGCACCGAGAAGCTGGCGGACGCTCCAGTGCGCGATAGCAGGTCGTCGCCAAAATGCGAGGCGCCGAAGATGTCGAGGCCCTGACGGTAGGTCATTGTGAGAAAGTTGTTGCCGCCATAGTTGTCCTGCAATCGGTAGTCCGAGGACAGGCTCAACGTTCGGATGTGGTCATCATAGACCGGACCGAATACGTCCCGTTCAGAGGCGTTGCTGAACCCAGCGGCCGCGGTGAGCATCAGCGACGTTCGCTGCGATTGCAGCGGGACGATGCTGCCGCGGAGCTCGAATGCCTCCGTCCTGGTTGTGTCATTGGTGAGCCGCCGCTCGTCGCCCGGCCGCACCTCGCTGTAGAGTGCCGACGCGCCGATCCGCGCTCCATCGGTTCCGACCGGCACATCGTAGGACAGGCGGCCGAAAACGAGCTCGCGCGGATCATTCGCAGTCGTCGAAAGGTTGAGCGCAAGGGAGTCGCCCGGCAGCACGTATGAATTGAACGCAGCCGTGGCGTAACTTTGCCAGGGGCCGACGGACGAGGATCCCAGATTGTCCAATCCGAACGACGCATAGACGTGCCAGGCCTTCAGGACCACGACCAGTCGAAAGCGGCCGGTCGCGTCCCCGATTTCTTCCAGCGCGGTATCGACGATCCGCACGCCCGGGCGGCCATCGATCAGGAGCAGTTGCCGTTCCATCGTGGCCAGGCGTGACGGGCGTTCGGCCAACACCGGATCGAGCAGAGGCCGGATGCCGAACTGCTCTGCGCCATCGCCTTTCAGAGTCACTTCCGTGATGCTGCCCTCGATCACCTCAATGCGCACGACGCCATCTGGGATGTCCTGCGGCGGGACGATGGCGCGGCTGAGCTGAAAGCCCGCGCCGCGATAAAGATCGCTGATCTTCGTGGCGATGGACGCGAGGTCGGACTGCGAGACCTGCTTGCCAAGATAGGACTGGTAGCTTGCCGCGATCTGATCGTTCGACATGCTCCGCGCGCCGAAGATGATGACGCCACGTAGGACAAAGAGCGGCTTGCTGTCGGCCGTGACGGCGGGACGAGCAAGCGCAGGCATGCGCAGCGCGTGGCGAGCCGCCTGTGGCTGCCCGAACTGTGCATCGTCGAAACGTTTTTCAGTCTGCCGCGGATCGAAGCCGGATTGGTTGGCTTGCTGCGCAATTGCGAGAGCTGACGTTAACAGGATAAGACCAGTGATGAGGATGCAGGCGGTAGCAAAATGCCGGAACGATGCGGCCAGCGACTGCGTATATCCGTAGTTCCACGGATAATGCGGTATCAATGTGGGTTGATCTGCTAGCTGCATGATTTGTCATAGATTTTTATGGTCAAGGAACGGTTAAGGCGGCGCTCACGCTTTGCCAGTCCCGCTAATTCAATGTTGAAGTGTTTTCGCTACGTCTTGAGGCGGTTGCACAAGGCGGAGAGTGGTGATGTTTCGTATCTCGGGTATGCCACGCGCCATGATCGCGGCGTTGCTCTGGAGTATTGCTTCGAGTGCGCTCGCTGCCGAGAACGACACATGGTCGGTCAGCAAATCATCGGGCGACGTCTGGGTCACGACGACGAGCGCCGATGCGGTTTCGCTCAAACAGGAAGATGTCCTGAAGCCGGGAGACACGATCCGCACAGGACGCAGCGGTCGCGTGCTTCTGGTCCGTGGCGAGGAAACTATACTGATCGCGCCCAACTCGGTGATCGGTCTGCCGACGGAGAAGAAGGACGGACTGTCGACGACGATCCTGCAGCAGGCCGGTTCGATCCTGCTGGATGTCGAGAAGCGCAATGTCAAGCATTTCGAGGTCGAGACGCCTTACCTCGCAGCGGTCGTCAAAGGGACGCAGTTCGCAGTCACCGTGAATGCGGACAGCACCAGCGTCGAAGTGCGCCGCGGTCAGGTTGAAGTCTCGGATTTCAAATCGGGGCAGATCGCCCAGGTGATGCCGGGGCAGGTTGCGACCGCCTTTGCTCACGGCAAGCCGGGCTTGTCGCTCGGCGGAACAGGCCAATTCCATCCGATCGAACATGGCCAGCCCCGCGCCTCCTCGATCGAGCGGATTCCGGTCCCCAAATCTGGACTGTCCGCGCCGCGCGATGGCGCAAGCGGCAAGACGATTCATGCGCTCGGCCACGGCGGCGGCCTAATTGGAAAACTGGCGTCGACGCCCAGTCAGGGGCGGCTCACCGGGGTGAACGCGGCCGTCAAACGGAACGGCGTGCGCATATCGAGCGCGCTGGGTGAGGTCAGGTTGAACGTCCGCAATGCGACCAACGGTCTTGCGCACGGATCCGAGACTTCTGCGTCCGGAAAGCAAGCGAAGACGGTGTGGAGTGACTCACAGGCGAGTGCGAATTCCGCCGTGGTCGCCAGCCAGAATTCCGGCGCCAGCGGCGTGAGCTCCGCCACCAATGCCGCAACCTCGTCGGCAGCTCTTGCGTCGACGGCAGCGGCGGCTTCCGCGGCCGTTTCCGTAGCAACCTCCGGAAACGGCAATGCCGCGACCGGAAACGGCAAGGGCAACGGAAACGGAAACGGAAACAATGGCAATAACGGCAATGGAAACAACGGGAACGGAAACGGGAATGGCAACGGCGGAACCGGAAACGGCAATGGCAAGGGAAATGCCAAGCACTAGCCGCGATCCATCCTGAGGGATTCGCCTTACGCCGATAGACCGATGCGTTGTTGGGGGATCAAAGTGAAGTACTGGCGGCCGCATATTCTTGTTGCTGGTGCGCTGGTTCTTGTTCTGGCCGTTGGTTGGCACGGTGCCCTGCGCAATGCGTTGCTCGATCTCCGGTTTGCTGGCGGATCGCGGCAGCCGACCGGCGATGTTGTGGTGGTCGCGATCGATACCCGATCCATTGAGGACGTCGGGGTCTGGCCCTGGCCGCGGCGGCTCCACGCGAACCTGCTGCGACGGCTGACCGCGGCCGGTGTGCGTGATGTCGTATTTGACGTGGATTTCAGCACGCCGTCCGATCCCGCATCGGATCGTGAATTCGTCGGCGCCCTTGCCGAGGCGGGCGGATCGGTCGTCTTGCCCTCGTTCAAGCAGCCCGGCGCCACTGCCGGAAATCCCGCCTCAGTTCACATCAATCGACCATTGAAAGAGTTCGCCGATCAAGCCTGGTCGGCGATGGTCAATGTGCATGTCGAGGCCGACGGTCTGGTACGGCGCTATCCGTTCGGGGAACAGCTCGAAGGAGAATTCCTCCCCTCGATGAGCGCGGTGCTGGCGGGCCAGTACCGCCGCGGCGAGCCGCCTTTCCTGATCGACTTCAGCGTCCGGCCCGATTCCATTCCAATGGTCTCCTACGCCGATGTGCTGCGGGGGGACCCGTCCACATTGGGCAGGCTGAGAGACAAAAAGGTCATCGTCGGCGGCACTGCACTTGAACTCGGCGACCGCTTCAGCATTCCGAATGGCAGGGTGGTTTCCGGTCCGCTGCTTCAGGCGCTTGCTGCGGAGTCGATCCTGCAGCAGCGTGTGCTGCGCTGGACGTCCGATGCGGTGACGGCCATCGGGCTCTGCCTGCTGGCGTTGACGATGATGATCTCGTGGCGTCGTCTCTCCGCCGGTGCGAGGGTCGCCGTCCTTGCCTCCATGGCCGTCGCAAGCGAAGCCGCCGCGATCCTGCTGCAGACAATCTCTCCCTTTGTTCTGGACACGTCGCTGTTTGATACCGCGATCGTCGGCTATATGGCCGCCATTGCACTCGATGAAATCGACTTCCGCGGCCTTCTGAGCCGGATCGCCGAAAACCGTTTCCAGCGGATCGCGATGGCGCTCGGCGACGGCCTCGTCTGTACCGACCAGAACCATGTCATCACCGTATGGAATCCCGGAGCCGAGGCCATCTTCGGCTACGACGCGGCGGAAATGATCGGGCGGCCATTCGATACGATATGCGCCGTGAACGAGCATGCCAGGTCCGCGCCATTTTCGATCCGCCAGGCGACTCGGCCTGCGGCCTTGCTCCCGGCCGGCACCGTGATCGAATTCAACGGACGCCGCAGCAACGGCGAGGTGTTTCCCGTCGAGGCATGCTTCTCGGGCTGGCAGGGGACGGAAGGCCTGCAGTATGGTGCGATCCTGCGCGACATCTCGATACGGAAGCGCGAAGCCGAACGGATCAAGTATCTTGCAGAACACGATACGCTGACAGGTCTTGCCAATCGCGATACGCTTCACGACGTGCTCGCGGCCATGATCACCGAGGCGGGCCCGAGCGGTGTTGCATTGCTGGTGCTCGGTCTGGACGGCTTCCAGCGGATCAACGACGTGCTCGGACATGCGAATGGCGATTTGGTGCTGCGCGCGGTCGCGGAACGACTGTGCGCGGAAGCGAAGACCGGCCTGGTCGCGCGCCTGAGCGGCGACGAATTCGCCATCGCCGTGCAGTGCGAGCGGATCGATGGGTCGATCGCGGAGTTGTCGGAACGACTGGCGGCCGCGTTCGATCATCCGCTCCAGACCGGAACACGACAGCATCGCGTCAGGATTTCCATTGGCGTTGCGGCCTATCCGGAGGGCGGGCGAACCGCGGACGAACTCCTGAGCAACGGTCACCTCGCTTTATGCCGCGCCAAGGCGATCCGGCGCGGCGCTCATGTCGTGTTCGAAAGCGCGATCAGGGAAGAACTCGAATCGCGGCTGGCGCTGGAGGCCGGGCTGGCGCTTGCAATCGAACGCGACGAGTTCGAACTGTTCTATCAGCCGCAGGTCCGCCTGCTTGACGGTGCGATCATCGGCGCGGAAGCCCTGATCCGCTGGCGCCACCCCGAGCGAGGAATCGTCGCGCCCGGCGAGTTCATGCCGGTGGTCAACACGTCGCCGATCTCGGACAAGATCGCAAGCTGGGTTCTTCGGACGGCGTGCCAGCAGGCCAGGGCCTGGGAAACTGCGGGGTGCGGGGTTCGCGTCGGGATCAACCTGTCACCGTCACAGGTGCAGTCGGGCGATCTCGCGGAGGTGATTGCGCAGATGCTCGAGGAGACGGGCCTCATGCCATCGCTGCTCGAGATCGAGGTGACCGAGGACATTCTGCTTCAGGACGAAGAGAAGGTGTTCGAAACGTTCGAAAAGATTCAAAAGCTCGGCGTCCGCATCGTCTTCGACGACTTCGGCACCGGTTATGCCAGCCTGAGCTACGTGAAGAAATTCCCGCTCGACGGTCTTAAGGTCGACCGCTCCTTTGTCCGCGACCTACTGTTCGACTCAGATGATGCGGCGATCGTGGGCTCGACGATCGGCCTCAGCAAGCAGCTCGGCCTGTCGGTGATCGCCGAGGGAATCGAGAACCGGGCGACCGCGGATTTCCTGATGAGCATGGGATGCGAGGAAGGGCAGGGCTACTTCTTCGGCCGGCCAATGCCTGTCGCAGAATTTGAGAGACGCCTGCTTCCCTCCGAGGGCGAATCAGCGGAAGCCGGACAGGCAGCATAGACCTTCGTCGATTTTCGAATCCGGCGGAACACCGTAAAAGTCCCCGTTTCGCCGTGTTTCACAGGTTAAAACCGTTCCCCCGCTTTGAAAAGTTATTGTCGCCGATCCGAGGTTGGCTTAGGGCTTTTCAGGTTCGCGCTCGTCCAAGCCGCCGGCCAGGAGTATGGGATGAACGGTGATTGATACTCGCCAGACGAGCCCGCCAACGGTCGCACTGCTCGGAGTTCCCGTTGAAATCGGCGCATCTCAACGTGGAACATTGATGGGACCCGCCGCGCTTCGCACCGCCGGCCTTTTGACTGTGCTCGAGTCGCTCGGTCTGGCCGTGACCGATTGCGGCGATCTCGGCGTGGACGGTATTGATGAACTCGCCGACGTGCCTCCGGAAAACGCCAGGCACTACCGCCAGATCCAGCGTTGGGTTCGCGCGCTGAGCAGACGCAGTTATGAGCTCGCGCAATCGGGAGCAGTTCCGATCTTTCTCGGTGGCGATCACACCCTGTCGATGGGCTCTGTGAATGGCCTCGCGCGCCATTGGCAGGAGATCGGACGCGAGCTCTTCGTCCTCTGGCTCGATGCGCACGCCGATTACAACACCCCGGCGACGACCTTGTCGGCCAACATGCATGGGATGTCGGCGGCATTCTTGTGCGGCGAACCGGGACTCGACGGCCTCTTGGCCGAGGAGCCCCGGACGCCACTTGCTCCGGAGCGGCTCGAGCTTTTCGGCATCCGGTCCGTCGACAGGCCGGAGCGGGACCTGCTGCGGCAGCGCCGCATCAACATCACCGACATGCGGGCGATCGATGAATTCGGCGTCGGGGTTCTGATCCGTCGCCTGATCGACAAGGTGCGCGACCGGAACGGCGTGCTGCATGTCAGCTTCGACGTCGACTTTCTCGATCCCTGTACGGCGCCCGGCGTCGGCACCATGGTGCCCGGCGGCGCGACCTATCGGGAAGCACATTTGGTCATGGAAATGCTGCACGATTGCGGATTGGTCCGGTCGGTCGACATCGTCGAACTCAATCCGTTCCTGGATGAGCGTGGCCGGACCGCACGCACGGTCGTCGAACTGATCGGCAGCCTGTTCGGCCAGCAGATCATCGATCGGCGAACGCCGAGCAACGCGATTGCGCCCCAGGATTGAAATCCTCGGCGCAGCCTGCTCGCAGGGGCAGCGCCCTCAGGACAGCCGGATGCGCTTGTCGGAGACATAGCGGTCGAGGGCCGTCGCGCTGGCGCTTGCGTCGGCGAGCGCCACGTAGGTGTCCGGTCTCAGGAGGTACAGGGCGTCGCGGGCAAGACCGGCACGCGCGTGGCCGTCCCCCCAGGGGAAGACGTGAAGTGGCAGATTGCTTTGCGCACACCAGGCGGTGAGCTCGCGGCTGGCCGAGCCGTAGACGTGGACCTGCCAGTCGAGGCTGTTGAGCGGCTCGAAATTGTCGGGGCCGTCAACACCGGCCCAGGGCAGGCGGTCGCCGCCGTGAACGTGGCCGGCTGCGCCTTGGCTCAACGGACCTCCGCGGTAATTCAGCATGGTCTGCGACACCGTGCGGAAGGCAAAGCGGCGCACAGCCTCGAATGCGTAGGCTGCCGGAATCACGAGCGGCGCGATGCGGGTTCTCACGAAATCGGCGAGCTTGCCTTCGGCGCTCGCGAAGGTGAAGACCCGGTCGGTGGTCGCGACCAGCCTGCGGGCAAAGCCGATCCGTTCGGCCTCGTAGCTGTCGAGCAAGGCGTCCGGTGCGCGTCCATTCAGCACGGCCGCCAGTTTCCAGGCGAGATTGATGGCATCACCAATTCCCGTGTTCATGCCCTGCCCGCCCGCCGGACTATGGATATGCGCGGCGTCGCCAGCGAGGAACGCGCGTCCCTTGCGAAAATGCTGCGTCACCCGGTGATGCACATGATAGGTTGAGAACCAATTGATCTCGCCGATCGTTACCTTCATGTGATTGATGGCGCGGTCGCTGACATCGGCGAATGTCAGCGTTTCCGCGTTCACGTTCCTCACTGCACCAATCAATCGCGCCCGACCGTTTCCGGCGAGCGGAAAGATGGCAAGGAAGTCCGCCTCGTCGAGATCGATATGCAACTCGCCGTTCAGGGCGGGACCGCTCGCCTCAATGTCGGCAACGTAGAAGATCTGGGGGTAGGTGCCACCGGGAAAGCCGGTGCCGATCGTTTCCCGCACTTTCGAACGCGCGCCGTCGCAGCCTGCAAGGTAGCGCGCCTCGCAATCCTCTTCATGGCCGTCGCCACGGCGCAGACGCGCGGTGACACCGTCGTTCCGCTCGACAAAACCGGTGAGTTCGGTGTGCCGCTCGACAGACACGCCAAGCTCTTGCAGCCGCGCGATCAACAGCTTTTCGTGCTCGTCCTGAGGGAAGATGTGCAGGAACGGGTACGGCGTCAGCCCGGTCCCCGAGGTGCGCAGCGAGAACTCCGCCTTGTGCGTGCCCTGGACCCAGAAGTTGGCAGCGGTGACCCGATGGCCGTTTGCGACGACGGCTTCCGCGAGATCGAGCTGCCGGTAGAGTTCAAGCGTGCGGGCCTGAACCGCGAGGGCACGCGAGGTCGTCCCCGGTTCGGCGGTCTTGTCGATGATGCGAACCCTGATGCCCAGTTTCGTCAGCCAGAGCGCCAGCACAAGCCCGGTCGGGCCTGCGCCTATGACCAGAACATCGGAAGAGGCCATTTTCTATCTCCGCGGCTTCTCCTTGATGCACGAGCAGCCAGCCAGATATCCCACGTTGCGGCGACAAATCCGGGCGTCGCGAGGAACGGCTCGCATCCAAGTAGCGCGAAGCTTAGACCCTCGCGCCGCGCAATGAAACAAGGCCGCCAGTCCGGCGGCCTCCAAACTTCCGTGATTTATCGTTCCCACCACCACCAGTCAGTATGGGTCCTCCGCCAATCCGCATGCCGCTGCTCGTTCCTGCCGATCAGGATGCCAAAGCGAATGCAGGCTTTGCGGTCGCCTTGCTCACAAAGCCGGTGGAAACCGATCATCTCGGCTTCAATGGCGTCCTGCGCCCGCGCAGGCGTCGCGACAATCGTCGCCATGCCGGCAATCGTGACCGCGACCAGCGCCGCTGTTATCAATGGCTTCAAGCTCATTTTGTCTCCGTTGTTGATTGAGCCCCGCGGGAACCTATGAACAAGAAGCTGAATGCAATCTGAATTGGCCTCGATCATCGGGTGATGGTGCCGATCGATGGACCCGGCTTCTGTTGTCGCGGCGATGTGATAGCTTGTCGTGGATTTGTAACAGCGCCGTCGCTCAAGCAACGGTGTGCAGCGGGTAGGAAACACCAATGCGAAATCGCCGATGGTTACGCCGCGACGTGCTGAGGGCTTCGGTCTCGCTTGCGGCAGGTGCGATGTTTGCCGAGCCGCTGCGGGCTGCACCGCCTCCGGCTTCGGCAGTCACGCCGGACTTGATCGATGCCGCGCGCAAGGAGGGTAAGATCTCCTACTATTCCGCGCTCGAGCTGAACGTGGCCGAACGTCTGGCCAAGACATTCGAGGCCAAGTACGCGGGAATAGCGGTTCGCGTCGAGCGCTCCGGCGCCGAGCGGATCTACCAGCGGATCGCGCAGGAGCAGGGCAGCGGCATCAATGCCGTCGATGTGGCGAACTCGACTGATCCCGCGCATTATCTGGACTGGAAATCCAAGGACTGGCTCGCGCCCTACCTTCCCGACGACGTCGCGAAGCATTTTCCCACGGATCAGGTCGATCCTGACGCAACCTATGCGACATCGTGCGGCTGGATCGAGACCATCGGCTACAACACCAATCTCGTGAAGGCGGACGAGGCGCCGAAAAGCTATGCGGACCTGCTCGATCCGAAGTGGCAGGGCAAGATCGTCAAGGCACATCCCGGCTACAGCGGCGCGATCATGACCGCGACCTTCGTGCTGTCGCGCGAACTCGGCTGGGGCTATTTCGAGAAGCTTGCCCAGCAGAAGGTGTTGCAGGTGCAGTCGGCTGCCGATCCACCCAAAAAGCTCTTGTTGGGCGAGCGGGCTGTGATGGCCGATGGCAACGACTATAATCTGCTTCTGCTCAAGGAGCAGGGCAAGCCGGTCGAGGTGGTCTATGCCAGCGAAGGCTCACCGCTCATCATCGTCCCCTCCGGTGTGTTTCGGAGCGCGCCAAATCCGAATGCCGCACGGCTGTTTCAGAGCTTCTTTTTCAGCGTAGAGGGGCAACAGCTTCTGGTCGATGAATTCGCGCATCGTTCGTTTCACGGCCAAATCAAGGAGAAGGCCGGCAGGCAGCCGCTGTCAGCGCTGAAACTGCTGAAGTCTGATCCGGCCGCCGTGCTGGCGCAGGGCGAGGACATCAAGGCGCGCTATGCAAAGCTCTTCAGGGTTTGAGATCTGGTCGATGCCCCCGCTCACTGCGCGGCTAAGACAGCTTTCGTCCGTAGTTCAATAGGCCGCCACTTGTTTTCGGCGGGTGCGCGCGAATACCGTCTTCGTTCGGCTCAGTGCCCCATCCGGGCCGGTCCGGGATGATCAGATGGCCATCCTTGATCTCAGGCAGATGGGTGAACAGCTCGTGATCCCACGCGAGACGATCGATATCGATTTCCATGATGCGCAGATTCGGGACCGCTGCGCAGAAATGCGCATTCATCATCGAGCAGAGGTGGCCGTAGAAATTGTGCGGCGCGACGTTGACCTCAAAGGCTTCCGCCGCGGCCGCGATCTTCATCGATTGCCAGACGCCATTCCAGGGCGTGTCGATGATGGCGACGTCCATCGCCTGCTCGCGGAAATAAGGCAGGAATTCGCGCAACCCCAACAGCGTCTCGCAGGATGACACGGGGTGCGGACTTTGCCGCCGGATATAGCCGAGCGCCTCCGGATTAAAACTGTCAATCTCGATCCAGAACATGTCGAGGTCGACAATCGCGCGGAGGATCTTCAGATACCCTTCGGTCTTGGCGTTGAAATTGAGGTCGAGCAGGATATCGATGTCGGGGCCTGCCCCATCGCGGATGGCTTCGAGATGCATGCGCAGATCGCGCAATACTTTGCGGTCGACGTTGAGCGCAGGCTGGAACGGTGAGCCGAAGCCGGGCCGCCAGCCCGTAGGCTTCCCGTCTGCATCATAGGTGAAGATATTGGTCTTCAATGCGGTGAATTTCTTTTCTCGCACCTCGGACCCGATGGCCTTGACACCATCGAGATCCTCGATCGGCGGGGTATACCAGCTCGGATGATTGATCCGCCAGGTCGCGCAGTGCGACCAGTAGACGCGAACGCGGTCGCGGATCTTGCCGCCGAGCAGCTCGTAACAGGGCACGCCGAGAAGCTTGGCCTTGGCATCGAGCAGCGCGTTTTCGATTGCGCCCAGCGCCTGCGCCACGACGCCGCCGGCGGCCGGGCGTGTTGCTGCGTAGAGCTCGGCATAGATGCGCTCGTGCTGAAGGGCGTTCTGCCCGACGACACGGGCGGAAAGACGCTGAATTGCTGCACCCACGCCGGGAGAGCCAAAACCTTCGTCGAATTCGCTCCAACCCGTCACACTGTCTTCCGTCGTGAGCTTGACGAAATGATAATTTCTCCAACCTGCGTCGGCACTCAGGATTTCAATGCCGGTGACCTTCGAGGGTCTTGTCGCGGGCTTTTCTGTCATGATTGTCTCCCAGCTCATCGATCCGAGGTTGCTTGGTTCGGCTTGCTCGACCTTGCCTGTTGGTTCTGTTCCGTGGAGCGACACGGTTTACGAAAGCTGCCCCGTTTTCGTTGGCTGGTGTCCGCGGCAGGCTCTGATGTCTGCGGAACCGATGCGCTTCAAGTGATTCTAAAATGCCTTTTAGCTCAGGACAACTCGTCGCCGTCTTTGCCGTTCACAATTCACACAACAAGGCGCTTTTGGGGAGGCTCATATGTGGCGCATCGGCATTCGACTTTTGGTGTGTGCGACCGGCATCTTTGCGGTTTCATGTGCGAGTATCTCGCCAGGATATGCACGCGCGAGCGGACGCGCGATCCCTGCCGGGATACGGAGCGCACCGATCGATTGTCACCAGAAATTTGCGACGCGCTTGCCTGCATGCAGCGATCGTCGCCACATGCCGGCCATGACTTTGCGTCTCGTTTCGGCCGCTCACACCTGATCAAGCCGCATTTCGAACATCTCCGTTGTGACGGCGGGGCAGCTTTGCGAGAAGACGGGCCGCCTCCGCCGCAAATGTGTCTCAAGCGGCAACCGCTGTGGCCGATCAGAGATTGTCAAGGTGGCGATCAGCGGAAGAGTCCGTCAAGCCGGAACGAATAGCCCACGCCGATGACATAGGCGGGGGAATTGTGATTGAGTCCGAAGGCGACGTGAAAGTCGAGCTGTTGGGTTCGGCCAAGACGATAGAGCCCGCCTGAATTGATGAGCTGTGACGGGCCGGCATGCTCCGGATAATCGCCGACATATTCGGCGAAGATGCTGAAGGTCTCGGTGAGCTTTTTCTCGACGGCGAAGCTCGCCTCCGTCACGCGCTTCATCGTCGGTTCCGCTGGGCGGAAGAACTCGGTCAACATGCCGCTGAGGCCCCAGCCGTCGTTGAGTTCCCAGGACCACGGTGACTGCAGATAGGGCTGTGTCCCCCGACCCGCGACGTCTGCAGTACCCGTCGGCAACGCGACGCCGGCCACCACGGACAGATCGATCTTGCCGGGGACCGGGCTGATCTGCCATTTGACGGCGGGCGCGACGTCCAGGAATCCCGAGCTGCCCGGCGCACGAAGCTTTGAGACATAGGTTGGCAGGTCGACCAGCAATTCCAGACAGGGAGCAATCCCAAGCCGCCAACGCGTGTTTGTCCCGTCCAGAATGCGTCCACCGTCCCGCGCGCTGAAATTGATGCCGTTTTCGCTCTGGAAGCTGCCGACCGGGACGACCAAGCTCGAATTGGTCAAGTCGGGGCGGTCGGTTGCAATCTTGTCCCGTTGGCTCGGGCAGGAATCCGCCCACGCCCCCGCTGTGCCGAGGGTGAGCAGGACGAACGACAGGCACGCGCTCGAGTGGGGCCGGCGTGTCGCGCTTCGGGGCAGGGGGAATTGCATTGCCGACATCGGGAACTTGGGTTTTGTTTCACGCCAGGCGGGACGACGAACAGCTTGCCGAACCGCTCTGTCCGTCGTCCTCACGATCCGGCGGGATGCAATATTATTCCCGGGTGATTCTTTGTCGCTGTTCGGTGCTGTTTCACCGCGGGTGGTTTTGCCGTACATGCCGTGCCAGTCGCTTGGCTGTCGCAATGACCGGCGATAATTGCTAAGAGGGCGGAGCCTCCGCGACGATCGCGGAGCGTGGTTGCCAAGCTTCCCGATCTCTTTCCCGAATTTCCCGACATGGGCCTGAGTGAAAGCCTTAACTCCGTCGCGCGGCATGGCCCCCAGGGGCGGCTGAGTCTCCTTGGCCTTTCGGCGCTCGGTATCGTTTTCGGCGATATCGGGACGAGTCCGCTCTACACCTTCAAGACCATCCTGGGCGCGGCGGGGACAACTCCAGATGCCGGCGCGATCCTCGGCGCCCTGTCGCTCGTGCTTTGGACGCTGCTCATCATCACGACCGTCAAATATGTCCTGTTCGCAATGCGCGTCGACAATGATGGAGAAGGCGGCATTCTGGCGTTGATGGCTCTGCTCGGCGTCAAGAAAAAGAACCGGCCGACGATCGTCGCATTCGGACTGTTCGGGGCTGCGCTGATCTATGGCGACGGCGCGATCACGCCGGCGATCTCGGTGCTGTCGGCGCTCGAAGGCCTGAATATGGCAACCCCCGCGCTGCAGCCCTATGTGGTTCCCGCGTCCGTTGTCATTCTGCTGGCGTTGTTCGCCATCCAGTCGCAGGGCACGACGGCGATCGGGCATCTGTTTGGCCCCGTTATGCTGCTCTGGTTTGTCACCATCGCCGTCATGGGACTTCTCGGCATTGCCAGGCACCCCGCGGTTTTTGCCGCGCTCAACCCGGCCTACGGCTTGTCCTATTTGTTCTCGAGCGGGACGACCGGCTTTCTGGTTCTGGGCGCGGTTTTCCTATGCGTCACTGGAGCCGAAGCGCTCTATGCCGATATGGGCCATTTTGGCAGCAGGCCGATCAAACTGGCATGGTTTGCCGTCGTCTTTCCAAGCTTGATCCTGAACTATGCCGGTCAGGCCGCACTCGTGCTCGACGGCGCGTCGACCGAGGGTAACATTTTCTTCAGGCTCTGCCCCGATCCCCTGCTGCTTCCGCTGATCCTGCTCGCGACGATCGCGACCATCATCGCCAGCCAGTCGATCATTACCGGTGCCTTTTCGATGACGCGGCAGGCCATTCAGCTTGGCTGGTTGCCGCGGCTTCACATCAAGCAGACGTCGTCGGAGGGTTATGGGCAGATCTACGTCGGCGTCGTCAACTGGCTGCTGATGATCGTGACGCTTGGGCTGACGATCGGCTTCGGCAAGTCCGACAATCTGGCCTCGGCCTATGGCATCGCGGTCTCGCTGACCATGCTGATGACGTCGGCGCTTCTCTTCATCGCGATGCGAGAGATATGGGGCTGGTCTTTGCTTGCGGCTGCGGCCGTCGCGGCGTTCTTCCTGATCATCGACGGTGCTTTCTTTCTCGCCAATCTGACCAAGGTCGCCGAGGGCGGATATGTGCCGCTGGTGCTCGCGATCTCCGTTTACGGCATCATGTGGATCTGGCATCGCGGCGCGGCGGCGGTCTCGGCCCGGATGAGGGAGTCGTTGATCCCAATTCCGCAGTTCATGGCGGATATCGCCGCGAGGCAGGTCCCGCGGGTCCCTGGAACGGCGGTGTTTCTGACCCGGACGGAGCAGGACACGCCGCCGGTCATGGTTTGGCACGTCAAGCACAACCGTGCTCTGCACGAGCACGTCTTCGTGCTGCGCGTCGAAATCCTCTCAATACCGTGGATTTCCTCCAGCAATCGCCTCACGATCGAGGAGGTTGTGCCAAACGTCTGGCGTGCGCATGCCCGTTTCGGGTTCATGGAGCGACCTCATATCCCGGAGCTGCTCTCGGTCAGCAAGCTTTTGGGATGCACGATCGAGCTGGCCGACGTCACCTACTATGTGGGCCATGAAACGGTGATCCGTCGCCAGGACGGAGAGGGCCTGCCGGCCTGGCAGGAACGCCTGTTCGCCGTCATGGAACGCAACGCCGAGCATGTCAGCGATTTCTTCAGGCTACCGAACGATCAGGTCGTGGAAATCGGACGGCAGGTCGCGATCTGAGCGGCACGTTCCGACTTGCGGCGACCTCAATACTGCGGATCGTACATCTGCGCCTGGACGAGGCCCAGGACATCGTTTGGAGCCGGGCCGTTGGTGAGGCCGTTTTGATAGGCCACACTGGCAACCGCTGCTCCAATCTGCGCTGACACTTCGCGGATCCGGGGCAGGGCAGGATACAGGCTGCCTTGGGCGAGGTCGGCCTCGGTCACGCAATTCGCCAGCATGTGGGCGGCCGCCATGAACATCTCGTCGGTGACCAGCCTTGCGCCGCTCGCGATTACGCCAAGGCCAACCCCGGGGAAGATATAGGAGTTGTTGCCCTGGCGCGGCACGAACGTCTTGCCATCGAGCTTGACCGGATCATACGGACTGCCGCAGGCAAAGATTGCGCGACCCCCAGTGTGGCGATAGGCCTCTTCGGCCGAGCATTCCGCTTTTGATGTGGGATTCGACAGCGCGAAGACGATCGGTTGTTCGTTGATCTCGGCCATTGTGCGAAGCACATCCTGAGTGAAGGCCCCTCCGACGGCTGCGACGCCGATGATCGCCGTCGGCCGCAGTGTCCGGATCGCCGTCAAGAAGTCTGCAATAGGCGCCTGGTCGTGGGCATAGCGAAGCTTGTGCGCATTCAATCCGGTTCGGCCCTTCGCGACGAGACCTTTCGAGTCCACCAGCCAGTTGCGCCGCAGCGCTGCGTCCTCGGAAGCGCCCTCGGCCACCATGGCCGAAACCACGAGGTCGGCGATGCCCGTTGCGGCTTCGCCCGCACCCAGGAAGAGAATGGTCTGATCCCTGAGCTTGCCGCCGTTTACCCGCAACGCCGAGAACAGGCCGGCGAGCGCCACCGCGGCGGTGCCCTGAATGTCGTCATTGAAGACACAGGCCTGGTCGCGATATTTGTGCAGCAGGCGGAACGCCGAATGGTTGGCAAAATCCTCGAACTGGATCAGCACGCCGGGAAAGGCTGCGCGCGCCGCAGTGACGAACTCATCCACGAATTCATCGTAAGCGGCACCGGTCATACGCTTCTGGCGAAGGCCGATGTAGTAGGGATCCTTCAAGAACTCTTCATTGTTCGTACCGACATCGAGCATGACCGGCAGGCACAGCTCCGGATGCACGCCCGCGCACGCCGAATAGAGCGACAGCTTGCCGACCGGAATGCCCATGCCGTTGGCGCCAAGATCTCCGAGCCCCAGAATGCGCTCGCCATCGGTCACCACGATCAGCTTCGTCGCATACGGCCAGTTGCCGAGAATGTCGGCGATCCGGCCGCGATCATTGGCCGAGATGAACAGTCCGCGCGGCCGCTGAAAGATCAATCCGTATTTCTGACAGGCGAGGCCGACGGTGGGGGTGTAGATGATGGGTTGGATCTCATCGATGTGGTCACAGACGATGCGGAAGAACAGCGCCTCGTTGCGATCATGCAGGGCGTTCAGCGCGATGTACTTCTCGAGATCGCTGGACAAGCTGCGCAGCCAGGTGAGGACCCGTTCGACCTGCGCCTGCATCGACATCACGGCGGCGGGCAGAAAACCGCGCAGCCCGAGCGCCTCGCGCTCCTGCTCGGTAAAGGCGATGCCCTTGTTGAGCAATGGATCGCGCAACAAGGCAAGGCCACGCGGCGTCTGATATTGCATGGAGCGGGCGAGGATCCGGTCGGGCTTGGTCAAGGCATTCCCCCACGACGTTTCTTGTTGGTCCGAACCTCACGCGTTTGAGGCGGGCCGATTGAGGAAAGATCAGGCGATCACGGTCCTGATTTGTAACCCATGTTAGCACCAAACTTATGTCGCAGCGCACCAATGATGTTGTGCGCGCGCGCTCCGGGTTTGTGATTGTTCCTGTCCTGAGGCAGGCGGGGAGCCGTTGGCCCGGCCGGGCGAGATGTCGCGTTCGGCATGGATCAATCGGCAACGCATCTCCGATTGACAGGCCCGGGCAAATCACCCGCATATTGCCATCATCGCAACAGCAACGCCCCGGCCGATTCCCGGCCGCGGACGTTTTCATTCCGGTCAGGCGCTCTCGGAGCGCTAGCGGACGCTGACGAACGACGCCCAGAGCGTGGCGAGGATCGCGCCGACGAGCACATAGTGCGGGCTATCGCATAACATGCTGCCGTAACGGCAGACCTCGACGCCAACGGAGCCGAGCTCGCGCTGGCCGGCCGAGTAAAACAAACCCGAGAGAATGAACAGAACGACGGCGGCGAAATACATGAGCACCTTGCCTGAGCGATGCGGTCATGCGCTCTTCGATCGCCCTGTTGACACGTCGGGCAAATCAGCGGCATATTGGCATCATCGAAATAATGATAGAGCCCGTGCCGCGAAATCGGTAGCGGGCTTTTTCGTTTCAGGACAGCAACTTGCCGCACCGGCTTCAATTTGCCGACTTCGTTCCCGACATTTTCAATCAAATTAGAGTCGTCGGGCAAGTCACAGGTACGGTGTGATCAGCGCCAGAACTTGCGCAGGCCGCGGTACGAAATCCTCGCGGGCTTTTTTCTTTCTGCGGCGTTCAAGAAGCAGCGGTGCGCATGCGCAGGCTGATCTGTCGAGGTGCCATCATTTCAATCGACATGAAGCCGGTCGGCGTCGCCAATCGTGTCGCTGCGTCCGTTGACGATGTTCTCATTATGTTCTAGTATGTCCTGCGTGCATCAAAATTCATCTCTAGGTTGAACGAGCGCAACCTCGATCGTTATGCCGACAAGCCGCTTTTTTTGACCCGTAAATGAGTGGCGACACGGGAGAGATCATTACATGTATTGCGCACATCACATCACTCGGGTGGCGCGGCTTTCGATCCAGAGAGTCACCCCTGCGGTGATGCTCTTCTGCTTGCTGGCCGCGGTCATGGCGCCTGCACATTCGGCCGCGGCGGAGGTTCGCAAGTTGCCGGCGAGAGTTGCGGCGGCCTTTGATCTCGATGATATCATAGACAATGTGCGCTTTTGCTATGACCGAGCACCGGAGGTCATCTATTTTCGATATGATCGTGCGGGTAACCGCACCTCGGTCGAGGCTCGGTCGATCGATGGCGTCGTAAGAACGGTTTTTGTGTTTCCCGGCATGGGCGACCCCAACTCGCTGTCTTGCTCGGTGGATGGTTCCACCATTGCAGCTCTCAGCAGTCAGCAGGATTACTTATACATTTTCCAGGCGTCTCAACTATCGACCTATAAAATCGTTCATTGGCGGCTGTATTCAGTTGGAGGAGAGTATTCGCTGCTCTCCCCGGCCGGATCCATGATCAGCACTCTCGATGAGCCAACGCTTGTCTCGGGACCAGATGCGTTGGCGCAGATGCGATTTCTCAAGGCACGACTAGACGAGCGGGTCTTCTTCGAAGGCGGATATGCCTACATCGATGAAGATAATCGGACCATAGACGTCTATCGCTACGCAGACGGCTGGAAGCGGCTGCGCTCGATTGCGATGCCTGCTGGTTTTGGTACCCGTGAAATCAGCCGGTGCGGAAGTCATCTGGTCGCAACGGTGACAGACGATAACAATGCCCGATTTCTTGCATTCGAGCCGCAGGGCACGGTCAACCCGGATTGGTTGAACCGCATTGGCTTCAAGGCGCTGTTGAGAGGTTTCAGCGACCTGGTGGAGATTCATGGCAGGTACGGACGATGTGCGTTCCCCTTGTCGCCAAAGCGGGATGTGCGCAAGCTCCTACTGGGGATCGCAACTCTCGATGACCACGGCATTTTGAGGTTTGCCATCGAAGGACCTCCGATGGCTCTTTCCGACGACGACATCCGTCTCACCAAGGATGGATGCTATGCTTTGCTTTCGGCGTTCAGACAGGTGCCGAAGATTCCAGAATTTACAATGCGGCAACAGGCGGTGGTGCTGAAATTAGCCGCGCCTGGATGCGATTTCTGATCCTGAGAGAGATTGCTCATGTCTTACAACTATCCCGGCTTCAGGCTGGCTCATCCATTTCCTGAGCCTCGACCAAAGGAGAAGTTCGGATACCACGGCGGGGCCGACTATGCGGCAGAGGCGGGCACGCCTGTGCCAGCCATGTTTGGCGGGACTGTTTTCAGGAGCGGCTACATCAACGGCTATGGGATGGCCGTTGTGATTCGAACTGAGACTGCAAAAGGCCCCATCTACACGCTTTATGGGCACCTGGGTCCAAACGGATTACCCAAGGTCACGAACGAGGATGGAACTCACACCGTCATTCAGCCGGGGCAGCCGGTCGGAGAGGTCGCGACGAGAGCCTTCAACGAGACGTTCAATCTACACTACAATCCTCACTTGCATCTCGAGATCATTAGCGGCAAGGCGATCCTGAATCCGAAGGCTAATTTTGGCATAATATCCAGCGATTTGACGCATCGAGCGAACCCTGAAACGTTTGACATCAACAACCCGCAATTTCCTTACGAAATCGCCGGGCGTCCGCCGAAGCCTGGTCAGGCACCAGCCAATAGTCCATTCGTGACTCCATCAAGGCCGCCGCTTCCGCAGGGCGCGTTGCGAGCTAGTCCGGCTTCGCCCGCACCGACACAGCTCTCGCCGGGCATGCCCATTCCCGGCGCAGGAGGACCAAGTTCAATCGGCGGTCCCGACGGTCCAACGCCTCTTGTGCCTCCAGGGGGTTCGCAGGTGCCCCTTGGTCCGCAACTTCGCGCACCGACGGTCTCTCCACTGAACTTCGCTCCCGAGGCGCCGCAGAAATTCAGCCCGCTTACGTTGCCCCGAGGTCCGATGCCGACGCCGCACGCGATCGGCAATAATCCGACGCGCGACCTGAGCGGACGATTTGTCAATCCATCCGCGACTTCGCCGTTCGATGCGGGGGCGCCGCCGGTGCCGTTTGTCGTGAGCAGCAATCCGCTGGCTCTCGTGCGGGCGGCGTCGCTCGACGATCGCTCCCGAGTGCCGTCGCCTCCGATCGCGCCGCCCGATCCCGATCAAGGGCAATCCGGCGATACGGCCCAAGGTGCTCGCAAAAATATCCGCGTCTTGACCGGTCGCTTCGCCCCCTCGAACCGCGGCGGTGGCGCGCCGGGGAGGTCTTCACCGCCGCTTGCTCCGAGTCCGGCAGCAGAACAGAGCGGCTGGCCGCCGGCGCACGCCGACCGGCGGCCGGTGCCCGAGCATCCAGTTCCTCCGCCGCCGTCGATCTACGGTCTGCCGGATCCGTCCGCCAACAACATGGACGACTGGTTCAATCGCTGGATCAAGCCCCTCTTCGATCGGTGACGGGCAGCGCTTTCACCGCCCTGAAGCCTTTGAAAGAGCCGCGCGGATCGGCGTGGTCCCCACGCCGAACGTCTTGTATCGTGTCATTCATCGAATTCTGTTTTTCGATATTTTGCGTTTGACACGTCGGGCAAATCACTGGCATAGTGGCATCATCGCCAGGAGTTGCACAGCCCGCGGAACGAAATCCCGGCGGGCTTTTTCATTTTCCGAATCGGACAGCGGCCGCGCGTCACGACGCCACACCCCTCTCTCCGCGTCGTCGCTCACAGGCCGTCGTGCGAGCCTTGTTGCCTCCGCAGTTCCACACTTGTCGGAATTGATCTAGCCGAGCAGCGCTCTGTTGAGAGCATCGGAGCGCGCCGTTGCTCGTGACAGCGGAAACGCTCGGGCTAACGCTATCGGTGTAGCAGCGGTCTTGACGTTGTTCGCGTTATGTTCTAATGAAGAAGCGACTACATCAACTAAAGATTGTGTACATCGCATCTGAGGCCGCAAGCGTCTACCGCATGTTACGAGACCAACATCGCTAGGCGAAGCGCGACGTAACGACCCATGAGCAGCGAAAGCGCAGATAGGGAGCTGGCCCTAAGACTCATAGCCTTATTGTTCGTTTGTATTCCCCTAGTCGTGTTTCTCGCGTCGTCACTCGGACTCATCGCGCTGAAGCGGTTATCGAGGCTTCCGCCATGGGCGGCGCGTCTCGCGGCCCCGCCGTTCTATCTCGTTTCATTGCCCATTGCCACGGTGACCGCCGGACTGCAGCTATTCATATGGATTTCTGCGGGGCTTTATCTGTTCTTTAGACATTGGCTTAGCTGGCCGGACGTCTTTATCGAACTCTGGATCATTTTTGCCGGGCTGCACGTCGAGACGCTTTTGCCCGGAATGTCGTTCGTATGGGTGTTCGTAAGCGCATCCCTCTTATGGCGGACGGTATGGAAAGAGGACGGGCGGGGATCTATTTCGAAAAAGGCGCAGCAGCGGCGTAGAGCTTTACTTCTTTTGCTTGCCTTCATGTGGGCCTGGGGGAGCATAGGATATTTAGTCTACGTCTACGTGGTAGCCCGCCTCTGACGTTGCTGGCGTCTACGAACGTTCTGCAAACGCCGTCAGGAGTGCAGCGTAAACCAAGCAGCGTGCCGGAACGAGCGCTCGTGCCCGAGTTGGCCTGGTGGATACCGCTGATGGTGCTGTCCTGTCATCACCTGAGCGGCGGTCCCCACCCCGAAGGCTCGTGTCGTGTCAATCACCGAATTCTGTTTTTCGATATTTTGCGTTTGACACGTCGGGCAAATCACTGGCATAGTGGCATCATCGCAAGGAGTTGCACAGCCCGCGGAACGAAATCCCGCGGGCTTTTTCATTTTCCGAATCGGACGGCGGCCGCGCGTCAAACTCCTCGTTTGGGACAAGATGTTCGGGCTCGGCACGACCGATCCGCTTGCAGGCTTCGCGTCCACGACCGCGAATCTCATCGTATCCTTTCATTTTGCCAAACGGGGTTTCGAAAATGTGGCAAAGATCATCAGGCGGTAGTCATGCTGCGCGATGAAGACATCAGGACCATCGTCGCCGAGACATTGGCCGAACAGCAGCGACTGCATC
>NZ_JAFATE010000223.1 GCF_019244115.1 Bradyrhizobium sp.
ATGTCGGATGCGTTCTTCGCCCGCATCTTTCATGCCCGGCGCGAGCTGGTGCCGATCGGCACGGTGTCGCTATCAACCTATTTCCATGTCGATGCCGACGATCTCGCCCGCGAGGACTTTTCGCGTGTTCTCGCACAAGCCGACGCAAAAGTTTTTCACAAGAGTTTTGGCGACCAGGCCGGCGAGCTGTGGTCGCCCTCCGGCCGCCTGCTCGCGACCACCACGCAGATCGTGTATTTCAAGGCGTAGACCTCACCCAGACTTCAACTGTCGTCCCCGCGACGCGGGGACCCATAACCACAGGCCATCATGCTTGGGCACGACGTCAGCCGGCGTGCTCTATTGATAAATCACGCGGTATGGGTCCCGGCTCTGCGCTCGCCATAAGCGGCGCTATGCGCCGCTCGGCTCGCTTGGCCGGGACGACAGAAGGTCACTCCGCAGCGAGCTTCACCTCGGGGGCGGCGGCGCGGATTTCGGCGTCGACCTTGGCCTCGAACTTGGCAAAGTTCTTCTGGAACATTGCGACCAGCCCGCGCGCGGTGCGGTCGAACTCGTCCTTGTCCTTCCAGGTGTTGACCGGGTTGAGGATCTCGGAGGGCACGCCGGGCAGCGCGGTCGGCACCGCAAAGCCGAAATATTTGTCGGTGCGGAATTCGACATTGCGCAGCGAACCGTCGAGCGCCGCGGTCAAGAGCGCGCGCGTCACCTTGATCGGCATGCGGCTGCCGACCCCGTATTTGCCGCCGGTCCAGCCGGTGTTGACCAGCCAGCAATCGACGTCGTGCTCGGCGATCAGCTCGCGCAGCATGTTGCCATAGACGGAAGGGTCGAGCGGCAAAAACGGCGAACCGAAACAGGTGGAAAATTCCGGCTGCGGCTCCTTGCCAAGTCCGCGCTCGGTGCCGGCGACTTTTGCGGTATAGCCGGAGAGGAAGTGATACATCGCCTGCGCCGGCGACAGTTTTGCGATCGGCGGCAGCACGCCGAAGGCGTCGGCCGCCAGCATCACCACGTTCTTCGGATGCGGCGCGCGGCCCGAGCGCGAGGCGTTCGGGATGAAATCGAGCGGATAGGCCGAACGGGTGTTTTCCGTTTTCGACCCATTGTCGAAATCGACTTCCCGCGTGTCCGCGTCGAGCACGCAGTTCTCCAGCACCGCGCCAAACCGCTTGCTCGCGGCATGAATCTCCGGCTCGGCCTCCTTCGAGAGTTTGATGCATTTGGCGTAGCAGCCGCCCTCGAAATTGAACACGCCGTCGCGGCCCCAGCCGTGCTCGTCATCGCCGATCAGCGTGCGCTTCGGATCGGCCGACAGCGTGGTCTTGCCGGTGCCGGAGAGGCCGAAGAAGATCGCGGTGTCGCCCTTGTCGCCGACATTGGCCGAGCAGTGCATCGGCATCACGCCCTTCTCGGGCAAATAATAGTTCAGCGTGGTGAACACGCTCTTCTTCATCTCGCCGGCATAATAAGACCCGCCGATCAGGACGATCTTGCGGGCGAAATCGATCGCGACGACGTTCTCCGAACGCACGCCGTGGCGTTTGGGATCGGCGCGGAAGCTCGGCATGTCGATGATGGTGAGCTCGGGCACGAACGCATCGAGCTCTTTGCGCTCGGGGCGGATCAAGAGCGTGCGGATGAACAGCGAGTGCCAGGCAAGTTCGGTGAAGACCCGCGTCCTGATCCGAAAACTCGGATCGGCGCCGCCATAGAGGTCCTGCGCGAACAGCGTTTTGCCTTCGGCATGGGCGATGAAATCCTGGTAGAGCGCCTCGAACTGCTCCGATGTGATTGACTGGTTGCCGGCCCACCACATCTTCTTGTCGGTGGTCGCGTCGCGGACGGTGAACTTGTCCTTCGGACTGCGGCCGGTGAACTCGCCGGTGTCGGCGCACAACGCGCCATCGGCGGACAGCACCGCCTCACCCGCAGACAGTGAATGTTGATAGAGCTGCGGCGCGCCAAGATTCCAATGCACGCGCTCGAGATTTTTTAAGCCGAATTTGTCGGCGCCGAAGGCGCCGTTCCGAACACCCGTCTCTTGCACGAAGTTCCTCCCGAGAGTCCGCGTATCTTGAAGGCGCCGATACCGTGGTCCTACGCCTGCCGCGGCGACCGTGACCAAAGGCCCGTCCGCGCCCGGTCGTCCGACCTAATACTTGGCAACGCCCTGCTTGCCAAGCTGATCCCGCGCCCTTGGTTTATTGCGACGCCGTTGCAAACGGCGACCACGGTTAACCTGTGTTAGCGGGGTAAAGTTGCGCGACATTCAGCCGCGTTTTGCAGCCGCGTTCTGCAGCCGCGTTATGCTGCAATGCCGTCATCATACTAGCATGTTAGCGCGCGCCGCTTTCGCCGGTCAGCGCGAACGGTCCGCAGCGCCGGATCGGCGTGGCTGTCCGCCGACGCGTCATCCAGATCTGCCTTGGCGAGCACCGGCTCGAACGCATCGCTCGAGGGGGCCTGACTCATGATGCAGTTGTTGCGGCTTTCGGCGCCGGCTCCTTTGGGGCGACGTCGATCAAGTCGGCGAGAAGCAGGGTCGCTTACGCCGTCGCCCGCGCCTGCTCGGCGAGGCCGACCAGCATTCTTCGTAAGGCCTCGGGCCCGATCACGCGTTCGGGAAAGTCGAGCCGCAGCACAAGGCGGCCGGCCGCAAGGTCGATGCCGGCGGGATCGCAGCCCGTGCAACGCCAGTCGGCAGGCGCGGCACCGAGCAGCTTCGTCGCGTAAAGGTTAACGGCATCGCGATGATCCGCATTGATGTGCGCAATTGCGCCCTGCTCGGCTTCGAGCAATGGTTTGGCATCAGCGATGGGCGTCAAGAACTGCTCCGGCCCGAGATCGACGATGCGGCCGAAGCCCGCCACCAGATGAACGTTGGTGGCGCGAATCACAAAGAAGGAAAAATCCTTGAAATCGACGAAAGCTTCCGCTGACGGATGCGCGTTAAGATAGCGCCGTCGCACCATCACAAGCTCGTCCGATGCAACGTCCTCCGCTCTTCCCAGTAACATGATCCGCCCGCCTTGCAGAGGATCGCCTTCCGTGCGCTCGTCGAGCATCAGCGACACGCGGCTGTCGGCGAGAATGTTTTTGGTGTGCACGGCAAGTTGCGAAATCAGCACGATCGGCGTGCCGTCAGGATGGCTGGCGACGTTGACGAGGGAGCAGTACGGGTCTCCGCGACCGGCCATCAGGGTGGCGAGCGCCCCCTGCCGGCTCTTTCGCAGCAATAAACGCGTTTCGCGCGAAGGATCAAAATGTTCACTTTGCTGCATCGATATTGCCTCGATATCCTATTGCGCGGAGTGGCTTTTTTCGGTTAAACGACGATTCGAAGGGGATACAAATGCATCGCGAAATGATGCATTTTGCGGAACTCGGTCACACTTCAGCCCAGCTTGCATTGCTCGTTGGCCGAGTTCGAAGCCCAAATACGGCGCATCAAAGGAATGCTCGCCGTTTCAGCCACGACGTCAGTGAAAGCAGGCTCATGCCCACAATCGCCCTGGTCGACGACGACCGCAACATTCTCACCTCTGTCTCGATCGCTCTGGAGGCGGAAGGTTATCGTATCATGACGTACACGGACGGTGCGTCGGCACTCGACGGCTTTCGCACCACCCAGCCCGACCTTGCCATCCTCGATATCAAGATGCCGCGCATGGACGGCATGGAGACGCTGAGGCGGCTCCGGCAAAAATCCGACCTGCCGGTAATCTTCCTCACCTCAAAGGACGAGGAGATCGACGAACTGTTCGGCCTCAAGATGGGCGCCGACGATTTCATCCGCAAGCCGTTCTCGCAGCGGCTGCTGGTCGAACGCGTCAAGGCGGTGCTGCGGCGCTCGCAGCCGAAGGATCCGACGGCCGTGCCGAAGGAGAACGACGCCAAGGCACTCGACCGCGGCCTGCTCCGGATGGACCCGGAGCGCCACACCTGCACCTGGAAGAACGAGCCGGTGACGCTGACGGTCACCGAGTTTCTGATCCTGCAGGCGCTGGCGACGCGGCCGGGCGTGGTGAAGAGCCGCAACGCGCTGATGGACGCGGCCTATGACGACCAGGTCTATGTCGACGACCGCACCATCGACAGCCACATCAAGCGGCTGCGCAAGAAGTTCAAGGCCGTCGACGAGGATTTCGAGATGATCGAGACCCTGTACGGCGTAGGCTACCGTTTCAAGGAAGCCTGATGCGACAGGACGGCGCGCAGCGGCGCGCGCCCCCAGCATGATCCGATGGGGCCCGGCTTTGGCCAAGATCATGCTCGAACATGAACGGCGGGGCGCGATTGCAATTTGGGGTAATCGCGTTTTTTGGACCCTCCTTGGGGGAGGTATGCGACGGCGATCCAGAGCAAAAATGGATCGTCAGGCAACTCGATCAGGGGCAGCCTTGGCGCTATGCTTGGGTCGCCCGCTTGGAGGGTCTTACGAACTACGAAGACGGGGCACGCAACATTGCTCGATCGAACGCAGCCAGACATCGTCCTGAACGCCGAGGACGCGACCGCCTCCGTCGTTCCGGGCAGCGCTGCCGAAGACCTCCAGCCGGTCGAGAGCTGGCAGCGGCCGCCGGGCTTTCTGCATCGCGCCGGACAGTTTCTGTTCGCGCTCAGCTTCTCCAGCCTGACCCGCCGCATCGTCTCGCTGAACATCGCCGGCCTGCTCGCGCTGGTCGCCAGCATCCTTTACCTCTCGCAGTTTCGCGCCGGCCTAATCGATGCGCGGGCGCAGAGCCTGCTGGTGCAGGCCGAAATCATCGCCGGCGCGATCGCGGCCTCGGCCACGGTGCAGACCAACGCCATCACCATCGATCCCGAGCGGCTGCTCGACCTCAAGCCGGGTGAGAGCTACGGCGCCTCCGACGACGGCTCCGGGCTCGAATTCCCGATCAACCCGGAGCGCGTCGCCCCCGTGCTGCGCACCCTGATCTCGCCGACCAAGACGCGCGCCCGCATCTACGATCCCAATGGCGGACTGATTCTCGACAGCCGCAATCTGGAGAACGTGCTGCGCTACGAGCTGCCGCCGCCCTCGCCAGACAAGCCCGGGATTGCCGAGCGGGCGATGATCGCGGTGCGCACCTGGCTCAACCGCGGCGACCTGCCGCTCTATCGCGAGCTCGGCCCCGAGAACGGCAACGGCTATCAGGAAGTCGCGGACTCGCTGAAGGGACAGAAGCGCAGCATGGTGCGCGTCAACGCCCGCGGCGAGGTGATCGTCTCCGTCGCCGTCCCGGTGCAGCGGTCACGCAACATCCACGGCGCGCTGATGCTCTCGACCCAGGGCGACGACATCGACCAGATGGTGAGCGCGGAACGGCTCGCGATCCTC
>NZ_JAFATE010000330.1 GCF_019244115.1 Bradyrhizobium sp.
CATCCAGCGCGACTTCCGCCGCCATAGCGAAGGGCTGGCCGACCAGAAGATCTTCGGCGAGCAAGGCCTCGAGCTCACGCGCCGGGTGTTCAAGGCGTGGCGCGCCTCCCAGCAAGATCACCACGACCGCGACCTGCTGGCGGGCGAGATCGCGCCGATCCAGACCGAGCTACGCCGACTGCTCCAGGACGCCTCCCCCCAGAGCAGACGCACCCGGTGGCACCGGCGGTTCGCGAACAACCTGCTCAAGGTTTGGCGCGCGCTCTGGACCTTCGTCACCGTCGACGGCGTCGAGCCGACCAACAACCCCGCCGAACGCGCCCTCCGAGGACCGGTCATTCACCGAAAACTCTCCCACGGCACCAGCAGCCCAGGCGGCGAACGCTTCGCCGAACGCGCCCAATCGGCAGCCGCCACCTGCCGCCTACAAAACCGTTCACTCTTCGCCTACCTACGGAAACTCCTCATCGCCCACAACCGCGGCGACCCATTCCCCGCGCTCACCTGACCCGAGACCCGGGACTGAACGGTTACACTTTTTCTCTCTACATATCTATTATGCGGTGTTTCTGTTTTTTACCGCGCCGGGGTCCAGAAATGCGCGTAGTTTGTGACGGGCAGAGCGCACCTCCGCCAAACCTGATCTTCCGAGAGGCCGAGCCTCGCAGCGATCTCCCACTGCCGAAAGCCAGCGACATGCAGCCGGTAGATCGCACGCTGCTCACCGGGCAGCCGCTCCACGGCAATGCGACGCGCCATCGCATCAAGGCCCGCCTCCGGATCACGATCGCGGTCCACCTCGTACGCAGCGATCCTGCTCACCGTCGTGGTCTGGCCCCCGTCGCCGAAGTTCCGATTCTGGGCGTCGGTCTTGGCGACTCGCGCGTGCTCGCTCACGGTGAACGGGTAGGCACCCGGCTGCCCGAACTTGTCCTCGGGCGGACGGATCTCGAAGTCCCGGCGGTTGTAGCGAGCTAGATTCTTCTGCAGCCACTCGCAGGCGAACGTGGAGAACTCCGCTCGGTCCGGGTCGTATTTGAGCGCGCACTCCACCAGGATCAAGAGTGCCTGCCCGATCAGCTCGGAGTAGGCGGCTCGCCCGCTGAGGTCGATCTTGCGCTGGAGCACGTCGTGATCGACGGCGTCGATCGCAGCTCCTACCCCCCGCATCGACCAGCGGATGCAGCGCTTGGCCGTCCAGTCCGGCCGCGTCGAGTCGACCGTCTTGCCCCAGTCCGAGCGAAACTTGGCCTGAGCGTGCGAGGCTGCGCGAGCCAAGCCGAGATGGCGGAGCGCGAACTCCTCGAGCGCCCCCTCCGCGACGGCCACATCGACCCCATGCATCAGCTCGACGAGCTCTCGTTTGGTGAATGGGAACGACGACCTGATTTGGCCCCACTGCGACGGTCTGATTTGGCCCCACTTCCGTCCGATGGCAACCGAACGGTTCGTGCTTTGTCAAGCACGACCAGGAGGTCGCAGAAGGGATGGGTTCCCGCGTGGAACTGTTCGAAAGGATCCGCAGGGATCATGACCGGGTGGGGCTGTCGATCCGCGCGCTGGCACGCCGTCACGGTGTGCATCGGCGGACGGTTCGCCAGGCGCTTGAGTCGGCGATCCCGCCGGAGCGCAAATGCCCGGAGGGGCGCCCGGCGCCGGCGCTTGGCCCTTATTACGAGCTGATCGACTCGTGGCTGATTGCTGACCTGCAGGCGCCGCCCAAGCAGCGGCACACGGCCAAGCGGATCCACCAGCGCCTGGTCGAGGAGCACGGCGCGGAGGTGGCCGAGACGACGGTTCGCGACCATGTGCGCCGCCGCCGGCGCGAGCTCGGGCTGACTGCCCAGGCTTACTGCCCGCAGGTGCACGACCCGGGGGTGAGCGCGGAGGTCGATTGGGGCGAGGCGAAGGTGATCATCGCCGGTGTGCTGATGACCGTGGGGCTGTTTGTGATGCGCTCCTGCTTTTCGGGCGCGTGTTTCGTGATGGCGTTCGAGACGCAGTCCCAGCAGGCGTTCTTCGAGGGGCACGTGGCCGCGTTTGAGTTCTTTTCCGGGGTATTCGGGACCCTCCGCTACGACAATCTCAAGGCGGCGGCGAAGTAGACGTTGAAGGGGCGCCGGCGGGTTGAGAACGAGCGGTTCGTCGCGTTCCGCTCCCACTACCTGTATGAGTCGTGGTTCACCTTGTCGGGGATCGAGGGGGCCCATGAGAAGGGCGGGGTGGAGGGAGAGGTTGGCCGGTTTCGCCGCTCGCATCTGGTGCCGGTGCCGGAGTTCGCCTCGCTTGAGGAGCTCAACGACCAGCTCGCTGCGTTCTGCATCGCGGATCTCAGGCGCGTGATTTCGGGCCGGTCGGTGACGGTCGGGGAGCTGCTCTCGCGCGAGATCGATCATCTGCGGCCGCTGCCGAAGGAACCGTTCCCGACGTGGGAGGAGTCGACTCATCGCGTCAACCAGAAGTCGATGGTCACGGTCCGGCGCAACCACTACTCGGTGCCGGTCCGCCTGGTGGGACTGAGGGTTCTGGTGTGGGTCGGCGCGCGCGAGATCACCGTCTTGCACGACGGCGAGGAGGTCGCCCGGCATCCCCGGCTGCGCGGCAGCCAGCAGCGGTCCGCCAGGCTCGATCACTATCTCGAGCTGCTGCAACGCAAGCCGGGCGCGCTCGAGCATTCGCTGGCGTTGCGCCAGGAACGCGAGCAAGGACGCTGGCCAGAGTGCTTCGATTTGCTGTGGCGCGCGATCGAAGGCAAGGTCGGGGCGAGCGAAGCGGCCCGTCAGATGGTCGACGTGCTGATGCTGTGCCGCGAGCACGACCTCGATGTGGTCGAGCTGGCGGTCCGTGGCGTGCTCGCCGCCGGGGCACACGACGGGCGCGCGGTCGCGGTGCTGATCAGCCGCCAGCAGCGGCCCGAGCCCGAGGCGCTGAGCGAGCTGCCCGAGCGGCTCACCCAGCATGAGCGGCCCGAGCCGACCCTGTTTGACTACAACCAGCTGATCGCGCGGGAGGCGAGGCGATGAGGTGGCCTGCATACCACTGCCTCGACGCGTTCATCGAGCACGACCACGTCGGCTATGACGACGACGGGCTGCTGTGCCAGCTGGTCAGTGTGATCATGACCGACGACACGATGCGGCTGGACCCCGCGGTGTGCGTGCTCACCAGCGAACAGGCTCGGGAGCGCGCCGCCGAGCTGCTGAGCTGCGCCGAGCACGCCCAGCGGCTGACGCTGGAGCGAAGGAGCGGACGATGAGCCAGCCGCGCAATCCCAACACCGCAGCGCTGGAGGCGCTCGGTGAGGCGCACGCCCGCGAGCTGCACCTGCCCGCGATCCGGTCCCGCTTCCGCCCGCTGGCTCAAGAAGCGACCCGCGAACAGCAAACGCCGCTTGCGTATCTCGCCGCGCTGCTGCAAGCCGAAGTGCAAGAACGCGCCGAACGGCGCGAGAAACGCAGGCTGCTGGACGCGCGCTTGCCGCTGGTCAAGCGCCTGGAGGACCTCCGGTTCGAGGACAACCCGAACGTTCCCCAGGCCACGCTCGCCGCGCTAGCCGAAGGCACCTGGATCGACGATCGCGAGTCGATCATCTTCATTGGCGAGTCCGGCACCGGCAAGACGATGCTCGCGACCGGGCTGGCGGTATGCGCCTGCCAACAAGGTCGGCGCGTCAGGTTCACCACCCTGGCCGCACTCGCCAACGAACTCCAAGAAGCAGACTCGCGCCGCGAGCTCGGTCGCGTCGTCGGCCGCGACACCCGAGTTGAGCTCCTGGTCCTGGACGAACTGGGCTATCTGGCCTTGCCCG
>NZ_JAFATE010000765.1 GCF_019244115.1 Bradyrhizobium sp.
CCACACCGTCTCCGATTGTGGCTCGACGCCATTGCCGGCGTCGAAGACGGCAATCGCGCCGTCGAGCACGCGGAGCGATCGCTCCACCTCGATGGTGAAGTCGACGTGCCCAGGCGTGTCGATGATATTGATGCGGTGATCGTTCCAGAAGCAGGTCGTCGCGGCCGACGTGATCGTGATCCCGCGCTCCTGCTCCTGCTCCATCCAGTCCATCGTCGCGGTGCCCTCGTGGACCTCGCCGATCTTGTAGGACTTGCCGGTGTAATAGAGGATGCGCTCGGTCGTCGTCGTCTTGCCGGCGTCGATATGCGCCATGATGCCGATATTGCGGTAACGGTCGAGCGGATGGCTGCGGGCCATGATCTTAAACTCCGATGTGGGGGAACGGACCTCGGCCCGTCCTCCACGATATAGGGATTAAATTTACCAGCGGTAGTGCGAGAAGGCGCGGTTGGCCTCGGCCATGCGGTGCGTGTCCTCCCGCTTCTTGACCGCGTTGCCGCGGTTGAGGCGGCGTCCATCAGCTCGCCCGAGAGGCGGCCGGCCATGGTCTTCTCCGAGCGGTTGCGCGCCGCGGAGATCAGCCAGCGGATCGCAAGCGCCTGGGCGCGCTCGACGCGGACCTCGACCGGGACCTGGTAGGTCGCGCCGCCGACGCGGCGGGAGCGGACCTCGATGCCCGGCTTCACATTGTTCAGCGCATCGTGGAACACGCCGAGCGGGTCCTTCTTGGCGCGCTGCTCGATCGTCTCGAAGGCGCCGTAGACGATGCCTTCGGCGACGGACTTCTTGCCGTCGAGCATGACGCTGTTCATGAACTTCGAGAGAGTGATGTCTCCGAACTTCGGATCTGGGAGAATCTCGCGCTTCTCCGGGCGGCGGCGACGTGACATGTCTCTTTCTCCCCTTACTTAGGCCGCTTGGCGCCGTACTTGGAACGGCTCTGCTTGCGGTCCTTGACCCCCTGCGTGTCGAGCACGCCGCGCAGGACGTGGTAGCGGACGCCGGGCAGATCGCGCACGCGGCCGCCGCGGATCAGCACCACGCTATGCTCCTGGAGGTTGTGGCCCTCGCCGGGGATGTAGCTGATCACCTCGCGCTGGTTGGTCAGGCGGACCTTGGCCACCTTGCGCAGCGCCGAGTTCGGCTTCTTCGGGGTCGTGGTATAGACACGGGTGCAGACGCCGCGCTTCTGCGGGTTCTGCTCCATTGCAGGGACCTTGGACTTGGCCTTCTGCGGTTCGCGACCCTTGCGGATCAGCTGGTTGATCGTCGGCATGAAGCCTTCACTTTCCTAAGTTACTCTGCTGCCACACGAAAAGCGCAAAGGAGCCTCGGCGGGCCGTTCCGGCCCCCCAGGCCCTTGCTCACGTCGCAGCAGTGTTCAGCTCTATTATGCCCGGCCGGGCAGCGTCTGGCTTGTCAGCCACCACCAGCCCTCGGGCGACGCGGCCTATAACCGCGAGGGCTATGTGGGTCAACACACTGCGTTTGTGAAGGGGCGCCGGGCGGAATCACGATAGAGAAATCACGATGGAGGCGCGGGGCGCGGGACGAGGCGCAGGAACATGCCGGCCAGCTCCCCACATCCCAGGTGATCGGGTCGGGTTCGGCGCACGATGCTCTTGCGTCGCCACCCCTGGTTCCACAGCGGGCCGTTTGCGTATTTTTGCGTAAATACGCGCGGTATCGGCACGCCCGGTGCGCCTGGAGCGGCCGGGGGTGGGCACACGAAAGAGCGCCTCGAGGCTGTACGGCGGGCACTGACAATCTCTCATGTCGTCGGATTTATCAGACTTAATCCGACAAGTCAAGCGGAAATCCGACGATGCTCAAGGTCCCGTATCGAGTTCGGACCTTGGAGCGGTTTGTGATCTGATCGCATCAGATCAACCGCTCCAGGTTCTTGATCTGCCGCGATTTCCGAGTCGTCAGATCATTCGATCTGACTAGAAATCGCTCTAGCCCGAGCGGGCGCCGCCGCTAGACGGCGCCCGTGTCGTCAGCCGGCCTGCCGCGCCGTCCCCGCCGCCTGGATGAACTGCCAGACGCTCATCGAAAAAGGCGGCTTCTGCTCGCTTTGCCATTCGTCCATACGGTTGTAGAAATTGGTGGCGCCG
>NZ_JAFATE010000885.1 GCF_019244115.1 Bradyrhizobium sp.
AGATCAGCGACGAATAAAGCTGGATCAGGCTGGCGCCAGCGCGGATTTTTGTCAGAGCCGCGCCGCCGGAATCGATGCCGCCGACCCCGATCAGCGGGAACGCGGCCTCGGTCCGCACAAAGGTCTCGGCCACCATTCGCGTCGACAGCCGAAACAGCGGCCGGCCCGACAATCCGCCCTGCTCCTTGGCGCGATTTGTCTCCCGCAAGCTCGCGGGCCGCGCCACCGTGGTGTTGGACACGATCATCCCGTCGACCCGGCGCGAGCGCGCGATGTGGACGACCTCGTCGAGCTCGGCGAGGCTGAGGTCCGGCGCGATCTTGAGCAGGACAGGAGAATCGCCGGCCTCGGTCCGCACCCGCTCGCGCGCGTCGATCACGCGGGCCAGGAGTTCGTCGAGCATTTTTGCCTGCTGCAGGTTGCGCAGGCCCGGCGTATTCGGCGAAGAGACGTTGACGGTGAAATAGTCCGCGACCGGTGCAAACATCTCGATCAGCTTCACATAGTCGGCGACGCGATCGGGCGAATCCTTGTTGGCCCCGACATTGACGCCGACGATGCCGCCGAGATTGGCGCGCGCGGCGAGTCGGCGCAGCACGGCCTCCGCACCGTCATTGTTGAAGCCCATTCGGTTGATGACCGCCTCGTCGCGCTCGAGGCGAAACAGCCGCGTCCGCGGATTGCCCTCCTGCGGGCGGGGCGTCACAGAGCCGATCTCCACGAAGCCGAAGCCGAGCCGCAGCAGCGCGTCCGGCACCTCGGCGTTCTTGTCGAAACCGGCCGCCATGCCGATCGGATTCGGGAAGTTGAGGCCGAAGGCGCGCACCGAGAGCTTGGGGTCGTCCAGCTTCAGGCGCAGCGGCGGCAGCAGCCGCAAGCCCTGGATCGCCAGGCGATGCGCATCTTCCGGGTCGAGGAAGCGCAACAGCGGCAGCGAGAAGGTGTCGAATGCGCGGATCAAGGCGCAAGCTCCGGGATGTCGTGCGAACCGTCGGACCGCGCAGGCATGTCGCGCACAAAGGTCACGGCACCGAGATCGAGCTCGCCATAGAGATGCGGAAACAGCTCGTCATTGCGCGAACGCTCCCAGCGCAGCGCATCTCCCAGGACGTCGGCGTCGACCTCGACCAGAAACAGCGCGGTCTGGCCGAAAAAATGCTTTCGGGCGGTTTCCGCCACCTGGGAGGCGGTGGAGAAATGGATGAAGCCGTCGCGCAGGTCGTCGGCACTGCCCCGGTAGACGCCGGACCGCTCGGCTTCGCGCCAGGCCGAGGCGGAGCAGATTTTGTAGATCCTGGGCACGCGGTCCAATCCTGTCTGCGTCTTGAGTTCACTGAAGATTTTGGCTGGTACCAGACCGTATCGGCGCCGCCAAGTGAACTCAAGGGGCCGGGACCTGCAGTGACCTTCGTGCATTGCCCAGCTTCCGCGATGGCATGGAGCCACCCGCCGGGATTGATGCAGAGGGTTCGTCGGTCCCCGACAGCCTAGGTCGCGTAGTCCGGCTCCTTGCGGTCGAGAATGCGTTTCAGGGCGTCGAAATGGCGTTGCGCCGGCGGCGGATTGTAGGAGCTCTGGCCGCTAAAATCGCGCCGGGTCTTCTCGACCACGGGCCGCGGCAGCGTCTTGAGCGGCTGTCCGGTCCACATCGCATAGATCTGCATCTGCGCCGCGCGCTCGACGTAATAGAGGCGGTCATAGGCCTCGGCGACGGATTTTCCGACCGTAGTGATGCCGTGATTGGCCATGAACAGGACGGTCTTGTCGGCAATGACCCGCGCCAGGCGCGCCCCTTCCGCCGGATCGAGCGCGGGGCCGGTATATTCGTCATCATAGGCGATCGCGCCTGATAGCCCGACCTCGGTCTGCCCGATCTCCTTGATGCGCGGATCCTCCAGCCGCGTCAGCGCGCTCGCATAGGGCATGTGGGTGTGGAATACCGCTCTGGCCTGCGGCGCCGCCTTGTGGATCGGCGCATGGATGCAATAGCAGGAGCGCTCGACATCGCCCGCGCCACTTTTGACCTCGCCATCGTCGATCCCGACTTCCATGAAGGAGGAGGCCGTCACCTCCGACCAATGCATGCCGAACGGGATCTGGTAGTAGCGGTCGCTGCGGCCCGGCACCACGAGCGTCAGGTGGTTGAAGATGCCCTCATGAAAACCGTGCATGACGGCAAGCCGGTGCGCGGCCGCGAGATCGATCCGCGCCTGCCATTCCTCGGCGCTGCATTCGGCAATCGTCTTCGGTGAAACCCTGAACTGCATGAGGGTGCTCCCCTGAAGCTTGTTGTTAGAGCAAGCATAGCGTCATTCGCCAGCCGCCGCGGCTGAAATCGCCGCGGGGCTCCTATACGCAATTTCGAGGCCCAGGCTGGCCGCGCGAGCCCAGCCTAAGCCGACCGCCCCAGCGCGCCGTCGATCATGGCGATCGCGTTGTTGATGCCATAGACCGCGACGAAGGAGCCGAAGCGCGGGCCCTTCTCCTGGCCGAGCAGCACCTTGTAGAGCATGTTGAACCAGTCGAGCGACACGCCGGGCCGGCCATCCCTGCCCTTCTTCACGGGATCGAGGAACGG
>NZ_JAFATE010000056.1 GCF_019244115.1 Bradyrhizobium sp.
GGTCACATAGACCGTGGTGTAGCGATATTCGTCGTGCAGCCTCCGGATCTCGAAGCGCATTTCTTCGCGCAAATTCGCATCCAGATTCGAGAGCGGCTCATCGAGCAGCAGCGTCTCCGGCTCGACGATCAGCGCGCGCGCCAGCGCCACGCGCTGCTGCTGGCCGCCGGAGAGCTCGCCGGGATAGCGGTCCGCGAGCGCGGCGAGTTTTGTCGTGGCGAGAATCGCGGCGAGTTTCTTGTCGATGGTGACGCGGTCGAGCTTGCGCAGCTTGAGGCCGTAGGTGACGTTGTCGGCGACCGTCATGTGCGGCCAGAGCGCGTAGCTCTGAAAGATCATCGACATGTTGCGGGCCTCGGGCGGCAGCGTGCGCGCCTTCGACGAGACCAGGCGATCGCCGACATGGATCTCGCCGGCGGTGGGTTCGAGGAAGCCCGCGATCAGCCGCAACGTCGTGGTCTTGCCGCAGCCGGAGGGGCCGAGCAGGCAGACCAGCCGGCCGTGATCGATCTTGAGCGACACATTGTCGACAGCCGCGACCGAGCCGTAGCGCTTGGTCAGGCCGCGCAGTTCAACCGACGCCAATCCATCCCCCCGGCTTTGCTCTTGCCAGGGAGTATAAGCATTAAAAGACGGCGCGAGGAATGCGTTACGGCGTTACACTTTCGCCGAGCCATTCGACGGCGGCTTCCATGCCGCCTTTGCCGTGGGGAATATCGAGCGCGTTCAATCCGACCTCGATGCTGCCGAGCGTGCCCAAGACCATCGGCGCATTGACATGACCCATATGGGCGATGCGAAACGCCTTGCCCTGCAGGTCGCCGATTCCGACCCCGATCACGACGCCGCACTTCTCCTTGCAGTAGCGCAGCAGCGGCGCGGGATCATGGCCATTGCCCATGGTCACGGTGGTCACGGTGTCGGAGCGCTCGGCTGCGTCGGCGATGTTGAAGCCGAGCACCTGGCCTTCGGCCCAGACGGCGACCGCGCGCCGCACCGCTTCGCCCAGCAGCCGGTGGCGGCGGTACGCATTCTCCAGCCCTTCCTCGTAGATCATGTCGATGGCCTGGCGCAGCGCGAACAGGAGATGCACCGGCGCCGTGCCGCAATAGCGGCGATAATGTTCGCTGCCCTCGCGCTCGCTCCAGTCCCAATAGGGCGTGCGCAGGCCGGCCTTCTTGTGCACCTCGATCGCGCGATCATTTGCGGCGACGAAGCCGAGGCCCGGCGGCGTCATCAGGCCCTTCTGCGAGCCGGACATCGCGACATCGATGCCCCAGTCGTCCATCGCGAACGGCATGCAGCCAAGCGAGGCCACGGTGTCGACCATGTAGAGCGCCGGATGACCCGCTGCCTTGATCGCCTTGCCGATCGCCTCGATGTCATTCCAGACACCCGAGGCCGTGTCGACCTGTGCCACCATGATGGCCTTGATCGAATGCGTCTTGTCGGCGCGCAGCCGCGCCTCGACCTCGGCCGGCTGCACCGCGCGCCGCCAGTCACCCTTCAGCACCTCGACATCGGCGCCCATGGCGCGGGCCGCCTCGCCCCAGCCGATCGCGAAGCGTCCGCTCTCCAGCACCAGCACCCTGTCGCCGCGCGACAGCACGTTGGAGATGACGGCCTCCCAGGCGCCATGGCCGTTGGCGATGTAGATGTAGGACTTGCCGCGGGTGGCGAACAGTTTTGAGAGATCGCGCAGCAGGCTTTCGGTCAGATTGATCATCTGCTCCGAATAGATGTCGAGCGCCGGGCGATGCATCGCCTGCAGCACTGCATCGGGCATCGTGGTGGGTCCCGGGATGGCCAGAAACTCCCGGCCCGCGCGAACGGTCATTGCGGCTCTTCCTTGTTTGCTAGCGAGCGCATTTTTACACGCGACGCGAGCGCGTGCGCGATGCTTTTACGCGGGGAGGCGTTGCAAGAAAAGCTGTTTACCTCCGGGTCTCCCGGCAGCCGGCGGCTTCCGCCTCCTCGACCGAGCAGAACCAGCGCGTGCCCTTGGCGATCTGCATCTTGATCTGGGCGTACCAGCGGCTGGTCGGCTTGTGGTAGATGCATTCGCCGGAGCGGTTGACATTGCCCTTGATGTTGCATTCGGGCGAGGGCGCGACCGGGCCGGATGCCGAGGCGAGCAGGGTCGCGTTGGCGTCCTCCGGCGGCTTGGTCGCGCCGAGGATGGGCGTCTTCTTGTTGCGGACGCGCCAATCCCAGGGCGCGATGAATGCACCTTGCCACATCCCGGCCTTGTCCTCGCGCGCGGCAGCCTCCTCCGCGTCGTAGTCATGCGAGTACTGGCGGTAGGACAGCGCCCATCCGTTCCGCACCAGCCATTTCTGGATGTCCTCGCCCTCGACCTCGCACCGCGCCACCTGCCGGCCGCGCCGGTCGGTCTGGCGGACGTGGCAGGTCCAGCTCTTGCCGTCGACATGTTTGGCGAGTTCGTCGCGTGCCGAGACGCCGCAGGTCCACTTCTCGTGCTGGGCATTGATGCAGAGCTGGTCCACCGACGGCGCGTCAACGCCGCCGAGGCGGACGCGCGCGGTGCCGATCACGACCGTGTCACCCTCCCGGACTTTTGCGACGCCGGTGATGTCGGGCGCGGCCGCGGCGAGCGATGGCAGCAGCGACAGGGCAATCGCGGGCAGGATTTTCCGAATCATGCTGATGATGCCGATGCAATTGAGGGGATCGTGTATTCAAGGTCCACGATTGTGGTGCGGATTTGGCCGGCGGGCCAGCGCCGCCGGTTCCACGTCAGTTCAACTTCACGCGAACGCCACTCTGCCTCGACATGTCACAAGGAACAAAAATCCGCAACTCTTGCGACAGGTATTAACGGTGGATCGCGCGGCGCGCGAGGGCGAGCCCCATCAGCACGAAGGCCGAGGTGACCTCGCTGCCACCGACCAGGATGCGGGTCGGCGTCTTCATCTTGTTCCATTCATAGGCCCGGTACGGCCCGTGCCGGCCGCCTTCGCCAACATGCTCGACGATGCAGCGGAGCGCGGGAACGAAGGTCGAGGGCTCGGCGCCGAGATGGCCGAGCGCGATCAGCGCCAGCGCCGCATCGAACACGTTCATCTCGACCGCGATCAGTTCGCCGACGACATAGCCAAGCACTTTGATGCGAATCAGATCGAGCGCGCCATCGGGGTCGATCGCGCGCCGCGCAGGCAGCGGCAGCGCCAGGAAGGCGGCATAGCAGCGGCCGAAATAGGCGCAATAGAGTTCGGGCAGATAGTAGATGTGCGAGCGCGGGTTGGCGAAAGCCCCGCTCTCGGCGAGCTTCCTCTGGAAGGCAATGATGCCCTGGACCGTCGCGAGCCGCCGCGGCGTCTCCAACACCTTCCAGCGGGCGAGATTGCGGAAGCTCACCTCGAGAATGTCGAGATTGAGCGTGGGATCGAGATCATTGCCGTAGGGGCGCTCGCCGGCCAGATTGTCGATCCAGGTGGCAACCCCGCCCTCATAGTCGATGTTGTCGTTGATCGGCACGGTGACGCGCGGCGCGTTGGCGCCGCTTTTGACCTGGTAGCCGGCATAGAAATCAAGCAGCGGCTGGTCGAGAACAGGATCGTCGGCGCCGGCCTGGGTCGCGGCCGAGAACGAGCAGGCCGTGGTGTCGCAGTCCGGCACATAGATGCCGAAGCCGAGGTCCTGCTTGATCTGGGCGAAGAAGCGGGAGAAGCGCGGATGCGGGGGCGGCGCCAGCGCGGTGACGACGTTGAACGGCGTGCCGTCCTGCGCGCGCACCTCCTCGCGGCTGGTCTTGATGCAGAACTCCACCATGGCGGCGATCGCGCTCCGCGCCGCTGCGGTCTGTGCGGGTGAGGCGAGCCCGGTGTCGAGAAACCCGAGCAGCGCCTCGGTAAAGAAGGCGTCGTAATAGGCCGAGCGGTGGCGGATCTGCACCGGCGCCCACATCGGCTCGGCGATGCCGCGCCAGGGCGGGTTGATCAGCCTGGCCGCCGGCGAGCGCGCGATGAAGACGCGCGCAAGATTGAACAACAGCGTGGAGTTCTTGTAGCCGCGCGCATTGAGGCCGCTCAGCGCCATCTGGAATTCGCGGCCCCGCAGGTCGGGATCGCCGATCAGGTTGAACGCGGCATAGGTCGGAATAAAACCGTTCTTCGCAAACGAGCGCAGCAGAT
>NZ_JAFATE010000298.1 GCF_019244115.1 Bradyrhizobium sp.
CGGCCTGATCGCCGAACAGCCGGCCCTTGCCGCCCGTTGCCTCGCTCTGTTGCGCCGCTTTCGCCTCAGCTTGTTGGGCAGCTTTCGCCTCGGCCTGTTGGGACGCCTTCGCCGTATCGGGGACATCGGCGCGCTGCCGCGGCGCGCGGGCCGCGTCACGCACGCTGGCGGACCTCGTCCGGGCCGGATAATGCCGGTGCAAGCGCGCGCCCGGCAACGCATGGCCGATCACCATGCGCAGCACGCCAAGCGGTCCACCGATGCGCATGCGTGCCTCAGCCGGCGCCGCGCTCGCCAGCGCGCTCACCAGAGCAATGACAACAATTTTGGTGCGCTGTTTCGACATGGCATTCCAAGGCGCGCCCCTCGCGCCGCCTGGCCACGCCAATCCTACGCCAGAAACGGACGAAAGTTCCATGCGACAGTGCCACGCGGCACCGTCGCGGCATCTTGGCACCGCCAACGCGTCGGCGGGATATCGCGGGATGTTAAGACATCGGCCGCTGCCGGCCGATGCCCTCGAACTGTGCCTTCTGCTCGTTGCTCAAGGTCGCATAAAACTCGTCGAGCGCCTTTCGCACCGGCTTGATCGCCTGCAGGATGACGTCGAGCCGCCTGGCGGTGGCGGCAAGCCGCGCCGGCGGCGTCGTCGCGCCCTTCACATCCGGGCAGGACTCCCTGATCAGCTCGGCGGCCCTGGTGTTGGCGTCACGCAGGGCCTGCAGCGCGACGCGCTGTGCCTTGTTTGGCCGAAGCCGGCGCTCGATCTCGTCGACCGGCCAGTCCGGCGCCGCAGCGGCACTGCCGCCGCACTGCGGCAGCCCGTTAGAGGCGGCGGCCTTGCGCGGATCAGTGGCCAGCGCATTGAACCGCCCCTTCTGCTCCTGGCGCAGAAGGGCATAAAGTTTTGCCAGCGGCGGCCGCATGATCGCGACCGCCGTGATCATCGCCTCGATGCGCTGTTGCATGGCCGCAAGCCGGCCAGGCGCCGTGAGCGTGGCCTGTTTCGGACAGGCGTCCCGAATCGCGCGGGCGGCCCGGATCGATGCATTGCCGAGATCATCGAGGGCGTCACGTTGCACGCGCGTCGGCTCGATCGCCCGCTGGATCTGATCGATCGGAACATCGGCGATGTCGCGGCTGTCGTCGCCGCACATCCGATTGAGGCGGGACGCGGTCTGCGGCGTGGACGGCGACGCCTGAATCACGGGTGGCGGGGCCTCGGTGGCGGGTGGAGTGATCTCTTCAGCGGGGGGCTCGATCGTGCTCATGCGCGGTGGCGCCTCACGCGCGGACGGCTCGACCTGAGCGGCAGGCGGTGTGGGCTCGACTGCGGGCGGCTCAGCCCGACTCATGCGGCGTGGCGCCTGCTCTGCCGGCGGCTCGGACTTGCCAGCAGTCGCCTTGGCCTGAGGGAACGGGAGCGCGACGTCATCTTTCGGCGGTTCGGCCCGCGCGGCGCGCGGTGCCGTCTGTTTCGCGGGCGGTTCGACCTTGCCGACAGGCGGCGCAACTTGACTCGCAGCAGGCGCGACCTCGGTTGCCGGCGGCTCGAGCCGGCTGACGCGCGGCGCCGCCTCACTTGCAGGCGGCACGGACTTGGCGACGGGCGGCGCAATCTTGCTCACAGGGGGCGCGACCTTGCGCGCCGGCGGCTCGACACGCGCGGCGCGCGGTGCCGCCTGACTTGCAGGCGGCTCGACCTTTTCGACGGGCGGCGTAACCTGACTCACAGGAGGTGCAATCTCGCGCACCGGCGGCTCGGCACGCGCGGTGCGCGGGGCCGCCTGACTGGCAGGCGGCTCGACCTTCTCGACGGGCGGGGCGACCTCGCTCACAGGCGGCGCGACCTCGCGCGCCGGCGGCTCGGCACGCGCGGTGCGCGGGGCCGCCTGACTGGCAGGCGGCTCGACCTTTTCGACGGGTGGCGCGACTTCGCTCACAGGGGGCGCCACCTCGCGCGCGGGCGGCTCGGCACGCGCGGTGCGCGGGGCCGCCTCACTTGCGGGTGGCACGGTCTTGGCGACGGGCGGCGCGACCTGACGCGTGGGTGGCGCGGCCTCGGCTGCGGGCGGCTCGGCCCGAGCGACGCGTGGCGGGGCCGCGTCAGGCCGCTGGGCGTTGCCGCGCGGAGCAACATCGCCCGCAGCAGCATCATGAGCATCGGAAGCAAAAATGCCGGCATAGATGTCGGCATAGCCGTAGTCCCAAAAACTGGAGTCGCCCCAGATCGTGTAATCGTAGAGGTCAAAATAGGCGAACGGCCAGAACAGCGGTCCGACCCAGCCATATCCACCATGAACGTGCCGCCGCCATCCCTCGTGGCGGCCATGCGAGCCTGCGAGCGCCGCCGTCGATGCGATCTGGGCGCGCGCCGCGGGATTGGCGAGCAGGTTCCGGCTGCGCAATGCGTGCCCATGCGCCAGCGCGTTCATCGCGTCGCGGACATTGGCTTGGCTGGGGGCGGCGCTTCGGACCTGACGGACGTTCCGGCCATGCTGTTGCGCGAAGGCGTGACCGCTCCTGAGACCGCCCGGCGAGACGTGAGCCGAGAACCCGCCATGATGGCCACCACCGGCATGCGCATAGCCATAACCGCCGTAATGACCACCATCGAAATGACCGCCGCCATAACCGTAGCCGCCGTAACCGCCACCGAAGGTGCGGCCTTCACCACCGTAGCCGCCACCACCGTAGCGGCCTCCGCCGTAACCGCCGCCAACGTACCCACCGCCGGAGTAGCCACCGCCGTAACCACCACCGCTGAAGCCGCCACCGCCAAAACCACCGCCGCCGAAACCGCCCCGCGCCAGCGCCGTGCTCGACAGCGCGGTTGCCAGAAGCAGAGCTGCAATCGCAATCTGTGATTTCGACATGGAACCCTCCACGCGCCAACCGTCTCGTGCGGCATCCTGATGATGCGACGGGAACGACAAGTTCCGCGCGCGACCTCGGCGAGCAGCACGCGGACGCGGCGATCGGAGCGGATAGAGGGAGAGGAATCGGCCGGATTTACGCCACCGGCACGATCTTTCCTGGGTTGAAAATATTTTGAGGATCCAGCGCCGCTTTCAGCGCGCGCATCGCATCCAGCGCCTCGGGCCCGAGTTCGCTGTTCATGTATTTCTGCTTGCCCTGCCCGATGCCGTGTTCGCCCGTGCAGGTGCCGCCCATCGCCTGCGCGCGCTCGACCAGGCGATGCATGAACTCTTCGCCGCGCGCCATCTCGTCGCGGTCGTCGGGGTCGCAGACCAGGGAGCAGTGGAAGTTGCCGTCGCCGACAGATATTCGTTCAGCGCCTTGCGGGTGACGCCGGGCTCGATCACGCAGTCGAGATCCTCGGCGTGGACCTCGATGACCCGGTTCATGTCACGCACGTCGATCAAGACGCCGCCCGCGGGATGGCGGCGACGCTTGCACGGGCATTTATGATGCTGGTCGCTGCCGACCGATTCCCTCGAACTGGGTCTTCTGCTCGTCGCTGAGGGTCCCGTAGACGTCGTCAACCGCTTTTCGCACCGGCCTGATCGCCTGCAACATGACCTCGAGCCGCTTGGCGGTGACGTCAAGCCGCGCCGGCGGCGTCGCCGCGTCCACGCCTTCGCAGCCCGCCTTCAGCAGGTCGGCCGCCTTGGCGGCGGCATCGCGCAACGTATCAAGCGCGGTGCGCTGGGTGTCCGATGGATGAAGTCGTTTCTCGATTTCGTCAGCCGGCCAGTCCAGCGCGACAACCTGTTCGACGCCGCAGGTGCGGGACGGCGCCGCCTTAGACGCTGATGCCTGACGGTGATCTTCAGCCAGTGCGTTGAATCGCGCCTTCTGCTTGTCGTCGAGAAGCGCGTAGAGTTGGTGCAGCGGCGTCCACAGTATCGCCACGGCCGAAATCATCGCCCCGATCCGCTGCTGCATGACGGCGAGGCGGCCGGGTGCAGTGAGTCCGACCTGGGTCGGACACGCATCCAGAATGACCCGGGCGGCCTGGATCGAAGCCGTGCCGAGCTCATCGAGGGCTGCGCGTTGCGCCTCGGTCGGCTCGATCGCATGCGCGATCTGATCGATCGGAAGGCCGGCGATGGCGCGGCTATCATCGCCGCACATCCCGCTCAGGGGCGCGGCCGTGGCGTGCCGATGCCCGTATCGGCGCGGAGCGAGATAGCCTGAAAGATCATCATGGCCATAAGGACCGAAGATGCCGGCATAAATGTCGCGGTAGCCATAGTCCCAGAAGCCGTGGTCACCCCAGATCGTGTAGTCGTAGAGGTCGTAATAGGCGAACGGCCAGAACAGCGGCCCCACCCATCCATATCCGCCATGGCCGTGCCGCCACCAGCCGTCGTGGCCGCCATGCCAACCGGCGAGCGCAGCAGCGGCCGCGATTTGCGTGCGCGCCGCAGGGTTGGAGAGCAGGCCTGCGTTGTGCAGCGCACGTCCATGCGGCAGCGCGTTCATAGCGCTGTAGACACTGGCTGCCTTCACCGCGGCGTTTGGGACGTGGCCGAATTTCTGACCATGGTGGGCCGCAAGAGCGTGACCGCTGAAAGCGGCGTGCGAAAATGCGTGGAAAGAAAACGTCGGACTGCCATGATGGCCGCCGAAATGCGCGAAGCCATGGCCGCCGTCGGAATGCGCGAAGCCATGACCGCCGCCGAAATGGCCACCTCCGAAATGCGCGCCGCCAAAGTGGCCTCCACCGATCTGGCCGCCGCCACCGGGCTGTCCCCCGCCGTGACCGCCGCCACCGACAGCGGCGCCACCACCACCGTGACCACCTCCGCCGTTTCCGCCGTTCCCGCCGCCTCCGCCGTTCCCGCCGTTCCCGCCGCCTCCGCCGTTCCCGCCGCCTCCGCCGTTTCCGCCGCCTCCGCCGTTACCACCGCCTCCGCCGTTTCCGCCCCCTCCGCCGCCGCCGTTTCCACCGCCTCCGCCGCCTCCACCCAGCGCCGCGCCAGACAGCACGGTCACGAGAACGACAGCAGCAATCGCGATACTTGATTTCGACATGGCACCCTCCCCTTCAGCCGGCCGTCGCTTGCGGCGTCAACAAGACGATGCGGAGCGGAAGCGTAAGTTCCGCGCAAAGCGGAAAGCGGCAGCCACGTTCAAAAGTCGAGCGAACAAATCGGCCGGATTTAGGCCCCCGGCACAATCTTGCCTGGATTAAAGATGTTCAGCGGATCCAGCGCCTGTTTCAGCGCGCGCATCGCATCGAGCGCCTCGGGCCCGAGTTCGTTCTTCAAATATTTCTGCTTGCCCTGCCCGATGCCGTGTTCGCCGGTGCAGGTGCCGCCCATCGCCTGCGCGCGCTCGACCAGGCGATGCATGAACTCTTCGCCGCGCGCCATCTCGCCGGCGTCCTCGGGGTCGCAGACCAGGGAGCAGTGGAAATTGCCGTCGCCGACATGGCCGACGATCGGCGACAGCAGATCGAAGCGCTTCAGATCATCTTCCGTCGCGGTCACGCAGTCGGCGAGCCGCGAGATCGGCACGCAGACATCGGTTGCGACCACGCCGGCGCCCGGCCGCAGCGCCTTGACCGACCAATAGGCGTCATGGCGCGCCTGCCACAGTTTTGTGCGGTCCTCCGGTCTGGTGGTCCAGGTGAAATCGCCGCCGCCGCATTCCCGTGCGATCTCGCCAAAATTCTTCGACTGCTCGGCGACCTCGATCTCGCTGCCGTGAAACTCCAGCAGCAGCAGCGGCGTCTCCGGCAGCGTCAGCTTTGAATAGGAATTGCAGGCCATGACCTGCGCGGCGTTGAGCAGCTCGATCCTTGCCAGGGGAATGCCGGTCTGGATTGCCAAAATCGTTGCCTGGCAGGCGCCGCCCACCGTCTCGAACGAGCAGGCCGCGGCCGCGATGGTCTCGGGAATGCCGCGCAGCCGCATGGTCAGTTCGGCAATGATGCCGAGCGTGCCCTCGGCGCCGATGAACAGATGCGTCAGGTCGTAGCCGGCGGCGGATTTTTTCGCCCGCGTGCCGGTCTTGATGATCTCGCCGTCGCCGCGCACCACCTTCAGCGCCAGCACG
>NZ_JAFATE010000866.1 GCF_019244115.1 Bradyrhizobium sp.
CGGAACTGAAATCATCTTCGGTGGCTTGACGTAGACAACCTCGAATCGGGGGAGGCCACGATGAAAGCAGCGAAGATCGTGTGGGCAGGTCTTTTGGCGGGTCTTGGGGCCGCGACCCTGTTGATGTCGGCAGCTTCCGCCGAACAAAGCATGTCAGGCATGATTACCAAAATCGACCGGCTGAACGGCACGGTCGCGATCCAGCAAATCCAGAACGGCACCGTCGGGGCGAACACGGGCGGCGCCACCGAATTCAAGGTCCAGGATCAGGGCGCGCTCGAGAGCGTGCATGCTGGCGACCGGGTGACGTACTCCATCGGAGACGACGCCAAGATCATCACTAGGCTGCAGAAGCAGTAGCGCTCACATCCCTGGCCAAGCCCATGGCTCATCATGCCCGGCATTGTGCCGGGCATCCACGTCTTGCCTCTTGGTGATCAAACACGTGGATGGCCGGGACAAGCCCGGCCATGACGAACGAGGAAAGATCGGCGCCTGCATCCATTGAGACCAGAGTCTATTGCTCGCCGTCCGGTCTCGGCTCCGGCTGCGACTCAGCGAGCGGCAGGTTGGCGCGGGCCCAGCCGTCCGTTCCCTCCGGATACCACGCGACGTCGCTGTATCCGTAAGCGAGCGCGCGCTTGGCGGCGTTCCACGACATCCAGCAGTCGCTGAGGCAGTAGATCACCAGCGGCGCCTGCTTGTTGCCGCCGGAGGCGCGGGCGAGACCTCGCCGCAAATAGCCTTCCGTCGCAGGCGCGAGGATCCCATAGCCGGTGTCAGGCAGCCAGATGCTGCCGGGGATGTTCTGTCGCGGCTTGTCGCGCCACACCGTGCCGGGCGGCAATCCTTTCGGCTTTGGCGCGCGCGGCAGCACATCGACGAACACGCCGCTCTTCGCGCGCCAGATCGCCTCGGCCTCCGCCGTCGTCAGCACGCGCGCACCGGCCAGTGTCTCCGGCACCGGGCTACGGTAGTCGTCGGTGCGATAGCCTTCGGGTTCGACGACCCAGTCTTGTGCCCGTGCAGGCGTCAGCAGCGTGATCGCGGCAATGATCGGGGCCAAAACCTCCGAGACCATTGCCCTCCAGCTCATTGCGGCTTGGTCGCGGCAGTGACGATCGGATGATCGCTCTCATCGAGTAGCGGGACGCCGAAATCGAGCAGGATCTGGTTGATGTCCGCCTGGTTCTCCTGGATCAGGCGGTTGAGCTGCCGTTTCCAGTTCTGATCGGCGGCGCGGACTCCCATCCCGATGCGATAGACGAGTTTTGGCCCGGTGGTTTCCTTGACCAGAGGCGTGACGTGCAGTTGCGCCTTCTTGGCGTAGAAGCCGGCCATCGGCCCCCACAGCACGCCGGCGTCGATCGCGCCCGATGTCAGATCATTGATCATCGCTTCCGCCGACGAGTCCACCCTTGTATCGATCATCAGCGGATAGGGCTTTGCATTCGCCATCAGCCCGGCCAGCGCCATGTTGGTTGCCGGCGGCGTGCCCGCGACGATGCCGATATGCTTGCCCTTCAGGCGCTCGTCCTCCAGCGTCGTCACGTCCTCGAGCCCCGAGCCCGGCTTGGCGATCAGGGCGTACGCCGTGCGGTAGTACGGATTGGTGCCCTGAACGAGGTCGTCGCCCTGCGGAAAACCCATGATGACGTCGCAGCGATGCGAGCCGAGCGTCACGCGCACGAAACCCGTCGCCTGCGGGAAGAAGGTGTAGTCCAGCTTCTTCGACAGTTTTGCAGCGAACAGTTCGGCGATCTTGTTTTCGAACCCCTCCCCTTTCTCGTTGGAGAACGGCATGTTGCGCGGGTCTTCGCACACCCGCAGCACTTTTGGATCGACGAGCTCGATCGAGAGATCGCCGGCATCGCTGTTCTGCGCGCGCGCAAGATCGCGGCCGCCGAACGTCGCAGCCATCGCAACGAGCACGATCAAGAGGCGACGTTGCACCAAAATATTCATCGCGAAATTCTCTTCCGGTTTGAGCAAGACCCCTGTTGCAAAAATGCTATGCTCCCCGACTGGGCCACGCAACAGGAATAATCCTCGCAAACCAACGGGCTTGCTGCGATGCGAAGCAGTTCACGAAACGGTGTCGTCGGTCCATACGCATGGCGCGCTGTTAGCCGCGTCCTCGTTGCTGCTCTGCTCGCATTCGCCGGCGCAATCGCGCTGGCGCGCGCCGGAGAGCTCACGCTGCCCATGCGCGAGATTGCGCCCGGCCTGTTCGTCTTCACGGGCGGGACGGCGTTGATGACACAAAAGAACAACGGCGCAATCGCCAATCTCGGATTCATCATCGGCGACGACGCGGTGGCCGTGATCGACACCGGCGGCAGCGTCTTGGAGGGACAACAGCTCCTGTCCGCCATTCGCGCAAGAACAGACAAACCGATCCGCTACGTCATCAACACCCACGGCCATCCCGATCACGTGTTTGGAAACGCCGCCTTCGCGAGGGAGGGTACAACTTTCGTCGGTCACAGGAACCTGCCGGCCGCGATGGCGGCGCGAGGGCCTTTCTATGTCGACGCCTTTCGCCGCACCATGGGCGATGCGCTGATCGACGAGGTCCGCATCATCCCGCCGACCCTGCTGGTCGATGACACGCTCGAACTCGACCTCGGCGGGCGAAAACTCGAGCTCAAGGCCTGGCCGACGTCGCATAGCGACAACGACCTCACCGTGATGGACGAACGCACAAAGATTCTGTTTGCGGGCGACCTCGTGTTCCTGACCCACATTCCGGTAATGGATGGGAGCATCAAAGGTTGGCTGAAGACAATAGCGGAACTTGAAAGCATCTCAGCGGAACGCGTCGTCCCCGGCCATGGGCCGGTCGCTCCCTGGCCGGCCGCGCTTGGCGACGAGCGCCGCTATCTGACCACGCTTGCCACGGAGGTCCGCGCCATGATCGCGCGCGGCGAGCCGATCGCCGCCGCCGCCCATGCCGCCGCCTCGGAAAAGTCGAATTGGCAACTGTTCGACGACTACAATGCGCGCAACGCGACTGCAGCATTTTCCGAAATTGAATGGGAATGATCGGCACCATCCCCTATATTGGGGTGACTGCGTCGAAGCCTGTGAGGAGCGCGACCATGCCGCGATCGCTTTTGCGCCTGCTTTGTGCGGCCAGCCTGCTGTTCGCTGCGTCAGGACTGCGGCCTGGGACCGCCGAGGAGTATGACCCCTGGCCCGGCCTCGTTCAGGACATTTTTGCCAACCGGCCGATGCAGGACGGCAGCGACGTCCTTGGTATCGAGATGCCCTACCGCGCCGAGGATGCGGCGATCGTGCCGGTCACCCTTCGCACAAAACTCGCGCCCACCGACACGCGCCGCATCCGCAACATCACGCTCGTCATCGACCAGAATCCGTCGCCGATGGCGGCGAAATTCTCGCTGGGTCCCGACGCCGGCGTGTCGGAGATTTCGACCCGCGTGCGCGTCAACAACTACACCAACGTCCATGCGGTCGCCGAGCTCAGCGACGGCCAGCTCTACGTCATCAAGACCTACGTCAAAGCCTCCGGCGGCTGCTCGGCGCCGGCTGCGAAAAATCCCGAGGAGGCCAAGGCCAGGATCGGGCAGATGCGTTACCGGCAATTCGCGAAGCCGGGCGAGGGTCCGACCAGTGGCATGCGCGAGGCCCAGATCATGATCGGCCATCCGAACAATTCCGGCCTACAGATGGACCAGCTGACCCAGCTCTACATCCCGGCGTTCTTCATCGACCAGCTCAAACTTTTGCAGGACGATGATCTGGTGCTCGCGGTCGAAGGCGGCATCTCGATCTCCGAAGATCCCAACATCCGCTTCACCTATGTCTCGAACGGTGCAAAGCATTTTCGCGCCGAGGCCAGGGATACCCAGGGCCATGTGTTCCAACACGACTGGGACATCGACCAGTCGGGAATGTGATCGTTGGCGACAGACTCTCCGCAGTCAGCGCGATCGATTGTGCTAAAAAAATAGATCCGCAAGCGCGCCTGGCTCCCTTCCCCCTTGCGGGGAGGGGTTGGGGGTGGGGGTCCCCGGATTCAGTTCGCCGTAGGCTACCCCAGCCCTCCCCCCGCAAGGCAGGGCAATCGCATATGGCGTTTGAACGCTGGCAGTGCGCTCCCTCCCCCGCTTGCGGGGGAGGGCTGGGGTGGGGGCATCGTGCGAAAAAAGCTGCAGCTGAGGCCGGGGCGGCCCCCACCCGCCGCGCAAGCGCGCCGACCTCCCCCGCAAGCGGGGGAGGCAAACGGAGAGAGCGCCACTCAAATGCGACAGCCCTCCCCTGCAAGGGGGGAGGGAGCGCACCGCCGATGCCGCGGCAGTTTTATCCTCTCATCAATCAGAAGCACACCACACGTCATCACTCAGAAACACCGCACCTCCGCTTCGGCCTGTGCGCGGCGGAGATCGTTGAGCACGCTGGCCGCCTGCGGTGAACTGCGGAATTGGCCCGCGAGGGTGCTGCGGACCTGCGACATGCTGAGCACCGTCTCCGCCTCGACATAGCGGTCATAGGGCAGTAGCGACGCGACCACATCGATCGAGCAGGAGCATTGCTCGATTGCTTGGCGCGTCTCGCCATTGGCCTTCAGGCAGCCGAACACGTATTCTGCACGCGCCGCGGTCGGATAATCGTTCGTCTCTTCGGCCGACGCCGTCGGCGCGCCGGCCATCAGCGCAGCGACGACGAGTCCCATTGATGCCGACAATGCCACTCTGGTCATGGCCGTCCTCCACCGTCACAACCAAACTAGGCGATCGCAGCTGCGCTGAAAAGCAGCGTTTGAGACCGAGGCCGCAATACCTGCGGTCTGCAATTGAGCCCTGCAAATGAGACTTGCAAAAACCCAGGCCACGTTCGACTTTGGTATTGAACCTCATGACGACCATCGGACGCCTGTCGTGAGTGGAGCACCTCCGGAGAGTAAAGATGTCACGTGCCCTGATCGCCCTTGCCGTCCTGTCGATCGTCATGCCGGTAAAACTGCTCGCGCAGGGGAAGGGCATCCGGTTGTGGAATCTGACCACAGCGACGATCACGGGCTTTGAGCTGTCGCCGGCCGGCAAGAATGCCTGGGGTCCCAACCAGACCCTGAACGACAAGGACAAGGAAGTCGACCATGACGAGCGGCTGCGCATCACGGGCATCGAACCGGGCCGCTACGATGCGAAGGTGAGCTACGGCACCTTGAGACAATGCTTTGTGCGCGGCATCGAAATCAAGCCGGAGGCGGTGTTTTCGATCAGCGACAAGGATCTGACGGACTGCAGCAAATGACCGCCCCGGTGTTCACCTCTCCCCGCTTGCGGGGAGAGGTCGGATCGCGCTTGCGCGATCCGGATGAGGGGGACTCTCCACAAGCTCAGTGCCGCGGCTGCCCCTCAC
>NZ_JAFATE010000372.1 GCF_019244115.1 Bradyrhizobium sp.
CGAAGCGACGGCGGTGAACAAGGTCTGGGATGGACCCCGCAACAAGAAGGGTGAGCGGATCTGGTTCGGTCTTGATCGCGGCAGCGACTTCCCGATCCTCGATGGCCTCACGCCTTTTCCACTCGGCGTCACTCAATTCGAGTGGGACTTGAAGGACACGACCTACTCGCCTCCATCGACGAAGTGGCAGACGGTGACACTGGAGGGACCCGGTCTGTCCTACGCAGACGTGGCGCAAGCCGGCTCTCGCAATATCGCTGACGTGACAGACACGTTTGGCGATCTGGATACGTTCAAGGCGCATGGCGGAAAGATGATGACCTTTGTCGGATCGAATGATCAATTCATCTATCCCCGCGGTGTCCTGAACTACTATCGGCAGATGGCCGAACGCTATCGGGACCGTCGCGAGGACACGGGGTTCGAAGGCGTGCAGGACTTCTATCGTCTCTACCGCGCCCCGGGCGTCGGCCATTGCGGCATACCTGCCGGAGTCCTTGGCCCCGGCACGGGTCTCGGCGACATCGGTCCCTGGCCGCAAAAGGGCGCAGACTTTGATGCCCTGGTCGCTTGGGTCGAGCATGGCGTCACGCCGACCCAGGTTGTCGGTCAGAGCGCCGGTCCGGCCGCGCCGCCGCTGTCGCGTCCGCTGTGCCCATATCCGCAAACGGCAAAATACAAAGGCACAGGCGACTTCCACCTTGCCGCCAACTGGGTCTGCGGCGGCAACGTCGAGACGAGGGAGACAGTCTGCCCGAACGTTCTCGCGCAGTACAAAGACGAGGTGGACGGTCGGTTGGATTTCGAGCAGGCCGGGGTCAAGCCCGGATTCTGTGCCGTCGAGCGCGAAGCCAGGAAGGATAACGATGACTTTTCATTCCGGTAGAATTGGGATCATGTGATCAGTCGCCCTCGGAGGCGTGTGCTTCGCACGCGCCTCCTATGGCGCGACGAAAAATAGTTCTTCGCAGTGATCTCGGGCTTATCGGTTCTAAGCCGCATGGAGTATTCGATGGCGTTGCTTCAATGACACGCGCGTCCGAGCGCGCAGTTGAACCGGCCTCAATGTAGAGAAGGCAACTGCCCTGACGCCGATCAGCGCCTCTAGCTTGCAACATATGCATACCGCGCGTAGTACACGCTGCCGCGGCTGATCTTCAAAATCTCCGCCTGCTTGGTGACCGGCAGATCGTGTTCACGGTCGATCATCGCTTTGCGCTCAGCTCCGTCGTATCCATCCGGCGTGCGCCGCCTTGGTGAGCGCTCCTTCTAAAAAAATCGTTCTCCAGGGTCAGTTCGCCGATCTTGACCTGGAGCGACTTCACAGCGATCGCTGGCGTGGCCGGCGCCCGCCTCCCGGTCCGAAAATCCCGGATGCGCTTGCCTCAAGCTGCGATTTCCATGCCGTGATCTGGTTGGGTTGACGTCGAAATGCCCTGCCCTCGACGGGAGAAACACGAGAAGCTTGCAATCAATGCGATAACACATGGACCCTATTTTCGTGCCCTTGCTTTCAGATCAGTTCGAGCTTGCGGACGACGTCCACCAGATCCTTTGTGCTCTGTTTCAGGGTACGACCGCTGGTGTCGACGACAGCTTCTGCCTGAGCATAGAGGTTCTCCCTGCTGGTCAGGATGGAGCGTAACTCCTCCATGGCTTTCGGGTTGCCTTTCATCGGGCGGAGGTCGCCCTGTTTGCGCACGCGCTGCATATGCTCTTCTGGGCGTGCTTTCAGCCAAACCGTGTGGAAATGGCGCAGAAGATAGGAGAAGGTCTCAGGCTCTGCGACGATCCCGCCCGCGACGGCAAGCACGGTTTCGGAAGTGGTCGCCACAATTCTTTCGAGCGCCTGTCTTTCGAGACGCCGGTAACCCTCCTGACCGAACAACGCCATCACCTCGTTGGCGGGAATGCCGCTAACCTCTTCGATTTCGCGATTCAATTCCAAAAATGGCAAAGACAGCTCTTTGCTCATGATTTTTCCAAGCGTCGACTTGCCCGCTCCGCGGAGTCCGATCAGGCATAGCCGCTTCTCCCGCAAGCGCGTCGGATCGCCGGGATCGAGAAGCCGCATCACATGGCGGCGTTGGTCCAAGGTGGCCGTTCGGAAAAACTCGGAAAACCGGACAACTTCGGACGACCAGGGATCATCGGCTCCGACGAGCCATTCGATGCGATGATCGAGCGCTAGCGACACTCGCCCGAGCAGAGCAATCGAGATATTGCCCCCTCCAGCCTCGAGCTGTGCCAGATAGCGCAAAGAGACTTGGGACAATTCGGCGAGAACGCGACGGGAAATGCCTCGTCGTTCGCGAGCCTTACGAACTCGTTCTCCAACTAGGGTGACGAATTTGTCGGCGCCTTCTTGTACTTGGAGCCTTCGCTCCATCAATCGCTTGCTCTGTGGATGCCCGCTCATTGTCGCGATCCAAAACGACGGAAGCTCGTTCGAGGTCACGCTCGAAAAACTACGTTGGTTGGCTCCGCCTCAGGACGAAAGCCGCACTAGGATAGCAGCGACGCGCAACCGTAATGACTCGGCCTATTCAAGCCATAAACCCCGTTGCCAGCATAGTTATCAGCCTGCGATTTGCACATTTTATCGTCTGGCCGGCGAGCCTGGGCACGGCGGAAATGAGCAAGCGTCCTTCCGCAGGGAAGGTCCAGGACTGGTCCTTCGTGAGGGGTAAACGTGCGCCCCTTGTCTTACCTCCTTCTCGGCGACCATC
>NZ_JAFATE010000418.1 GCF_019244115.1 Bradyrhizobium sp.
GCGAAGATCAGGCAAAGGATGACGAGGGAAAATCCGAGCAGCAGGCCTGGAAACACACCCGCCATGAACAGCGAGCTGATCGCGATGGTACCGCCGGTCGCCAGCGAGTAGAGCACGGCGTTATGGCTTGGCGGCACCAGCAGCGCCTGCACCGAGGCGGTAATGGTGAGATTGGTCGCAAACACACGCGGATAGCCGGACCGTTCCATCTGCGGGATCATCACCGAGCCGATCGCCGAGGTGTCGGCGACCGCCGAGCCGGAAATGCCGCTCAAGAAGGTCGTTGCCAGCACGTTGACGATCGAGAGGCCGCCGCGCAGGCGGGTGAAGCCGACCAGGACGTCGGCGAAGGCGACCAGGCGCCGTGCCATGCCGCCTTCCGCCATGATCGCACCGGCAAGCACGAAGAACGGAATGGTCAGCATCGCAACCTTGCTGACGCCGTCGGAGATTTTCAGCATCAACGCTTCGAGCGGAATTCCGATCCACAGAGCGCCGACGATCGCAGCGGCCGCCAGCGAATAGGCGATCGGCATGCCGATGACGAAGCAGACCATCATGGTCGCGATAAGGACGAAAATATCCATGGTCTGTTGGTTCCGATCAGTCGATGGACACGGAATGGGATTGATGCGCGATGGGGTCCGGCGGAGGCCCGAGAAAAATGCGCTCGATGATGAAGAGCAGCAGGCACACACCGCCGACCGGGATCGGCAGATAGGTGACGCCGACCGAAAGGAACGGGAAATCGGCGATAGAGTTGTGCCATGTCACCTCGACGAGGCTCTCGCCCCAGACCACCATGAAGATCGCGATCATGGCCATCAGCAGCTGGACGAGAAGGTCGAACAACCGTCGCCACGGCGCAGGCAACTGGTCCACGAAGTAGGACACGTTCATGTGGAGGTTGAGCCGGTATCCGGCCGCCGCGCCGACGAAGGTCAAAAGGATGGTGAGCAGCACCGCGAGCGGCTCGGGCCACGACGCGGCGCTGTTGAGAACGTAGCGGGTGAACACCGCCCAGGGGATGACGGCCGAGATCAGGACCAGCGCAGTGACGCCGACGATGACGCAGAGAAGGTAGAGATAATCCATTGCGCGGCGATAGAGACCGGCCATGGCCAGGGGCTCCCGGTTTTCGAGCAGTTAAGGGTTGAGCGAGGCGCGATGGCTTGACGTTGAAGTCGCCGTCGCACTTCTTCATCTTATCGGCTTGAGCATCGCCTGTTCGGAGAACTGCCTTGGGCCTTGCGGTTCAAACAATTCTCTCAGGCCTGCTCATGCTAGGCCATTTCTTGAATGCGCTTGATCATGTCCTGGTATTTCGGGCCGTACTTGTCCCATACCGGTTTGACCGCCTTCTGGAACGGTGCCTTGTCGGCAATCTCGATAATCTCGCAGCCGGCGGCCTTCGCCTTTTCCATGGCGCTCTGCTCATATTTTTTCCAGAACTCGCGTTCCTCGAGCTGAGCTTCGCGGGCGAACTTCCTGATCAGGTTCTGGTCGTCGGCCGAGAGCGATCCCCAGGCCTTCTTGGAGAAGCACAACAGCTCGGGAATGATCAGGTGCTCGGTCAGCGAATAATATTTTGCAGCCGTGTAATGATTGTCGAACACATAGCTCGGCGGATTGTTCTCGGCGCCGTCGATCACGCCGGTCTGCAGCGCGCTGAAGACCTGGTCGTAGCCCATCGCGATGCCGTTGCCGCCGAGCGCGTTCATCATGTCGACGAAGATCGGATTGCCGATGACGCGGACCTTCAGCCCCTTGATGTCGTCGATCGTCTTGATCGGGTGTTTTGTGTTGTAGACGCTGCGCGCGCCCGCATCCATCCAGCACAGCCCCACAAGCCCGGCATTGGCATTGGTGGTGATCTTGTCCAGCAATTCCTGGCCGATCGGGCCGTCCATCATCTTCTGGGCGTGGGCGCTGTTCTTGAACAGGAACGGCATGTTCACGACATTGATGTCGTCGACGATCGGGCCGAGGGCGCCGGCGCTGACGCGCAGGAACTGGATCGCGCCGATCTGCGCCTGCTCGATGGTTTCCTTCTCGGCGCCCAGCTGTGCTGACGGATACATCTGCACAGAGAGCCGTCCGTTGGTGGCGTCCGCGAGCTTCTTGCCCAGATTCTCGGTTGCGGCCACGGTCGGATAGCCGGTCGGGTGAACGTCGGCCGCCTTGAACACGGCTTTGGCCTGCGCGCGGGTCGGCAGTGGTGATAAGAGCGTGACGGCGGCGCCAAGGCCGGCGCTGAGCTTGATGAAGTCGCGACGTTTCATGATGGTCCTCCCTGAAAATTGTGGTTGCTTGTTCGGCTGGCCTTCGCTGGCCGCGGCGGCTTCGGTCTAACCCGGTTGGTCGAAAAACTCGGGATTGATGTTTTGCGTGGCTGAGATGTCGATGAGCAGTCTTTCGAGGTGCCGATCCATGGCGATCCGCGCGGCTTCCGGATCATGCGCCTCGATCGCAGCCAGGATCGGCTCGTGTTCGGCGATGACCTGCGCCATCCGTCCGGCCTGAGGCAGGGTCAACAGGCGATAGCGGTCGACCTGGACCTTCACCTGCTGCACCCATTTCCAGATGCCGGGATAGCCTGCCACCTCGGAGATCGCCGCGTGAAATGCTTCGTCTGCCTGGTGGAAGGCCGCGCGGTCGCCGGCGGCATCTGCTTCGCGCTGGCGCTGGACGATGGCCTGTAGCGTCAAGATCTGGCTGGGCGTGGCACGCTCGGCGGCAAATCGCGCCGTGGTCTCCTCCAGCGCCTTGCGAATGATGATGGATTCCGGCAGCGCCGCGATCGGGATGCGCGACACGATGATGCCCGATTGCGGAAAGATCTCGAGGAGACCTTCGTCGGATAATTTCAGGATCGCTTCGCGCACCGGCGTCCGGCTGACGCCATAGGACAGCGCGATCTTGGCTTCCGAAATCGCTTCGCCAGGCCGCCGCTGCATCGAAACCAGTTCCGCGCGCAGATCGGAATAGATCCGCGACGCCGCCGTGGCCGCGCGAGAGGCGCCGTTGCGGCGGGGCGCGATCAGCACCCGACGGGACGTTCGACCCTCCGCTTTGTTTTTAGCGCGCGCTGGCATTTTGCCCTCAATAGCATTGATATATTAGTATATGAATTGCTTGGCAACGAGAAATGTGTGCTTTCTGCTCGCTCGCCGCGAGCTTCTCACGCGGCTCGGGTGGGATGGTTCTCAAGGAGGTTGGTGTTGGACTATCGCAAGCTCTTCGACCTCTCAGGCAAGACCGCCGTCGTTCTTGGTGCGGCCTCGGGCATCGGCAAATCCTCGGCCGAGGCGCTCGCATCGCTCGGCGCGCAGGTCCTGTGTGCCGACCGGACGGTCGACGGTGCCGAGGCAACTGCCGAGGCCATTCGCGGGCAGGGCGGTGTCGCGACCGCAGCCGCCTGTGACGCGGCCGATCGCGGCGAAGTCGCTGCGCTCGCACTGGCCGCGACACAGACGTTTCCAAAGTTGGACATCGCGGTCACGACGCCGGGCATCAACATCCGCAAGACGATCCTCGACTACACCGAGGAGGACCTCGATCGCGTCATCAATCTCAACGTCAAGGGCACGGTCTATTTCTTCCAGGCGTTTGGCCGGATCATGATCGGGCAGAAGAGCGGCAGCCTGATTGCCTGCTCGTCGGTCCGCGCCGTGACGATCGAGCCCGGGCTTGCCGTCTACGGCTCGACCAAAGCCGCGATCGGCCTTTTGGTGAAGGGGTTTGCCTCCGAGGTCGGCCGCTTCGGCGTGCGCGTCAACGCGATCGCGCCGAGCATCGTCGAAACCGCGCTGACCGGCCCGTTCAAGCAGCGGCCCGATATCTTCAACCTCTACGCTGGCCACACCGTGTTCAACCGCTGGAGCAGCGCCGACGAGGTCGCGACCGCGGTAGCCTATCTCGCCTCGGATGCGGCGAGCTATGTCAGCGGCAGCACGCTCTTTGTCGATGGCGGCTGGACAGCGGTCGACGGCCCGCCGACCGGCCTCACACAATTGAGCAGCTAGCGGCGCCATCACGCCTCCACGTTCAGGAATCCGGCTTGGGCACGCAGCGCCGCCGCCTCGGTGGCGGTCAGCAGATCGATCAAGGCTTGTGCAGCCATGGCGTGGACGGATTGCACAGTGATGGCGCCCGTGTAGGTGGTCGCAAGGTCATATCCGCGCGGCAGCGATCCCGAGAGCTCCACGCCTGATGTCGCGATGATCTCGGTCGATTGCGTGCAGCCGAGCGGCCGCGCAGCATCGCAGGCCGCGAGGTGGCGCATGGCGGTTGCGCCGTTCGGATAAATCTTCAGGCGCGAGCCGACGGCAACGGCGATGCCGAGCCGGTCCAGGACGCTTGCGACATGGAGCCCCGCCGTCGAAGTTTTGGTGTCCGGCACATAGATCGCATCCGCGGCAAGCAAGGCATTGCGCAGGTCGTCGGCATTCGAGACCGACAGTTTTGCATCGCCAGCGCGAACGGCGAGCGCGGTTTCGACCATGCCAACATCGCGGATCGAGCCCGCGATGACCAGATTTTCTTCGGCCAGTTTCGCCACCAGCGCCCTGGTCAGAATCACGAGATCGGCCGGTGCGCCCGCCCGCAGCTTGTCGGCCATGAAGCCGACCGCGCCAAACTCCCCCGAGATCTCGAAGCCAGTCTGCTCCCGGAAGATCGCGGCAACGCTCGCCACCAGGCCGTGTGCGGCGCCGCCGCTCACGAGGTTCAGGCTGTTCATCAACTCGCTTCCATCGCTGCGATCAGGCTGTCGCGCGTGATCGGCAGGCCCCGCACGCGCACGCCAAGCCAGTCGAACACGGCATTGGCGATGGCCGCGGTGACCGGGCCGTGCGCGGCTTCGCCGGCGCCGACCGGCTCGATCTCGGGCCGCTGGATCACATCGACATCGACCTGAGGCACCTCGCTGAAGCGCAGAATAGGATACGCGGTCCAGCCGTTGCTGGTGATCCCAGTGCGATCGAACCGCACGCGCTCCTTCAGCGCCCAGCTCGTCGCCTGGATCGCGCCGCCCTCGATCTGGTTGACGATCCCGTCCGGATTGATCGCTTCGCCGACGTCGACGGCGATGCTGAGGCGCCTGACGCGGATATCGTCCGCCCCCTCGACCTCCGCCACGACGGCGCAATAGGCGCCGGTGTTCTTGTAGCGGGCAAAGCCGATGCCATGACCGATGCCGCCCTTGCGTGCAGGCTTCCAGTTCGCGCGGCTCGCGGCCTTGCGGATCACGTCCCGGGCGCGCTCATCGCTGAGGTGACGCAGGCGGAACGCGACCGGGTCCTCGCCACGTTCGACCGCGATCTCATCGAGAAACGACTCGATGGCAAACACGTTGCCCTGCGCGCCAAGAGTCCGCAGCGCCGAGGTGCGGATCGGCATCGTCAGCAGGCGATGGCTGGTGATGGTCCAGGAGGGAAAATCATATGGCGGCACCGAATTGCGGTCGCCGCCACCACCACTGGCCGGTGGCGGATTGGTCGAGATCATCCGCGGGAAGCCGTCCGCGATTTCGGTCGCGGCCAGCAGCGCCGGTTGCGTCGCACGCCCGGGGCGAGCGGTATGCCCATTGCTCCAGATCGCATGGCGCCAGCCAGTGATCTCGTTGTCGGCATCGAGATCGGCCTCGATCTCGATCGCCATCGCAGCCCCGAACGGCGCATGCGTCATCTCGTCGGCGCGGGACCATTGCACGCGCACGGGCCACCCGGGCGCCGCTTTCGCCAGCAGCACCGCATCGAGTGCGACATCGTCGGCGGCATTGTGGCCATAGCAGCCCGCGCCCTCGACATGCTCGACCGTGATGCTCTCGACTGGAAGCTTGAGTACCAGTGCCAGATCGGCGCGCAGCATGTAGACGCCCTGGCTGTGGGTCCAGACCATTACGCGATCGCCGTTCCATTGCGCGATCGCGCAGGAGGGCGCGATCGAGGCGTGCGCGACATAGGGACGGAGATATTGCCGCTGGATGGTACGTACCCCGGCGCTGGTGCGCGCGGGCTGCCTGGCATCGATCACGGTCGATTCCACCGGCTGGCTTTTCAGGAACGCCGCGAGATCGTTCTCGTCCGGCAGGATGGTGGAGGACGACCATGCCGCGCCCTTGCGCAAGGCTCGAAGGGCGGCCTCAGCGCCGTTCTCGGTTTCGCCGACGACGCCGACAAAATTGCCATCGCGCACGACAGCGACAAGGCCGGGCACGACACGGGCGCTGTCGTCGCTCAACTCCTCGAGTTGCGCGCCCGCGATCTCCGGCCGCAGCACACGGCCATGCAAGAGGCCGGGCAGGACGAGGTCATGGATGAACCGCGGACGGGCGAAAACCTTGTCCGGGATGTCGAGCCTTTGCACCGGTTGTCCAGCGAGCGTTCTTTGAGCAGCCAATTTCGGTTGCGCCGCGAGGGTCGCCTCGCGGTCCAGCGAGACCTCGCCCGCCAGTTCCCAATAGCTGGTGCTGACATTGCCCGGACCGGAAATCGTCCCATCTTTGATGGCGAGCGCGCTGCTGTCGACGCCGAGCCGATCAGAGGCTGCGTCAAGAAAGATCTGCCGGATTTCGGCGCAGGCCTGGCGAAGCGCGCGTCCGGACTGTTGGATCGACAGACTACCCGAGGTGACGCCCTCGTTCGGACTTGCCGCGGTCGACGCGCGCACCATCCGGACGCGCGGCAGATCGACATCGAGCTCGTCAGCGGCGATCTGTGCCAGCGCGGTGACGATGCCCTGTCCGATCTCGACCTTGCCGGGCGACACGCTCACCTGACCGTCGCTTAAGAATTTGACCCAGGACGACAATCTTGGATTGGCCGCAAGGCTGACGGGCAGTTTTGCCGGGACCGACGTGGGTGCCTTGCTCATGGCGCGGCCATCTCGTCGGCCGCGCGCAACACTGCGCGGACCATCCGGTTGTGCGATCCGCAGCGGCAGAGATTGCGGTCGAGTGCCGCGCGCACGGCGGCTTCATCAGGGGCCGGATTTTGCTTCAAGAGCGCCGCCGCGCTGATCAGGATCCCCGCAACGCAGTAGCCGCATTGCATCGCCTGCTCGGCGATGAATGCACGTTGCAGTGGATGCGGCCGCTCGGCGTTGCCCAGGCCCTCGATCGTCGTGATGTCCTTGTCCGCAACCGACCACAGCGGCGTGTCGCACGACGTCACGGCGCGATCACCGAGCAGGACATGGCAGGCGCCGCATTCGCTGGCGCCGCAGCCGAAATGTGGTCCTGCGAGCCCCAGTTCTGCGCGCAAAACATCGAGCAGGGAGCGATCAGGATCGGCGTCGACCGTGGTCTCGACGCCGTTGAGGCGAAAACGAATGTCGGGCATTGCAGTGTGACGGGTCCTATTGCTGCTTGTCGAATTTCTTGACCACTTCGGCCCATTTCACGATGTCACCGCGCAAAAATTTGTCGAACTCCTCCGGTGACATCGACATCGGCTCCGCGCCCTGTTGCGCCCAGAGCTTGACGATGTCGGGCCGCTTCACGAAGGCATTCACGGCGGAGCTGAGCTTTTCGACGATGGATTTTGGCGTTCCCGAAGGCGCCATCAAGCCGAGCCAGATCGTCGCCTCATAGCCGGCAACGCCGGCTTCGATCGCGGTCGGTACGTCCGGCAGGACGCCGGAGCGCGCCCGGCCGGTCGCGGCGAGCGCGCGAACCTGACCAGCGGCGACGTTGGGCGCCATGGCGGTGACGGCGTCGATCATCATCTGCACCTGTCCACTGATCACGCCCGTGCGCGCATCACCGCTGTTGCGGTAGGGCACATGCACGACATCGATGCCGGCCATCGATTTGAACAGCTCGCCGGCCATGTGATAGGGCGTGCCCTGGCCTGATGACGCATAGTTCAATTTTCCAGGCTGCGACTTTGCCAGCGCGACGAACTCCTGCAACGTCTTGGCCGCCACGGAGGGATGCACGACGATCACGAGATCGGAAGAGTTGATCGGCGCAATCGCGACGAGATCGCGCATCAGATCGTATTTGCGGTTCGGGACCAGCGATTCATTCGCGGTCTGGGTATTCGACATCATGAGCAGCGTGTAGCCATCGGGAGACGACTTGACGACTTCCTGCGTACCGATCACGCCGCCGGCGCCGGTGCGATTCTCGACGACGAATGGCTGGCCAAGTCCTTCCTGCAGCGCGTTGCCGAGCAGGCGGGCCGCGACGTCGGCCGGACCGCCGGGCCCGAAGGGCACGACGATCCTGACCGGACGAGCCGGATAGTCCTCTGCCGGACATCTTGCAGATGCGAGCAGGGCCGCAATCAGCACGAGCGCAAACGCTGAAATCCTCATGCGATCCTCTCGTGCCTTCGGGGTCTCTCTTTTGCTCAAATCTAGCCAAGCCTGGAACGCTCTGTCGACGATAGACTCAGGGCACACCATAGGAATAAAAGCTAGGTTGTGGGGTCGTCCGAAAATGGCCCACGAGGAAGCGCTCATGACATCGACAAAAATTTCCCGGCGCAGCGCGCTCAAGGCCACAGGCGCCGTTCTTGCGACGGCAGCGTTCTCCACCCGCGTGCTCGCCGATGCCCCGCCGGCCGAGCCGGTCACGCAGGCTTTGATCGACGCGGCGAAAAAGGAAGGGCAGGTTGTCTATTACACCTCGACCGATCTCCCGGTCGCGGAAAAACTCGCCAAGGCGTTTGAAGCGAGATATTCCGGGATTGCCGTGCGTGTCGAGCGCACCGGCGCCGAGCGCGTGTTCCAGCGCATCGGCCAGGAATATGCGAGCAGCATCCATGCCGTCGACGTGGTCAATTCCTCCGATGCCGCGCATTTCATCGTCTGGAAGCGCGACGGCATTCTTGCCCCTTATGTGCCCGAGGATGTCGCAAAGTATCCCGCCGAGCACCGCGATGGCGACGGGCAGTTTGCAAGCTTTCGCGTTTGGCTCTCGATCATCGCCTTCAACACCAGTCTGGTAAAACCGGAGGACGCGCCGAAGAGTTTTGTCGACTTGCTCGATCCCAAATGGAAGGGCAAGATCGTGAAAGCCCATCCGGGCTACAGCGGCACCATCATGACCGCGACCTACCAGATGCAGCGCGACCTCGGCTGGGGCTTTTTCGAGCAGTTGGCGAAGCAGAACATCATGCAGGTGCAGTCCTCGGCTGATCCGCCAAAAAAGCTCGATCTCGGCGAGCGCGCCGTGATGGCCGACGGCAACGAGTATAACATCTTCCAGCTCCGTGAGGCCGGGCGGCCGGTCGAGCCGGTTTATGCCAGCGAAGGTTCGCCGCTGATCGTCGGGCCCAACGGCATCTTCAAGTCCTCGCCCAATCCGAATGCAGCAAAACTGTTTCAGTCGTTCTGCTTCAGCCGCGAGGCCCAGCAAATGATCATCGATGTCGGCGGCCTGCGCTCGGCCCACCCCGACACACAGGAGAAGGCGGGGCGAAAACTCCTGAAGGACATCAAGACCATGAAGGACGATCCGGCCGCGGTCGAGAAGGAAGGTGAGGCGATCAAGCAGCGCTACACCAAGATCTTCCGGGTCTGATCCGGCTTGCCCAATGTCCTCCAGCGTTTTCGAAACCTCCGTCGCCGAAACCCTGGCCGAGCGCATCGTCGCGGTGAAGCCGGGAACGTTGCCGGCCGAGACCGCGCGAAAATGTGAGGATCTGCTCATCGACGTGATCGGCCTCTGCGTCACGGCACGGAAGGAGGACTATGTCCTGAGCGCGGCCACGGCCTTCGACGACGGCGGCATCTCCACCGTGATCGGCCATCGCCGCACCCTGAGCGCGGCGGGCGCGGCCTTTGTCAACGGCACCGCAGCGCATGGCCAGGATTTCGACGACACCTTTGAGGGCGGTCCGGTCCATGCCGGCGCGGTGGTGGTTCCGGCGGTCCTTGCCGCCAGCGAGCGCTACAATGCCGACGGCGCCATGGCGCTGCTCGGCATTGCCGTCGGCACCGAGGTTCTGTGCCGTCTCAGTCTCGTGGTACCGAAGGCGGTGCATCGGAGCGGCTTTCACCCGACCGCCGTGTTCGGTGCGCTCGGTGCAGCAGCCGGGGTTTCCGCCGCGCTCGGCATGCCCGCGCAGGAGATCGTCGATGCGCTCGGCATCGCCGGCAGCATGGCGAGCGGCATCATCGAATATCTCGCCGAAGGCGCTTGGACGAAGCGGATGCATGCCGGCTGGGCCGCGCAATCGGGCATCCGCGCCGCACTGCTGGCCCGCGCGGGCTTCATCGGTCCGCGCACCGTGTTTGAGGGCGTGCACGGGCTGTTCCAGGCCTTTGCGCACACCGCCGATGGCGACTATGACGCGCTTGTCGGCGAGTTCGGCGCGCGCTGGGTGATCGATGCGCTGGCGTTCAAGCCGTATCCCTGCGGCACCATGGCGCAGCCCTATATCGATTGCGCGCGGCGGCTCGGGATGCGGGGCATCGCGCCTGAGGATGTCAGCGAGATCATCTGCGAGGTCGCGGAGGGGACGGTGCACCGGCTCTGGGAGCCGCTCGCTGACAAGCAGCGCCCGCCGAACGGCTATGCGGCGAAATTTGCCGTGCCGTATCTCCTGGCCTTCGGCTTTGTCCATGGCGGCGTCGGGCTCGGCGCCTTCACAGACGATGCGATCGCCGATGAGCGCGTGCTGGCGCTCGCGGCGAAAGTGAAGTTCGAGATCGACCCCGAAAATCCCTATCCGAGCAGATTTACTGGGCATATCAAGGCGACGTTGAACGACGGCTCCGTGGTCGAGGAGCGGCAGCCGCATCTGCGCGGCGGGGCGCAGGAGCCTTTGACGCGCAAGGATGTGGTCGACAAATTCAGGCTCAATGCCGCTCATGGCGGCTGGTCCGCAGCGCAGAGCGAGGCGGCCTTGAAGCTGATCGAACGGCTCTATCAGCAAGGCCGGATCGATCTCGGCGCATTGCGCGTGTGAGCGATTGGGGGAGCCGCCATGGCCGGCGAGGAACTGACCGGCAAGGTCGCGATCGTCACCGGTGCCGGACGCAATATCGGCCGCGCCATAGCGCTGGCGCTGGCCGATGCCGGCGCCGCAGTTTTGGTGAATGCGCGCAGCAACCGCGCCGAGGCCGATAGCGTCGCTGCTGAGATTGCAGCGATCGGAGGGCAGGCGCTGGTTCACATCGGCAATGTTGCCGACGCGAAGGCTGTGCGCGCGATGGCAGATGCCGCGCTCGCGCAGTTCGGCCGGATCGATATCCTCGTCAACAATGCTGCACTGCGACGGGAAAAGCCGTTCGCCGAAATGGACTATGGCGAATGGCGCGAGATCCTCGACATCACCCTCGACGGCGCGTTTCATTGCACAAAGGCCTGCCTGGCAGCGCTGCGGGCCAGCGGGGCGGGGACCATCATCAATATCGGCGGATTGAGCGCGCACACAGGTGCCGCTCATCGCGCCCATGTCGTGACTGCGAAGGCCGGCATCGTCGGTTTGACCCGCGCGCTCGCCCATGATCTCGCCGCCGACGGCATCACGGTCAATTGCGTGGTTCCCGGCCTGATCGGCACGCCGCGGCCGACTGGCCAGGTGGAACCCGCGCATCATCTGAGGCACGACACCATGACGGGCGAGCGCGGCAAACCGGGTGACGTCGCTGCCGTTGTGCGGTTCCTCTGCACTCCCGCTGCGCGCTACCTGACCGGCCAGTCCATCCACGTCAATGGCGGCGCTTATCTCGGCGGCTAGTGCATGGGCCACTGGCGGTTTTGCAGGTGAATTGCCGGACAAAGGCGCTCGGCTGGCCCGGCTTTTAATGTTAACAATCTGGGCATGAACCAGCATGCCAGAGTAGAAGTCCGCCACTCCACCTGTCCGCACGATTGTCCCTCGGCCTGCGCGCTCGACATCGACGTGATCGACGGCCGCAGCATCGGGCGCGTGCGCGGCTCGAAGCTGCAGACCTACACGGCCGGCGTAGTCTGCGCCAAGGTCGCGCGCTACGCCGAGCGCATCCATCATCCCGAGCGGCTGACGCATCCGCTCCGCCGGACCGGGCCGAAGGGGTCCGGGCAGTTCGCGCGCATCTCCTGGGACGAGGCGCTGGACGAGATCGCCGCTCGCTTCAATGAGGCCGAGCGCGACTACGGCGCGCAGTCGGTCTGGCCCTATTACTACGCCGGCACCATGGGGCTCGTGATGCGCGACGGCATCAATCGCCTGACCCATGTGAAAAAATATTCGCGCTTCTATTCGACGGTCTGCGCCAATGTCGCCCGCGTCGGCTTTTCGATCGGCACCGGCAAGATCGCCGGCGTCGATCCGCGTGAGATGGCGCTTTCCGATCTCGTGGTGATCTGGGGCACCAATCCGGTCAACACCCAGGTCAATGTCATGACCCACGCCTCGCGCGCGCGGAAGGAGCGCGGCGCAAAAATCGCGGCGGTCGATATCTACAACAACGACACCATGAAGCAGGCCGACATCAAGATCATCCTGCGGCCGGGCACCGACGGTGCGTTCGCCTGCGGCGTGATGCATGTGTTGTTCCGCGAGGGCTTTGCCGACGGCGCTTACATGGAAAAATACACCGACTGTCCGGCCGAGCTCGAGGGGCACCTGAAGACGCGCACGCCGGAATGGGCCTCGGCAATCTGCGGCGTCCCGGTCGCCGAGATCGAAGCGTTCGCGCGCGCGGTCGGCCAGACCAAGCGCACTTTCTTCCGCCTCGGCTACGGCTTTTCCCGCAGCCGTAACGGCGCCACCCAGATGCACGCGGCATCGTGCATTCCCGCGGTCACCGGCGCCTGGCAATATGAGGGCGGCGGCGCGTTCTTCAACAATGCGGCGCTCTGGCGCTTCAATGAATCGATCATCGAAGGCCATGACGCGATCGATAACACCACGCGCCTGCTTGATCAGTCCAAGATCGGGCGCATCCTGACCGGCGATGAGGAGGCGCAGCTCGGCGGCGGCCCGGTCAAGGCGATGCTGATCCAGAACACCAATCCGGTGACGATCGCGCCGGAGCAGACCCTGGTGCGCCAGGGGTTTGCACGCGACGATCTCTTTGTCGCCGTTCACGAACAGTTCTTGACCGAGACGGCTGCCATGGCCGACATCGTGCTGCCGGCGACCATGTTCATGGAGCATGACGACCTCTATTACGGCGGCGGCCACCAGTACATCTCGGTCGGCCCAAAACTGATCGATCCGCCCGGCGAATGCCGCAGCAATCACGAGGTGCTGCAGGCGCTCGCCCGCCGCGTCGGCGCTGACCATCCAGGTTTTGACATGACGCCGCGCGAACTGATCGACGCGACGCTGAAGCTCTCTGGTCATGGCGACATCGCGGGCCTGGAGGCGGATATCTGGCGCGACCTGCAGCCGGATTTCCGCACCTCGCATTATCTCGACGGCTTTGCCCACGCCGACAAGAAATTCCATTTCAAGGCCGACTGGAAGCATCCGACCTTCGGCAAGCTGATGGGCGATGTCGACAACATGCCGTCGCTGCCCGACCATTGGGCCGTGATCGAGGAGGCGGATACGACCTATCCGTTCCGCCTGGCGACCAGTCCCTCGCGCAGCTTCCTCAACACCACCTTCAACGAGACGCCGTCGTCGCAGGCCCGCGAGGGCAGGGCGTCGGTCATGATCCATCCGCTCGATGCCGCCGCGCTCGGCATCGCGGATGGCAATGCGGTGACGCTCGGCAGCGTCCGCGGCGAGACCTCGCTGATCGCAAAACTGTTCGACGGCGTGCGACGCGGGGTGCTGATCGCGGAATCGGTGCATCCGAACAGCGACCACATCGGCGGGCGCGGCATCAACACGCTGACCGGCGCCGATACGATCGCGCCGATCGGTGGCGCAGCGTTCCACGACAACAAGGTGTGGATCAAGAAGGCGAACCTGGCGGCGCTCTCATAACGCGACGGTGCTTCCCCGTCATTGCGAGCGAAACGAAGTAATCCAGGCATGTTGCCGCGAGGGAAGGCTAGATTGCTTCGGCGCGAACGAGCCGCGCAATGACGGCGTCTCAGCGGTTCTGATTGACTTGTCAAAGAGCTGTTGAGGACAGCGGCTCGCGTTCCCGCGGCACGATATGCCCGAGCTGTGCGTCTCTCCGCCCTCTGAATGAAGGGAATGCCGGGTGAAGGCCTCACCCATGGCCCGCCAGCAACAAGAAAAGCTGGCGGCAGACGCCACAGGTTTGGCCGAAGCATCCCCGCCTTCCCTGCGCGATGGTTTTAACGCTTATAGCGCGCTCTTGTGTCCTCAAAACCTGCCAGAATGTGCGAACGGGCGGTTCTCACCAACCGCCCGTCGCTGGATCTGAGCCCGTGTGCGCTCAAAGGCCTGAGAGCCTGTCGGGGAGCGTGGGACAGATCCGGTGTTCTTCCTCAACCCGAACAGTTGCATGGGCTGCTAGCCCGAACCGAGCAAGGGAGGGAGTGGATGATGGCACAAAACGATCGCGTTGTCGTCGGTATTGATGTCGCCAAGGACAAGGTGGATGCATGCATTCGTTCGCCCTCGCAACGGCAAACGGTCCCGAGCAGTACGGAGGGGCGCCGCAAGCTGATCGCCTGGTTCCGCAAGAAGGTCGACAAGGCTGTGATGGAGGCGTCCGGCGGCTATGAGCGGGACTGGGCCAAGGCGCTGCGTGAGGCCTGCTTCGAGGTGTGGATCGTCGATCCGAAGCGGGTGCGCAACTTCGCCCGCTCGGCGGGGCGGCTGCCAAGAACGATGTCATCGATGCAGAGATGATCGCCTGGTTCGCCGAGACGTTTAAGATGCGCGACGGCGAAATTTTTGATATTTACGATCGGTTTCAGCCAGGCCTACGGGGTGGGGAGAGTGACCTTCGAGCAGACGATTGATGGCCACGTCGCTGCGGGAGACCGCGAGGCGCTCCAAAGCCTGCTGGATTTCATGAAGGGCGTCCAGAGCCATTTCAAGGCAAGGCGGGCCGAGGACCGCACCCTGCTCAACATGATCCTCGAAAGCTGCGCCAAGGACATCGCCTACATCGAGCAGGCCATGGCGAAGCTCACGCCGGCAGGTCCCGATCGCGATCCAGGTTCGAGCGGGCAAAAGTGAAAAGTTTCAACCCGAGTTGGACCAGTGCCCCTGACCGACGACAAGCGCAACGAAAGCACCTAGTTGTCGGCAAATTGGTGCAATATGCTGGCCAACACTCTTATGTCAGTCGGGGTCGTTTGTTCCGATCTCGCTGCGTTCCCGTTGAACAGGCTCGCAAAATTCGATTCCGGTGCGGGCGATTGCACCCGCAGGGCCCTGGGGACGCCAGCGGCGTCGGTGCAATCGATCGATCTGCTCGGCTGATTCGCCGGAACGGGTGAAGGAAAAATGAACGGGGTCATCTGGCGTGGCGATCTGTTCTTGCCTGAAGAGCGACATGAGGGGAAAGCGCTTGCCCGAAACGAAGCGACCGCAAGCTGGACCGCTCCGATTAAGATAAGTTATCGACGAAAGTGGAAAACGCATCCATCATGCAAAGCGTTGACAACTCTTCGGCAGAAGCGCGATGCACTCTGATGTATGCCCGTATTGCCGAATTCGTCTCGAGGTCGGTTGGGTAAAATTTCGATTTAATCACGCCGCGACGGTTTCCATTTGCCCAAACTGCGCGATGGCGTCCGCCGACGAGGGACGATCTGCAGCTCACAGCGGCGCTGGTTGGGCCGAGGGGCTCACACGGGTTGTCCGCGCCCTGAGCATTCAGCATGGAGCACCGCGGATGCGCCGCGCTCTCGTCCACGTGTTGCAAGCAGGGATCATCGTCATTGGGGGATACGCGGGGCTTGTTTGGTTGGATTCAGCGACTAACCGCGACGTCGCGCCGGCACCGCAACCTGCTGCGACGATCTCGAACTGGACCATGCCGTCGGAGCCGGTCCCTTCAGCACCGGAGCGCTCCGCCAAGTTGGCTGAAATCGGCCAAGACGTCGCCTCGCACGAAGCAGTCAACGCGCACCTCACCCCATCAAGGACGCGCGGAGACGAAGGTCTGGGCGAGAACGAGTCGACCGTCACTTCAAGCAGCGTAGGGCAGCAAGCCGGGAGCGATCAGGCGAGGGCGACCGCATCGTCAAGCGATCAGGTGGCGAGCGACCCGCCCGCCGGCGGGTGCATGCCGATCGGTGTGACGAGCTCGGGTGCTCTCGTCTTTCCAGTGCAGTGCCGTGAACTCCTCGCGAAATACAGGGGTGGGTCAGGTGATGCCGTCCCGGAGCCGACGCCAGCAGCTCCGGCCGAACAAGTGAGTCACGATCAGGAAACGGTTGGTGCTGTCCGTGACCAGCAGATCGCGAACGTCGCCTCGACACTCTCCCGGGTTGATCCCGTGCCCCGGGCGAAAGCCAAGCCGCCAAAACCGGGGGACGCGCAGCAGGTTTCGCAATCCCGGAATGATCGACGTTCTCACCAGCGCTTTGCCCGATTGCTCAAGGATCCACTGGCGCTGACTTGCATGGCTTGCGTGCTGTTCGGTCGCTAGGCGTGAAACATCAACTCTATCTGGAAAAATTTTAGGGTCGCAAAACCCACAAGCCTTTTCCCAAGGACGAGAGAAAAATTCCGATGAGGTAACATGGGTGACAGCAACCATCGCACACGTGCCGCATTGTCCCGGGATGATTGATTCCCTGTTTGCTCGCGCCCAGGTGGCCATCGACGAAAGCTGGGCGCTTCAAAATCGAAGCCGCGCCTTGCAGGCCGAACGCGCCCGTGACCGCGACGAGCTTCGACTCGCGGTGCTCGAAAGCGCCATGTATCGCGCCGAAATGAAGGCATACCGTGACAACCGAGAGAAGTAGGGTTGCTGAAATTGGCTGGCGTATGGGACTATGCGGCGATAGCGAAGCGGTACCGGGAGCCAAGAGTTTCGGGGAAAGGGCCGGCCTGATGCTCGACAGGGAAACTCGGGCCCAATACGGCAGATTGGCGGACGCATACGAACAGCTGGCGGATAACGAAGAGGACGTGGCGCGGAATATGGGTCGCGCAGCCGAGTAAAGATTGGCCGGTCGGCGGCCTCGCCCTTCAAGAATATTTCCTTCTTGCCCTTGGTGGGGCTCGCCGTCGCTCGGCATTGTCTTCTGATGTGCCGATGCCGCCGCTCGGCTTGATCGGCCCCCAGGTTCTGCGAAGGTTCTGGGGTTGCCGATCTGTTCCTGTGCCTGTTCCGAGGCCTGCCCCTCGTTCGCGGTCAATGATCGGCGAAATTGCATGGTGCGGAGGCCCCGCCGAGCACCTATATGTCGGTGATGACAGATACCCGCATCAAGAAATCACCTGAGCAGAAGCTCGCGGAGGCCTCGGAGGGCTATGCCGCCTACCGGGCCAAGGAAGCGGCGGCGCACGCCAACATGCTGCGGCTTCGTGCCGAGCGGCTCGCCCGAGAAGGCGCCGGCCCGCCGGAGGCGAAGAGCGAACCGGCAAAGCCGAAAGCGCGGAAAAAAATCGTTCGCAGCTACTAGACCTGCGGTCCTTCAGATCCGGAATTCATGATCGTGGTGGGTGGCCGGCCAGCAGCGCCCACAGCGATCGCCAGGTGTTGCGGCAGGCCTCGGCGCGCAGCCGCGTGGCGCGGCGCTTGTAGAGAGCGACGAGTTCGCTGGTCATAAATGTCATAGCTCGCGTTCCCAGGTCTCGCCGATCAAGTTCTGGCCAAAGCTGCGGTGCGGCTCGCTCTTCACCAGGCTGAACCCGGCGTCCTGATAGATCTTGCGGGCCGCCACCAGGATGCTCTGAGTCCACAGCGTCATCCGGCGATAGCCGCAGGCGCGCGCAAAGCCGACGCATTCGGCCACCAATCGTTGTCCGAGGCCTTGGCCCCGGCCAACAGGGTCGACCGCCAGCAGCCGCAGCTTTGCGACATGGTCGCTGTGCTTGACCAGAAACACCGAGCCCACCGGGCTGCCGTCCAGATCGGCGATCCAGCAGCGCTCGCGCGAGGCGTCGAACGAGGTGATGAATTTTGCCACGATCTCGGCGACCAGCGCTTCATACGTCGCGTCAAAACCGTACTCGCTGGCGTAGAGTGCACCTTGGCTCTGCACCACAAAACCCATGTCGCCGGGACGCGGATCCCTGAGGATCGCGGGTTTGATGGCAGGGCGCGGCAAACCGAACAGCCGCTCGATGATCGCCATCGCCTCGGTCAGACGCCTGCGGTCGTCAGCCGACAGCGCAGTCAGCATCGCTGCGACTTCCTCCTGTGAGTTGCGATCGAGCCTGGCGAAGGCCTGCCGGCCTTTCGCGGTGAGCGAGAGCTGATGTTGCCGCCGGTCCGAGGGCAGCGGCTTGCGGCTGATCAGGCCGGCCTCCTCGAAATTCTGCACGATGCGGCTGAGATAGCCGGCATCGAGGCCGAGCTCGCTGCCGATCTCCTTGGCCGACAGGTCGTCACGGTGGGCGAGTTCGTAGATCACCCGCGCTTCGCTCAGGGAATAGGGACTTTTGTGGATGTGTTGATCCAGCGCACCGATCTTGCGGGTATAGGCGCGGTTGAAGGCGCGTACCGCGGCGATCTGGCCGTCGGACACGCCTGACGTCACTTCGACTTGGGCCATCGGGTCACCTCGATACTTGCTATTGTCAAACAACTACTTGATTTTGGCAAGTATGTTATTGAAACCCGGTCGAGGGCAGGCGCGATGTGTGTGTGGGGGGGAGCGAGCGCGATGAGATGAAGTTCGATCGGAGCCGAACGGGAGGTGCGCCCCCTCTCCCCGCTTGCGGGGAGAGGGTTCGGGTGAGGGGGAGTCTCCAAACACCGCGCTCGTGGAGAGTCCCCCTCACCCGGATCGCATCTGAAGATGCGATCCGACCTCTCCCCGCAAGCGGGGAGAGGTGAACCGTTCGCGGGAGGCGACGATTCAAATCAAACTTCGTCGTGCTTCAGACGCCGACCATGACGATCCGGCTGCGCAACAGCGTGCGCGAGGAGCGGCCGAGCCGCCGCAGCAGCTTTGCTTCGGCGCGGCGGATATTTGGGGCATAGCCGCCGAGCCGGACGTAATGGTCGCGCGCGATCAAGAGGCCCTGGTCGGTGAGCGGGCCCGCGACGAGCCGCGCGATCGCCTTGAGCCGATCGCGCAAGCTGGTTTCCGAGTAGGGCGAGGGGGCGTAGCGAAAGATGCCGGCGCGCGGGCGGCCGCTTGCGGCGACGCCCTGGATGAACTGGGTGGTCTCATCGATCCAGCCGGCATCGAGCACCGCGCCGGCCTTCAAAAACATCAGCCAGGGTGAGCGCGCCTGCGCGGCGCCGGCCGCCAGCGCGGCCGTCGGCGAGCCCTGCATGCGCAGAAAGCGGCAGCCGGCGATATCGGCGACGCGTTCGATCACGTCATTGTCGGTGCGGTCGACCAAAAGCACTTCGCGCACGACCCCGGAGGCCGCGCCCGGCACCAGCGCGGACAGCGTGGCGACCGCGGTCTGCTCGACCCCGTCGGTCGGGATGATCACACTCAGCATGACCTCTGCATCGTTGGCTCGAGCTTTTCGAAATCGGCTGCACTGTTATCATCTTGTCACAATGAAAACAGCCCGCCGATTGCGGCATTTTACGGCACTCGGGCCGGCCGACCGTCAGCGGTGAAACCCTACGTCGATTTGACAGGCGTGCTCAGCCTGGCCTTGCAATGCCGCGCGATGCTGGTTTCCTCGCTGGTGGGAATCACGAGGAC